>PMZS01000359.1 GCA_003170115.1 Spirochaetaceae bacterium
TTTATTGACATTCAATGCAAATTCTGGTTCAATTCTCAATCGCGCTATATAGCTTAAGGAGCAGACGTCATGAATGCCGTCAACCTCGTTCGTTGTCAAAACCAGTGCGGCGAGTCTCCGATCTGGGACCCGGAATCGCGCCGCCTCTCGNNGTGCAGGCGATCGGGCGAAGGAAGTCCGGCGGGTGGATCGCCGTGATACGCGACGGATTTGCGCTTCTGGAGGACACCGCCGCAAGCGGGAAGCTCCTCGGAAACCCCGTGGCGGGGATTGCGCACATGACGATGAACGACGGGGCGGTCGGTCCCGACGGGAGGTTCTATGCCGGGTCCGTGAACGTCGATGTCCTGGACGCCCCCGACGGCTGCCTGTACAGGGTGGACACCGACGGCAGCATGTCGATCATCGAAACGGGCCTCGTCCTCCCCAACGGGATCTCTTTCAGCCCGGACGGGAGAACGATCTATGTGACGGAGATGTGGGCGAATCGAATCACTGCCTTCGACTTCGATCCACGCAAAGGCACGGTCTCGAACCGCAGGGTCATGATCAAGGTCCCGGAGGAAGAGGGCCACCCCGACGGGCTCATCGTCGACGCGGAAGGGTTCCTCTGGAGCGGGCACTGGCAGGGCTTCCGCCTGACGAGATACGACCCTGACGGAAAGAAGGTGAGCCACATCGAAGTGCCGGTTCCGACGGCAACCTGCATGGCCTTCGGCGGACCTGATCTCGACCGTCTCTACATTACCACGGGGAAAAAGGGGCTCAGCCCTGAGCAGGTCCAGAAATGCCCCGAGGCCGGGGACCTTTTCATGGCGCAGGTCGATGTGCGGGGAAGGCTCGAACCCGCGTTCGGGGGCTGAACCATCCGTCGAAAAAATCTTGAAAATTCCTGTTGACAAAAAGACCGGAGTATTATATATAGCGCTATATACAGTGTTCGGAGGGAGCAATTCATGGACCTGGGGTTGAAAGGGAAAGCCGCCATCGTGACAGGCGGGGGAACGGGAATCGGGGCGGGGATCTGCGAAGCCCTGGCCCAGGAAGGGGTGAACGTCGGCGTCAACTGGATCGTCGGGAAGGACGAAGTGACGGCGTTTGCCGCGGACTTGTCGATGAAATATGGGACCGACTGCCGGCCTTTCTACGCTGACATCTCCAAGGCGGAGGACCTCGACGCGATGGTGAAAGACGTCGTCGCGGCATACGGCCACATCGACATCCTTGTCAATAATGCAGGGATCTGGCCCACCGAGAACATCCTCGACATGCCGGACCGCAACTGGGAAAAGGTCATCGACATCAACCTCAACGGTCCGTTCATGCTCTGCAAGCGTGTCGCCCAGCACATGGTCTCTGCAGGTCTCAAGGGAAGCATCATCAACCTGTCTTCGAAATCCGGCATCACGTACAACACCGCGGGCCACGCCCATTACGCCTCTGCCAAGTCAGCGATCAACATGATGACCAAGACACTCGCCCGGGAGCTTCTTCCGCATGGGATCCGGGCCAACGCGATCGCCCCCGGTATGGTTCGCACCCCGATCAACGAAGACAAGTGGAACGACCCCGAATTGAAGAAATCGTACGAGGCGCGGATCCCGTCAGGAAGGTTCGCCCAACCTGTCGAGATCGGGTACACCGTGGCATTTCTCGCCTCGGAGAAGTCATTCAACATCATGGGCACGGTGATCGACATCACCGGTGGAATGCTCATCTGAAGGAGAACAAGACATGGGCGTCGATTTGAAGGGAAAGACCTGCGTGGTGACCGGATCTGCCAAGAGCATCGGGCTCGGCGTTGCGGAAATGTACGCCGGCTTCGGGGCGAAGGTGGCCATGATCGATCTCAATCCCGAGGTCGTGACGCAGGCGGAGCGCCTGGCAAAGGCCGGTCACGCGGTGCGGGGATACGTGGTGGACATCACCGACAAGAAGGCGGTGGAAGCGTGCTTCGACGACATCACGAAGAACCTCGGCGACATCTTCGCGCTGGCGAATGTGGCCGGGGCGGTGGACCAGCAGCCGTTCGTGGAGATCACGCCGGAGCGGCTGGACAAGATGAACCGGATCAACATTAATGGATCCGTCTGGTGCGCCCAGGCCGCCCTGCGGAGCATGCGCAGGCTGAAAGACGGGCGGATCATCAATTTCGCCTCCAAGTCGGGGAAGACCGGCTCCGCAATCATGGCCGCCTACTCGGGGGCAAAGGGAGCGATCATTTCGATCACCCACGCCATGGCGTTCGAGTTCGCGAAGGACAACATCAAGGTGAATTGCCTGTGTCCCGGCATCGTGGAGAACACGGGAGTGTGGGGCTCGGTGAGCAAGGGGTACGTGGAGAACCTCAAGATGGAGGAAGAAGCGGTGGTGAAGCAGTTCACCTCCAAGGTCCCCCTCGGGAGGTTGTGCAGGATCGACGATGTGGTATCGTTTGTGAAATTCCTGACCGTTGACGGTGACTACTGCACAGGGCAGGCATTCAACGTCACCGGCGGCCGCGAGATGCATTAAGAGGAGGATGGGATGGCGGAGAACCGGATGGATGCCCAAGGCGAGGGGGCCGCGCTGGGAATGATCGAGACCCGGGGGTTCAGCGCGATGGTGGAGGCTGCCGACGCGATGGTGAAGGCGGCGAAGGTGGATCTGGTGGGGTATGAGAAGATCGGCGGCGGGTACGTGACGGCGATCGTGCGCGGTGACGTGGCCGCCTGCCGGGCGGCGGTGGATGCAGGCGCGCGCGCGGCGGAGAAGGTGGGGGAGATCGTGAGTACCCACGTGATCCCGCGGCCGCACGCGTCCGTGGACCAGGCGCTTCCCCTGGGGCGCTCGGAAAGGAAGGCTTAAGGTTATGGCGGTGGACCTGAGGAGCTACGTGTTCCTGGACTCCCTGCAGCTGCAGAACGCTTCGTTCATTGCCACGGTGTCCAAGGGTTATTACCCCATCGGCGGGCAGGCCTGCTGCGTCATCGAGATCGCTCCGGGCATCGAAATCAACCGGCTTACCGACATCGCCCTGAAGGCGACGAATGTCACCCCGGGCCTGCAGATCGTGGAGCGCGCGTACGGGCTCCTGGAAGTGCACTCCGACAGCCAGGGGGATGCGCGCATGGCAGGGGAGGCGGTGCTGAAGGAGCTTAAGAAGACCGAGGCGGACCGGCTGAAGCCGCGCGTGATGACCAGCCAGCTGATCAAGAACATCTCCGACCATCACGCCCAGCTGATCAACAAGGTCAGGCACGGCAACATGGTGCTGCGGGGAGACACGCTGTACGTGCTGGAAGTGGAGCCGGCCGGATATGCGTACTACGCGGCCAACGAGGCGGAAAAGACGGCGAAGATCAACATCATCGAGGTGCTGGGCTTCGGCGCGTTCGGCCGGATCTACATCGCCGGAGAAGAGGCGGAGGTCATCGAGGCGCGCAAGGTCGTCGAGGCGCGGCTGGGCGGCCTGGGCGGACGAGAGATCGCCGCGAACGCGGCACGAATATAGAAGGAAGGATGCAATGGCTGACAACACGAATGATGCCCTGGGCATGATCGAAACGCGCGGGTTCAGCGCGATGGTGGAGGCCGCCGACGCCATGGTGAAGGCGGCGAAGGTGGACCTGGTGGGATTCGAGAAGATCGGCGGCGGGTACGTGACGGCGATCGTCCGCGGCGACGTGGCTGCCTGCCGCGCGGCGGTGGACGCAGGTGCNNGGCGAGATCGTGAGCACCCACGTGATTCCGCGGCCGCATGAGAGCGTGGACGCGGCGCTGCCCCTGGGGCGGAAGCCCGCGGCATCGAAGAAATAACTCCCATGGTACTGGCGCGAGTGAAGG
>PMZS01000394.1 GCA_003170115.1 Spirochaetaceae bacterium
GCTGTCATCGCTTGTTGCCGAGTTCTCCTTCACAGGCGCGTCCGTGCGGGTGGCGGGCAGGGTGCAGGAAAGCGGGATCACCGCGAATGACTTCACCAGTCCCGTGGAGTACGAGGTGATCGCGGAAGACGGCACGAGCGTCGTGTACACCGTGAAGGTGGTCGCCGGCCTTGCTCTGCTGGTGAATGAGGTGGACGTGGACCAGGTGGGCGTGGACAACTCGGAGTTCATCGAGCTTCTTGCCGTGGAGAACGTGGACCTCTGGGGAATCGTCGTCATCCTGCTCAACGGGAGCGTGACCCCTGGTCTTGAGTATGCACGGATCGATCTCTCGGCTCTTGGAGCTCTTGTGCAGGGAAGCTATCTCGTGCTTGCCGGGCCGCTCGTGCAGGTGCTGCCCCCGGCCTTGAAGCATACGCCTCCGGGTTGGGAGTCTTCGAATCGGATCCAGAACGGTCCCTCTGATGCGGTCATGATCTGGGACACAATCGGCAGGAAGGTGATCGACACCGTGAGTTATGCCGGCGTCCTGCATCGCGCCCTCATCACCGGGGAGCAGGCGGAGCTGGATGCCACGGAGGGGAGCTCAGGGGCGGCCGCGGACAGCAACAGCGCCATCGGATCGATGGCCAGGTTTCCGAACGGCCATGATACCGGTCAGAACGGCATAGACTTCAGGTTTACTCCCGTGTTGACGCCCGGCGGCCCAAACCCCTGATTTTTCGTATCTTCGTGGAGCCGGAGGGACATGAGTGAAAGTCCAGGTGCTTCAACACGTGCCGTTCGAGGGCATTGGATCGATCCAGCCATGGATGGATGCCCACGGCATCACCGTCACCACAACACGGCTTTTCAATGAGCCGGCGCTCCCAGTCCCCGGCGCGTTCGACTGGCTCATCATCATGGGCGGGCCGATGAGCGCGAACGATGAAGCGGTCCATCCCTGGCTGCGGCCCGAGAAGCGCCTGATCGCGCGGGCCATCGCGGGCGGNNTGCAAGGAGATCGGCTGGTTTCCCGTGCGCCGGCCAAAGGCCGGACCTGTCCCGGACCTTGCCCGGCTCTTTGTGGACGGGATCGAGGTCTTTCACTGGCACGGAGAGACATTCGAGCTTCCCCGGGGGGCGGTGAGGTTTCTGGAGAGTGACGCGTGCGGGAACCAGGCCTTTGCAATCGGAAACCGGGTGGCGGGCCTGCAGTTCCACCTGGAAACGACGCCTGAGAGCGCCGCCTCTCTCATCAGGAACTCCCGGAACGAGATCGTGCCCTCCGCCACCATTCAAACAAGGTCAGAAATGCTTGCCCGGCCGAAGAGATTCAATCGCATCAACGCGGTAATGGATTCCGTGCTCGGATTTCTTTCCGCTTAGAACCCGCGGAGGTCCGTGCTCGTCCGCCGCGGAAGGCCTTCGCGGGGAGCCCGTTTCAGAACGACGTACTGGATCCCGCGTTCCGCGCAGTAGCCCCGCTTCTCGGGCTTGTCGCCGTCCTCGTTGACGATGTACATGCGCGGCGCCAGCCTGCGCAGCTCGGGCTCCGCATCCAGCCAGCCCGAGCCGGTCGAGATGAGGGTGTGCGCCACGTACCTGACGGCCGCGACCATGTACCGCCGCTCCTCCTGGGAGAAGCGCGGATGCCCCTCGCCCTTGAGGAGACGGATGTTCGCGTCGTGGCCGACCACCACTGTCAGCTCACCGCAGGCCGCGGCCTCTTCGAAGAACCGCACGTGACCCGTGTGAAGCCAGTCGAAAGAACCCGTGGCCACCGCGCGCCCCAGGGGGGACGCCGCCAGCGCGGGTTCGGGGTCCAGAGGAAAGCCCGAAAGATCCGCCGCGGACAACTCCAGAAGCTCCAGCCTATGCGCCGCGCACCACGCCCGCTTTGCCGCGCGCGGATGCTCCGACTCATGTCCGAAGGCATCCGTCACCGCCCAGGTTGTGCCGCGCAAGGCGAGCGCGGTCGGCAGAGAGTCCGGATCCAGGCGGGCGCGGGCCACGTGCACCTCCTGGACGAAACGGACCGCCTCGAGGAAGTATTTCCGTTCGGCGAAGCTGAACTTCGGGGCGTGGCCCGTCTCCGCAACCANNCGGCCTCGTCGGGCCAGAGAAGCACGCGAACGGGGCCGCGCTTTGATGCCTCCTGCAGGAACCGCACGTGCGCGGAGCGCAGGTCGTCGAAGCCGCCGGACACGATGACTGGTGGCATTTTCTATGTACCGGGGATCCCCACGCGCACCCGGAATGAGCCCGGAACTTCTCGATCGGTGGCCACGAACAGGTACCCGCCGCCGCAGCCCGAGTACATGGCCCCGCCGTATTCGGACTGGTAGTGATGAAGGATCCCTTCGAGGTCCACTTTGATGGTTGCGTGCCTGACCGTTCCCGGCAGGAGCGCCGCCCAGGCGTGCATGCATTCATTCATCGATTCCTGGAGGCCCCGGAGGTCGCGATTGACCACGGACTCGAAACAGGCGCGTCCTGATGCTCCCAGCCGCCGCACCCAGGAAGGCTGGATGTTCTTTGCGTCCAGAGGAGAATAGCCTGCCGGCCTCTGCGCCACCGGCACGACATGGATGACGCGGTGCACCCACTCCGCCACGCCGGGATCCGTATTGGATTCCACGCCGGCGGGAAAGATGCCGGCCTCATGTCGGAAGTCGTAGTCGATGCGGCTCACGCCCGGATAGACCAGGCCGACCATGTCCTGGCTTCCCGACGGCGCTTCCCTGCCCCTGTTTTCTTCATTGTAGAGCTCTTTGACGAGCTCCGCCGGCGGCCGCTCGGGAATACGCGCGCCCCAGAGCCGCTGGGCGATCTTGCGGGTGCTCGTCCCGATCCCGCAGTAGTCCATGAACCGGAAATCCGGCCGCACCGAGACGACAACCATTGAGCCCGGCGGGGAAGGGTCGTGCCGGGACACGAAGGGCTGGTCTATCCAGCCACCAGCCAAAGCGATGCGGTAGGGGATGCCGCCGATGACGCCGTTGCTCCCTCCCATTGTCAGCTGACCGTGTGAAGCCCCGCGGCCCTGTCAGTGTACTGTTTTTCGATCCAGCGATAGGTCTTTTCCAGCCCGACGCGAAACGCGGTGGACGGCTCCCACTTCAGCACCTGCTTGATGAAGGTGTTGTCCGAGTTGCGCCCGGCCACGCCGCGGGGCGCGTCCGGCTTGTACGTGCGCCGGAGCTTCACCTTGCCGATGCTTTCCGCGATTGTCACAAGGTCGTTGATCGCGATGAGCTCGGAAGAGCCGAGGTTGATGGGCGTGGCCACCAGCTCGTCGCAGTGCGTGATCCTGTCAATGCCGTCCAGGCAGTCGTCGATGTACATGAAGCTGCGCGTCTGCGTGCCGTCACCCCAGATGTCGATCGTCCCGCTTTTTGTCGCCACCGCGTCGATCACCTTGCGGCTGATCGCCGCGGGCGCCTTCTCCCGGCCCCCGTCCCAGGTGCCGTGGGGCCCGTAGACATTGTGGAACCGCGCGATGAACGTCGCCATCCCGCGCTCGGCCCAGTACTCCTGGCAGAACATTTCCGAGATGAGCTTCTCCCAGCCGTAGCCCCGCTCGGCCATCGCGGGATACGCATCGGACTCCTTCAGCGCGCGCACGCGAGGATCCGTCTGCAGATCCGTGTTGTACGCGCACGCCGAGGAGGCGTAGAAGTAGCGCACCGCGCCCGCCCGGCAGGACTCTTCGATGAGGTGGGTGTTGATGAGAATCGATCGCAGGCAGTCAACCCGGTGGGTCTCGATGAATCCCATGCCGCCCATGTCGGCGGC
>PMZS01000172.1 GCA_003170115.1 Spirochaetaceae bacterium
TCGATCTGGGTGAACTCCGGCTGCCGGTCGCCCCGCGCGTCCTCGTCACGGAAGCACCGCGCGATCTGGAAGTATCGGTCGAACCCCGAGACCATGAGGATCTGCTTGTACAGCTGCGGGGACTGGGGCAGGGCATAGAACCTGCCCGGGTTCAGCCGCGACGGCACGAGGTAGTCGCGCGCGCCCTCCGGCGTGCTCTTGATGAACATCGGCGTCTCGATCTCGTAGAAGCCCTTCCGCACGAGGTACTGGCGCGTGGCGAATGCCGCCTTGTGGCGCAGGGCTATGTTGCGCTGCATGGCGCCCGTGCGCAGGTCGAGGTAGCGGTAGGTGAACCGGGTGTCCTCCTTTGCGTCGGCCCTCTCGTCGATCATGAAGGGCAGCACCTCGCAGCGGGAGAGAATGACGATCCGCGCCGCTTTCACCTCTATCTCGCCGGTCGGCATGTTCGGGTTTGCCATGGATCCGGGGCGCGCACGGACGGTTCCCTCCACCGCAATGCAGTATTCGAACTTCAGCTCGTCGCTCACGCTGCGAAGCTCCGCCGGCGCGTCCGCGTCCACGACCACCTGCGTGATCCCATAGCGGTCACGGATGTCAAAGAACCTGATGCCTCCGTGGTCGCGGTGCCGATGCACCCAGCCATTGAGGGTTACGGCCGTTCCGGCATCGCCGGCGCGCAGCGCGCCGCAGGTCACTGATCTCTTCATGCTCTCCATGCCCGGACTATAGCGGGGAAATCTGGAGAGATGCAAGGAACGGGCCGACGCGTTTGAGCGCTTCCCGGCGTGACAGCATCTCCGAACACGCCGAAACGCACATTTGAGCGTGTTCGCGACTGCTGCACCAGCGATGCGCAGGAGCTCGCCCGGCAGGCACCACCGGCAACTCGATCATCCAGATCAACGTGGAGGCCAGCTCGATTCCAGCGGGGTTGCGTCCGTCATGAATACCGGAGCGGATCCGGGTCTCACGGTCGGCTGGCGGTTCTCGCCGGGCGCATGAACGAAGGACTTGTTCTTCCAGGCTCCAAACGTCCCGATGCACCACATTCCGATGATCCCCATGATCACGGGGAATCTCACGTCTCCCGCACCCTTCAGAGCCGGGTTAGTGGGATCCGCGTTCTGTCGATGGTCAGACCTCGCGCCACCTGTGACAGGCCACGGTGCGCCCACCGCCATTTGCGGTCTCCAGCAGCGGCTCGGTCGTGCGGCAGATCTCGCGGACATGCGCACAGCGCGGATGAAACCGGCACCCGGACGGAGGGTTGATCGGGTTCGGGACATCCCCGCTGAGGATGATTTTCTCGCGCTTCGTCTCCGGATCTGGAACGGGAATGGCCGAGAGCAGGGCGCGCGTGTAGGGATGCAGCGGGCGCGCGAATATTTCGGCGGTGGGCCCCAGCTCCACGATCCTGCCCAGGTACATCACCGCGATGCGGTTGGAAATGTACTTCACCACGAGGAGGTGGTGGGTGACGAACAGGTAGGTGAGGTGGAACTCCTCCTGCAGCTTCCTGAGCAGGTTCAGGATCTGGGCCTGAACCGAGACATCCAGGGCCGAGGTGGGCTCGTCCATGAGGATGAACTCCGGGCTGGTGGCCAGGGCGCGCGCGATGGCAATCCGTTGGCGCTGGCCTCCCGAGAACTCGTGCGGGTAGCGCATCAGGTGATCGGCGGTGAGCCCGACGGTTGCCAGGAGCTCCCGCACCCGCCCCTCCACATCGCGCGCCTTCACAAGCCTCTGCGCCACGAGGGGCTCGGCCACGATGTCCTTGACCAGCATCCGGGGATCCAGCGAGTTGGTGGGGTCCTGGAACACCACCTGGATCTTCTGCCGCAGGGCCAGGAGGGCGCTGCCCTTCATCCTGTTGAGATCCATGCCCTTTGAAAGGGCCCGGCCCCTCGCGCGCTCCGAAGGACTCGGGGAGCGGAGCATCGCTTCCACGCTCTCCACCTTGTCGGAATCCTGCTCGAAGTAGATCCGGCCCGCCGTGGCGTCGTGAAGCCGAAGGATCGCCTTGCCAAGGGTCGTCTTGCCGCAGCCGCTCTCCCCGACAAGACCCAGGCATTCCCCGCGGGCCAGCGCGAGGTCCACGCCGTCAACTGCCCGCACGTCAGCGACGTGCCGGCGGAATATCCCGCCCGTCACGGGGTAGTACTTCTTCAGCTCCCGCACGTCGACCAGGTTCTGGGTCACGCGTTTCCCCTGCCCGGGTAAAGGTGACAGGCAACCCAGTGCCCGCGGGAGTGCTCCACGGTGGGGGGCTTCTGAATCTCGCAGATCTCCATCCGCTTCGGGCAGCGGGGATGGAACCTGCAGCCCTCGGGCGGCCGGATCAGGTTGGGCACGGCTCCGGGGATCATGGAGAGCTCCTCGCGCTGGTCGACCTTGGGCACGGAGGCGAGCAGGCCCGCCGTGTAGGGATGCAGGGGACCGCGGAACAGCTCGCGCACCGTCGCGGTCTCACTCACGTCACCGGCGTACATGACCGTCACCCGGTCGCAGACCTCGGCAACCAGCCCGAGGTCATGCGTAATGAAAAGTACCGAGGAGATCGTAGTCCGCTTCAGATCCTTGATGAGCTCCACGATCTGCGCCTGGATGGTGACGTCCAGGTTCGACGTCGGTTCATCTGCAATCAGGAGGGTCGGATGACAGGCCAGGGCGATCGCAATGACAATCCTTTGCTGCATGCCGCCGGAGAGCTCGTGCGGGTACCGCCGCACAACGTTCTCGGGGTTGGGGATGCCGAGGCTTCGGAGGAGCTCCACGACGTGGCGCCTGATGGTCGCATTGATCGGCCGCCGGTAGCGGCGGAGCAGCGGCACGCGCCTCGCGATGGACGCCAGGCCGCTCCGGGGCCGGGCCCGGTCCCTGCCGCGGTTCAGGGACTCCTTGCGCGCAAGGGCCTCCACGTCCTGCCGGTCCTCCAGGAGGTACAGCTCGTTGTCGATCCTTCCTACCAGCGCGGCCCAGCGTTGCAGTCCCCTGCGCTCCGCCTTCAGGAGCGCGGCCTGGAGCCTTCGCACGGCGCGGCGGGGCGAGTTTCGGTGCATGGCCGTGCGCTCGCCCTCCAGGCCGGCGAGGGTCTCCGTGATCATCTGCTCCATGCGATGCAGGCGGTAGCTCTCTCCCACCTGGTCGAGGACGGACAGCACGGGATTGAGGGCGGCGCCCGGCTCCTGGAAGATCATTGAAATGTCGCTGCCGCGGATGGACTGCATGTAGGTCTCCGTCCGCTGCAGGATTTCGATGCCCCGTGAACGGTCCCGCTCGTTGAGGAACAGTACGATCCTGCCCGAGTCGATGCGGCCGGGCGGCTGCACGATGCGCATGAGAGACCGGACCGTCACGCTCTTCCCGCACCCGCTCTCGCCGACCAGTCCGTAGGTCTCGCCCCGGTTGACGACGATGCTCACCCCGTTCAGCGCACGCACCACGCCTTCGAAGGTATAGAAGTTGGTGTGCAGATCACTGGTCTCGACGAGGGTCTGGAGCGCGGTACTCATTACCGCCTCCTCATCCGCGGGTCGAAGACGTCGCGCACCGCATCGCCCATGAGGTTCCACCCCAGGACGAAGAGCGAGATGACGAACCCGGGGATGAACACCGTGTACCAGTAGGCGAACCGGTTGCCCGGCGTTCCGACGATCCAGCTCCGGCAGAGGGAGATGATCTGGCCCCAGTCAGCCGTACCCGTTTCCGACCCCAGCCCGAGAAAGGACAGGGCGGCGGCGGTGAGAATGGTCGTCCCGATGTTCAGGGACGCCAGTATCAGCACCGAGTACAGCGCGTTGGGAACGATGTGCGTGAACATGATCCGCAGGTGGGAGGCGCCGCTGGCCCGCGCGGCAAGGATGAAGTCCTTTCCCCGGGTGACGAGGATGTCGCTGCGCAGCACCCGGGTATAGCTCGGCCATCCGAGGATGATCAGGACGACAACCACCGCCTTCAGCCCCCTGCCGATTGCCACGACGAGCGCCATGGCCATGACGAGGAAGGGGATGGCGAAAAAGATGTCGGTGATCCGCATGATCACCTCGTCCACCAGGCCGCCGAAATAGCCGGCGAGGACCCCCAGGATGATTCCGATGAAAAGGTTCGCCGCCACGACGAGGACTCCGATACGGAAGGCGCTCCGCGTGCCCCAGACCAGGCCGTAGAGCATGTCGTACTGCTGCTGCATGGTTCCCAGCGGGTGCGCCGCGCTCGGCGGCGACGGCTCGATGTGGAAGCCCGTGTGGGGAATCTTGTACGGGTCGGCGTACTTCGGAGGCTCCAGGACCGGGGCAAGCAGGGCGATCAGGCCGAAGATGACGACGAGGCTCAGCCCGATGACGGAAAGCGGGTTCTTCAGGAACCTGCGCAGCGTGAACGCAAGCTCACGCAGCCGGGGGTGCATCGTTTTCATATCAGGACAGCCTCACGCGGGGGTCCACGTACGCGTAGATGAGGTCCACGACCAGGTTCACGACCACGTAGATCGTTCCGAGGAACAGCACGTCGAACATGATGGCCGCCACGTCGAGCTGGAGGGCGGCCTGCGCCATCCACCAGCCGATGCCCTTGCGGTCGAAGATCGTCTCGGTGATCACCATGCTGCCCATGAGCTCGGCAAAGGTGATCCCCGAGATCGTGATGACGGGAAGCATCGCGTTTCGGCGCGCGTGACGGCGGAAGAGAGTCTTGCGGTCCGCTCCCTTGGCACGGGCGGTCATCATGTAGTCCTGGCCCAGGGCCTCCAGCATGCTGGAGCGCATCAGGCGCATGATGAGCGCGGAATTGATCACCACCAGGTTGAGGGTGGGGAGGATCATCCGGTAAAAAGCGTCCCAGAAGACCTGCCACCGCCAGTTCAGAATTGCGTCGATCGTCACCAGGTGCGTGTACGGGTGCCAGGTGGGGTCGGAAAAAACGATGTTCCGCACGTCAGTGGAAAGCGCGCCGGGCGGGAAAATCCCCAGGAACCCGTAGAAGATCATCATCAGGAGCAGCCCGAGCCAGAACGTGGGGAGGGAGAAGCCGACGATCGCCAGGACGCGCGTGACGTGGTCCATCGCGGTGTCCTTCCGCACGGCTCCGAGCGTGCCGAGGAAGATCCCCGTGAGGATGATGAGCGGGGCCGCGTAGAGAACCAGCTCAAGGGTCACGGGAAGAAATCGCGCGAAGCCCTTGAGCACGGGAGAGCTCGCCGTGATCGAGTATCCGAACTCGCCGTGCAGCAGGTTGCGCAGCCACCGGAAGTACTGCAGGGGGGCGGGATCGTTGAGGCCGTATTTCGCGATCAGAGCGTCCATCATCGCCGGCGAGACACGGTCGTTGGTCACGTATATCGCCACGCGCTGGCCGGGAGGGAGGAGCATCATCATGGTGAAGACCAGAAGAGACACGCCTATCAGGACGAGCACCATGAGGAGAAGTCTTCGGACGATATAGGCAAGAAGGCTCACGGCGTTGCTCCAGAAGAGCGTACGGGATCCCGGAGGCTGGAATCCCGTACGTGGAGAAGACGAAAAGAGGTCAGTATTTCTTGCTCAGGACGGGCAGGAGCTCGAACTCCTGTGACTCCATGGGGGAGTAATAGTATCCCTTCACCCAGTCTTTGAAGAACCTCTGACGCAGCGGCTGCGAGAAGATGATCGCGATCGCGTCATCCAGCCAGATCTGTTGGAGCTGATAGTACATTGCCTGGCGCTTTGTCGAGTCCAGCTCGACACTCGCCTTCGAGACCAGGTCGTCAGCGGTGGGGTTCTTGTAGCTCTGCCGTCCCGCAAAGTAGCCGCTGGAGGACAAATAGGGAACCGCGTAGTCGTCTGGATCGGGATAGTCAGGGCTCCAGCCCATGAACAGCACCGGGACGCGCTTGTTCTTGTTCGCATCCGTGAACTCGGCCCACTCGACGCCGCGCACCCCGATCTGGAACTTGGGATTGAGCGACATCACGTTCTCCGCGAGGATCTTCGCCGCGGTTTCCCGCTCGAGGTTGCCCGAGTTATACAGGAGGTCGAACTTGAAGCCCTTGTCCCAGAGCTGACCGCCGAAGGCCTGCTGGAAGTACTGCTTTGCCTTGGGCATGTCGTGCGGCTTGCTCTCCAGCTTCGTGTTCTTGAACGGCAGGCCCTTGGGAATAAAGGTCACCGGATCCGTTGAGTTCCCGTTGAAACCGTCCTTGATCTCCGCCTGCTCATCCCAGGCGTAGATGAAGCCGAGGCGCACGTTCTTGTCGGCGAAGAAATCGGGCGGAATTCCGTTTCCGTCCAGCTTGCCGGAATAGATGGCAGGGTTGTCCTGCGCGTTGATGTTGAGGTTGAAGTGGGCGCCCGTCGTGTCGAGGGAAGGCAGATTCTTGTAGATGGTGATGCCCTTTTCATTTGCCATCTCGGGGAAGTTGGTGGCCGGGACGTAGATGACATCGGCGTCTCCCTGAAGAAGCATCAGCTTGCGGGTTGCCAGGTCATCCACGATCTTGCAGACGCCGTTCTTGATGGCCGGCCTGGGACCCCAGTAGGTGTCGTTGCGGAGGAAATCCAGCTCGACCTTCTTGTCCCAGCGCACCAGGGTGTAGGGACCGGTCCCCATTGCGATGTCAAACAGGGTTTCCTTGCCCGTCGCCGGGTTGTTGAATTGCTGCCACGTGGCCTCGGTGCCGTCCCAGCCTCCCTGCTCAGTGACCCACCTCTTGCTCACGATCGAGCCCCACTTCCCCGCCAGCACCGACAGGAACGCGGGGTAGGGGGAGGCGAGCTTGAACACGACCGTGTTGCCCTTTGCCTGTATTGCGGCATCGATGTCCTTGAACGCGACGGAGATCTTCCCGTCGTCGCCGCGGGACCCTCCGCTGCCGAGGAATACCTGGTACCAGACCCACGCGGGGCCGGCGTCCGGGTCCGTGATCATGTCCCTCTTGAAGCTGTAGGCGACATCATCGGCGGTGAGGGAATAACCGTTGGAGAACTTGACGCCCGACCGGAGCGTGAACGTGTAGGTCTTTCCGTCCTTCGAAACACCGCCGTTCGCGACGGTCGGCACCGTGGTGGCGAGCTTCGGGACGAACTGGCTCAAGTCGGCGCCCTTGAAGTCAAGGAGCCGGTCGTACAGGATGGCCAGGACGCTCCACGAGGGGGCGTCGTAGGCGACCGCCGGATCCATGCTCACGACATCGCCGATTGTCGCGTAAATGAACGTATCCGGATTCTTGATGGCGGGCGCGGCGAAGATGATTCCTCCCGCCGCCAGGAGAATGAATGCAACAACAACGAGTCTCTTCATGGTTCCTCCTGTCGCTGAATGAATTTTGAGGCTGGCCGGAAGGGTACCATAGCCCGGCGCGCCTGAACAGAGAGAGTCCTGGGGCGGCATTCCGGACGCCACTTCACGAAGTGACCGGCATTCCTGTATCGTAGCCCCATGATAGACACCTCCGCCGTTCGTTCCCATTTTCCGGCTCTCGACCCCGCCTCCCACGACGGCGCCGCGCCGCTGTATTTCGACAACCCGGCGGGCACGCAGGTCGCCTCGGAGGCGCTTGCGGGAATCAACGAGTACCTGGTGCGGCGCAACGCAAACCACGACGGTGCGTTCCGGGCCAGCCGCGAATCGGACGCCATGGTGGCGGACACCCGCGCGGCGCTTGCAGACTTCCTCGGCGCCTTCCGGCCCGAGGAGATCTGCTTCGGGCAGAACATGACATCCCTTACCCTGCACATCTCCCGCAGCATTGCCCGCGAGCTCTCCCCGGGTGACGAAGTGGTCGTGACCAGGCTCGACCACGACGCGAACGTCTCTCCGTGGCTCCTGGCCGCCCGGGACCGGGGCTGCGTGGTGCGCTGGGTGGATTTCGACCCTGCGGATTGCTCGTGGAGCGCGGAGGCATTGTCCCGGCAGGTGACTCCCCGCACGAAGCTTGTTGCCGTGGGGTACGCCTCGAACTCCACGGGCACCGTCAATCCCATTGCGGAGGCGGTGCGCATTGCCCACCAGGCTGGCGCGCTGTGCTTCGTGGACGCCGTACACTATGCGCCTCACGGACCCATCGACGTCTCGGCCCTCGGCTGCGATTTCCTGGCCTGCTCGGCATACAAGTTCTTCGGGCCGCACACGGGTATTCTCTGGGGCCGCTACGACCTTCTGGACCGGCTTCCGGCGTACAAGGTCCGGCCTGCCGCTGATGCGCCCCCGCACAAGTGGGAGACCGGCACGCAGGGCTTCGAAGGGATCGCGGGCGTGCGCGGCGCCCTCGCCTACCTGGAGTGGGTGGGCCGGACATTCGGAACCGGCGCTCAGGCGACGAGGCGTGCGGTGCTGCGCGCGGCCATGGAAAGCATCCAGCAGTACGAGTCGGGCCTGTCCGCGGCCATGCGCGAAGGGCTCTCGTCGGTCAAAGGGCTGCGCATCAGGGGGATCGTGGATGCGTCACGGATGAGAGGCCGGGTGCCCACGTTCTCCTTCACCATGGAAGGGCATCAGCCAAAAAGAATCTGCCAGTCCCTGGACGCCGAAGGCATCTCCGCGTGGGACGGCAACTACTACGCGCCCGAGATCACCCGCCGGCTCGGCCTGGAAGGATCGGGAGGGATGGTGCGCGTGGGCGCGGTGCACTACAACACGCTCGCCGAGGTCCAGCGCCTGGTTGACGCCCTGGACGCGATCTCGAAGGAAAAGGCATGAGCGGAACCGGCGTCAACTGGGACGCGGCTGAATACGCCCGAAACTCGGGCGCGCAGCAGGAATGGGCCCGCGAGCTGATCACAAAGCTCGGGCTCTCGGGGCGGGAGTCGGTGCTGGACCTCGGATGCGGTGACGGCAAGGTCACCGCGGAGATCGCGCACCGCGTTCCCGGCGGCACGGTGGTGGGCGTCGACAGCTCCGAGGACATGATCCGCCTGTCGCGCGAGGCATTTCCCCCCTCGAGACATCCGAATCTCCGCTTCCAGCCCGGCGATGCCCGGGCGCTCGATTTCGATCGCGAGTTCGACGTCGTCTTTTCAAACGCGACACTGCACTGGGTGAAAGATCACGGCCCGGTGCTGAAGGGAACCGCGCGGAGCCTGCGGCCCGGGGGAAGGATCCTTTTCCAGATGGGCGGCCGGGGCAACGGGACCGAGATCTTCGAGGTGGCAAAGCTGATGACGGCCAGCGAGAAATGGGGCCGCTGGTTCGCCGGCTTTCAGTTCCCCTGGGGCTTCTACGGATCCGAGGAGTACGCTCCCTGGTGTGCCGCGGCGGGACTGCGGGTGCGGCGTATCGAGCTTCTCCCCCGGACCATGCTTCAAAAGGGCACCGAAGGCCTGGCAGGCTGGATCCGCACCACGTGGATGCCCTACACCGAGAGGGTGCCTGCCGATCGCCGGGAGGCGTTCGTGCAGGAAGCCAGCGCTCTGTACATGCAGGGGCATCCGCCGGATGCCCGGGGGAATGTCGCCGTGAAGATGGTCCGCCTGGAGGTGGATGCGGTCAGGGACTGAACTTCAGGGACTGGGCTTTATTCCTGCTTCTTCGTCAGTCGACGGATGAGGGAAAACACTCCCTGCCCGATCAGCAGCGCGATCACCAGGTACACCCACCAGGGCATGTTCCTCCCGAAAACGAGGACGTACAGGAACGGCGCCGCCGTCGAGCCGAGGAAGACCATGCTCCACACGAGGATTTCCTGCCGCTTCCGGCGTGCAAGTGCCCGCACCATGCGAAAGATCGAGTAATAGAAGAACGGCACGCACGCGAAATAGATCACGAGGAACGCCACGGGGTTGACCCCGTAGTTCTCGCGGGCCGCCCGCATCATCTCGCGAATCGATCCCAGGACGACGCGATCGAACCATTCCATNNGCGCCGATCGGCGTGAAGCCGAAGAAGGTAAGCATGTACACCCCCATGACGCGGCCCCGCAGCGGATCCGGCGTAAGTGATTGCACGAGAGAGTTGGCGAGGTTGTTCGTCACGATGTTCGCCGCCCCTACCGCCAGCAGAACCGCAAGGGAGAGGGCGAGGGTGCGGGTGAAGGAGAACAGGATGATGAGAACCGGAAGGATGAACGCGGCGGTCATCATCACCGCTCCCCGGGAGCGCCGCGGCGAAAGAGAAGCAATGCCGAGGGCCGCTGCGAGAGATCCAATGCCGCGGGCGGAGAGCAGAAAGCCGTTGGTGAGCGCATCCCCCTTCAGGACGTCCACCGCCCACGCGGGAATCAGCGTGACAAAGGACATGCCGAAGAGGCTCACCGCGCCGAGGAGGCACATGACCCCGAGAATCCGACGGTCCGATGCCACGGCATGCAGCCCGGCCCGGATCTCCGCGAGAGTACTCCCCGTGCGCACGGGCGGGCGCCATGGCGCGAGCTTCATGGCANNCCGGGACCAAAGAATGCGTATGCCAGCCCCCCGACGGACGGGCCCACAATCATCGCCATGTTGAACATGGTGGAGTTCAGGGCGATTGCGTTGGTGAGCACGCGACGATCCACCATCTCGAGCACGAAAGACTGGCGGGAGGGCGCATCGAAGGCATTCACGACACCAAGAGAGAATGCGAGGACGATGATGTGCCATGGGGCGACCACATGGAGAAAAGTGAGGGCGGCCAGGACCAGCGCGAGAAGCATGCTCGTGGCCTGGGTAATGACCAGAAGGCTGCGGCGCGGGACCCTGTCGGCAATCGCCCCGCCGTAGAGGAGGAAGATCCATGCGGCGATGCCGGATGCGAAGCCGACGTAACCGAGGTACGCTTCCGACCGGGTGAGCTCGTAGACGAGGTACCCCTGGGCCGTGGACTGCATCCAGGTGCCGAACAGCGAGGTCATCTGGCCGAAAAACCACAAACGATAGTTGGGATAGGCGAGCGCGGCAAAGGTCCCGGCCCTGCCCCGTGCAGCCGGGGATAGCTCATCCATGTGCCGGTACTATAGTAAAGAAGCCTGGGTTGGAAAAGCTCCCGCGCCTCCCTATATTGTCCTCGGGGGACGGGAGCGTGGACACACTTCCAGAAGGCCATCTCAGCGCTGAAATCCAGGCCCTGCGCGAAGAGGAATCGCGCCTGGAGAGCGAGGTCCGTCTCACGGAGGAGAGCCTTTCCGGGCTCCGCGACATCGACATGGTGCTCTCCCTCGCGGCGGTGAAGCTCTCCCTCTGCGTGCGGCTGATGAAGACCGCCCCGCCGCCCGCGGAGCAGATCACCGGGAAATCACTTTCGGCGCTCAGGCTCGTGGATGGCCTTCTCTCGGAGAACATCTCGGAGGACCAGAAGGGCATCGTCCAGTCGAATCCCCTGTACGAGCGGGTCAGGACGCGGCTGGAAGAGTTCCTCCTGGCCGGGGGCGGAGGATTTCTGGAGTCCCGGCAGGCCGATGCCCGTGCGCGCCGGCTTCTGTCGAGGACGATCGTCGCCTCAATCCGGAAGTTCACCGGGGCGGATGACCGCTCCTTTCCGCTGAACCTGGAAGACTACCCGCCCTTTGTCCGAAAGGCGCTTCTCTTCCTCTTTCCCGTGATGGTGCGGGAGAATCCCGAGCAGCCGCCGTACGGGATCGAAGAAGGCCAGGAAGTCACCTATTCGTCCCGGAACATGAAGCTCCCCCTTTCGCAGGCGATCTTCTACATGGAGAATGAGCTGCTCCCGGAGCTTGAGAAAAAGCTCGCGGAGAGCGCGGGGAGCAGGACGCTCCAGGAGGAGATCCGCCGCATCCGCGAACGCGTGGAGGACTACCGCAAGCTGCGCTTCTTCCCCCGTTCCACGCCGGTACTGCTCGAAAAGGGGTATTACACGGAGGGGATGACCGGCTACACGGCCGACGGCGAGATGCTCGTCCCCATTCCTCTCCCGGTGACCTACAGGAGCGGCACGAACCTGGACCGGGTCATGGAACAGGTCCGCATGGACGTGGTGCGGCGCATTGCGGGCCGGGGTGTGAGTGGAGAGCTCGACCGCGAATATCGGCACCTCCGCAGCCTTGAAAGCGGCATCCGCGGCAGCTCACGCGCGGCGAGCATGAAGCTGGACACCGCCTGGGGGTACCGGGTGCTGAGGCAGGAATTCCCGTTCCTGGCGCGCCTTGCGGACAAGAGAAGATTCGAAGAGCTGGTCGGTGAAATCCAGACGGGAAAAGGCTCGGCGGAGCGCCGCGTAGAGACGCTCATGGCGCAGGAACCGGCGCAGGGGAGCCTGCGGGCTCTATAGGAATCGCTCGAACCTGTCCTTCTTCGCCCGGCAGATCGGGCATACCTCGGGCGGCTGGCCGCGCGCGCAGAGATATCCGCAGACCCTGCAGCGCCAGAGAGGATATGTGAGCCCGGAAAGGTCGGGCAGGCCGGGCTGCGCAGAGGCCGACATTCTGTCAGCGGGAGCCGCCATTCCCTCGGCGGGGCGCCTTTCCGGAATCCGGGTCGCCTTCCGCTTTCCATCGAGCACGTCCTGGGAAACGTACAGACCGCAGTAGCAGGTCCCGTACTCCGCGATGTCGGGGTCCCGGTAGTCGCACGGGCAGATGATGTCGAGGTCTTCCTTCTTCACGCCGGAAGCCAGGCGGCATGGGCATGCCCAGTAGCCGTAGCGGCGCTCGTTCACCATCATTCCCTCGATGAGCCCGAGGGTGAACTCCCGGTTCGGGTTCAGGTGGTAGCCGCCGCTCTCCGCTTCCTGGTCGAGCCGCGTGAAGAGGCTTTCCACCTCCTTGCGGGTCACTTCGCCCTCCCCGATGGAATCGCTCACTTGATCTTCTCCCTGATCTCGGCCTCGTCGAAACCGGACACGCATTCCTTCTCGTTGATCACCAGCGTGGGATATGAGCCGCCAGGATTCCATTTCTTTATTTCCTGCTTCACCGTGACCTTCTCCTCCGCCGAGAGGGTGTCCACGTCGATGTATTCGTAGCATACGCCCATGTCCTTCAGCAGATTCTTCGCCATGCGGCACCACATGCAGGTGCTCAAGGCGTAGAGGACGATTTTCCCCTTGTCAGTTCCTTCAACGCGTTGAAACTCCACTCATTTCCCCTTTTGCCCAACAATATCTCCGCTCGCCCCTGAGTTCAACCCGGGGTCCTCCGGGCTGGCGCCTTCCGCGCCGCGCGGCGCGCGGCGGCCATGTATCGCCTTTTCAGCGCGGGCCAGGCGCCAAGGTCCGCCGCGGCGCGCGCGGCAAGACCGTACACCCCCGTATCCACCCGCTCGAACCATCCGTACGCATTGAACCGGAGGATGGAGAGGGTCTTCGGTCCGGTTCCCATTGCGCGGAGCGCCGCGGGGCTCGTCCTGCCGGTGATCTGGAGACAGCAGGCGATGTGGATGGCATTCTCCCGGTACGCGGTGGCCAGTTTTGTGCGGGTGCTGCCAGCCCGGTTGTAATCCGCCGTGCGCTTCGCGATCTCCTCCAGCACCGCCCGACGCGGGGCTGAACGTTTCCGCCGCGCGAAGGGCAGGGGGTGAAACACCACTTCCACCGGCGGCTTGCCGCGTTCCAGGGACACCAGGATCAGTCCGAGCTCAAGGCGGCGGAGGAGGTGCTGGGCCCCCCTGCTCTCCTTCCACCACTTCCACTTGTTGGAAGGCCGGGGGATGGCGAGGTACACGGTATCGGTGAGCCGCTGCCGGCGCACGCCCTGCACGACCAGCGCGAGGTTCAGCGTCTTCTTCAGCTCGATGATCAGGAGGTCCCCGTCCTTCACCGCGGCAATGTCGCAGTCCTTCACTTCGCTGCGGACCGTGTAGCCGGCCTTTGCAAGGTAGGCGTACAGCGGGCCCCCGAGGTCGGTTTCCGAGATCGCTTTATGCATAGGCCTCAGGGCGGAGGTCGGAGAGGAGCGGCACGCGGGCGCGGAAGGATGCCACCGCCTTATCGTCGTATTCAGCACAGATCACCTCTTCGGTTCCCTCGCGCGCCCGCGCCAGTACGCGGCCGTGCGGATCCACGATGAGGCTCGCCCCCCGGAAGGGCGCATCGCCGAACCGCCCCTGGACCGACGCGCCGGCAACGAACATGCCGTTGTCCAGCGCGCGCGCGCGAAGCGCAAGCTCCCATTCTTCCGCCGGACCGAACCACGCGGATCCCACGAGGCCAAGAGTTGCCCCCGACCGCGCGAGGGTGCGCGCCGCTTCCGGAAACCTCGTGTCGTAACAGATCCACATGCCCGATCGCACGCCCTCTGCCGTCATCGCCTCGAAACCGGGACCGGGCGTGGCCCACTCCTTCTCGGTCACCCAGAGGTGGACCTTGCGATACACGGACCGCAGAATCCCCGCGCTGTCCATGAATCCCATGCTGTTGTGAAGGACGTTCTCCGGCGTCAGCTCGGCGAAGCCGAAGCACAGCGCGACCGCGTTCTCACGCGCGCATTCGCAGAGCAGTGCAATCTCGGGGCCGCCGGGGCGAACCGCCCAGCGTCGTGCCTCGGCCGCGGGCGGATAGCCGCAGAGGCACAATTCGGGCAGGACGAGGATGCCGGCTCTCCGGCTGACCGCCTCCTTTGCCAGTGAGCGGATATGCCCCGTGTTTTCGCGGATTCCGCCGGCGGCGGGCACGAATTGCCCGCAGGCGAGAATGACTTTCACCCGGTCCCTCCCGGGGCAAAGGTAGTCCCCGGGGCGCGGCTGATTCAAGGGCTGGTCGGCCGCGAGCCGGCCACGGCTTGACCCCTGCCCCCCGGATGCTCACCATTGGAAGAGTGAAAAAAGTGAAGGGAGGTGCGGAATGAGCAGCGCAAGGGACGACGCGGTCCGTCGGCTGGGGGAGTACCTGGTGGACAGCCAGGCTCTGCGCCTCGAGCAGGTAGGCATGCTCCTGGACGAGCAGCGCGGCAACGCGGCGGTCGGTGTGCACTCCCGGCTCGGAGAGATCGCCGTGCGGCGGGGCTGGGCCGAAGCGGACCAGGTCACCACGGCGCTGAAGTCCCAGGCCGAGGAGGAGATCGACAAGAGCGACGCGGGGCAGACTCTTGTCGCCCTGGGGTGGATCACACGGTCACAACTGGAGGAGGCGCGCCGCCGCTGCGCCCGCTCCTCTGAAACCATGGGCGAGGCCATCATTGAGCTCGGCTTTTCCACACCCGAGCGTTTGCGCCTGGCGGACATCCTCGCCACGATCCGCTCGGCCACGGCCGTGAGAAGGATCTCCGGCTCCAGCTTTTCCCCCTACAACGTCATGGAGCTGATCGTCGGAGAAGAGACGAATGCCGCGATCCGTGCCGATACGCTCTGCACCTGCAGCCAGTGCTGGTGCAACGTGTACGCGCTGGCGCTGAACGCCATGCCGGCCCGGTATGTCAGTGACCATGGCCGGATCCTGGACTACTACAGGCGCTTCCGGGAGGAGTACGGGGCGCTCGCCGCCGAGCGGGTCAGCGCGGCCCTCTCCCAGGTGCGGAGCAACCCCAAGGCGTCCTGCCTGTCGCGCTTTTCCGCGGAGATCCTCGCCGGCCGGGAATCCGAGGCCCGTGTGCACGAGGTCATCGTGCGGGTTTCCGGGCACCACGTGCACCTGGACCAGGAGACCCTGGCCAGGCTCTTCGGCCCCGGCGCGGTCTTGAACAAGCTGAAGGAGCTGCACCAGCCGGGACAGTTCGCCGCCAACGAGACGGTGACGCTCGTGGGACCAAAAGGGAGCATTGAAAGGGTGCGTATCCTCGGCCCCCTGCGGGCACAGACCCAGGTGGAAATCTCCGGCACGGACCAGTTCTCACTCGGCGTGCAGGCGCCGGTCCGGGAATCCGGCCAACTGGAAGGCACGCCGGGGATCCTGCTGCGGGGGCCTGCGGGCGAGTACAAGATCACCGCCGGCGTGATCCGCGCCCTGCGCCACATTCACATGCCGCCGGAGGATGCTGACCGCATCGGCCTGAGAAACGGCGCGCACGTGAGCGTGCGGCTCGTCGGGGACCGGGCCACCATTGCGGAAGGGGTGGTCGTGCGTGTGTCCCCGGATGCCGCGCTGGAGATGCACATCGACACCGACGAGGGCAACGCGGCGGGCGTCGCGGCGGAATCCACCGGCCAGGTCCTGATACCGATGAGGGCGGTGTAGCGTCAGCCGGGAGGAAAGGCTCGCCCGATACTCTTCAGAGAATCCGGCGCGGGGAAGAGAATCGTGTTTTTCGTGAAGTCGAAGTAGGCGCGTATCACCCGGCCCGTCGACCTTCCCCTTCCCTCGAGCATCCCGACCCAGTCTCCGTGCCACGTGAAGAACACGATGTTGCGGATCCAGGTATCTTCGAGGTGAGAGCTGAAGAGCGCCACGAGCCACTCGTCGAGGTCCACGAGAATGCTGCCGTCGTCCAGGACGAGGTCGAAGACCTCGGCGTCCGCCCACGTCGATCGGCGCACATCGAAGGAGAGAACCCGCGTCGCCCTGATGCTGCCGGGATGATAGAAGAGCAGCGCAAAAGGGACCGGTATGACGACGTCCCGCTGGAAATCCAGCTCGATCCGCCGCATCCCCGTCTCAGGATTCATGTTCTGGGCGACGCGCGAGATGAGGTCAAACGGGACGTTGAGGGTGGACTTGAACTCCACGAGGATCTCACGCATCTGCTCGTTGTCCATGTCTACTTCCGCCCCGGTCGTGATGATGCCGAGGATGTAGGCGAAGAACGTGTCCTTCACCTCTGATGAAGGCAGGCTCACTTCCCTGCCCGGAGGCGCGGCCGGGCCCGCCGCTTCCTGCGCGAAAGCATGCGAAACCAGCCACCCGAAACATGCAACGGCGAGCGCGGCCCGCAACATCACGGGAGCTGGCCGGATCCGCCGGCGCGGCGCGGACGCCAGGTCTCGGTGGAGAGGGCGCCCTCCTCGGAGATGCGAAGGATCTCGAAGCGGACACGCCCCTCCTGGACCGATTTCGCGATGGCCTTTTGAAACGTGGAAAGGCCCGAGGCGCCCTGCTTCACCTCCAGGAGCACGATGTCCAGCTCCGAGGCCGCGGTCCTGTTGTCCCGAAGATCGGTGTAGCCGCTGAAGACGAGGTAGTCGATCGGATCGCCGAGGAATCGCGCATCGGCGGGAAGATAGCGGAACCCCGGCAGCAGCGGCGCCATCTGCTCGGCGATCTGCCCCTTCAAGGAGCTCCTGCTTTTCTGCACGCTCTCCCGGCGCGCATCCGTGAGGATCCCCTCGTGCTCCTGGAGCAGCTGCTCAATGCGGGCCTGCCCGCGCCGGCGCTCCGCCTGCCAGAGGAAAACAACAATGACAAGGGCGAGCAGGGCGACCGCCGCCACCAGCCCGAGAAGGATGAGAACGTCGGAAGAGCCCGGCATCGGCCTTCCTCCTGCGCTAGAGCTTCTCCAGCTTCTCCCGGAGCTCCTCGTACGCGCGGGCCATCGTGCGGTCGTCGGTATAGTTCGCCTCCGACGCGAGACCCGCCATGAGACCTTCCAGCTCGGGCGGTGTGAGCTCGATGTGAAACCGGTTGGCCGTGATGCGTGAGGACACGATCTTTTTTTCGACCTCGGGAGCGATGTGGCGGATGTTGAGGAGCAGCTCGCGCTCGCTGCGCGTCAGCTCGACCGACTGCGGTGTCTCCATGCGGCCAGTGTAGCTCTTTTCCGCGCCGCTGTGCAATCTCCACGTCCAAGTCAGAACGCGAGTATCCGTGTCATGACGTAGTACCAGCGGGGCTGCATGTCCAAGGCGGGCAACCGGTCGAACCAGGCGAACCCGTAGCCGTGCATGTGCAGGGAATGGAACGCCGAATACAGGGTGGCGATGAACCCTGGATCCTGCTCGCTCGCGCGTGCCAGGGTGTCGCTCTCGAGGTCCGGCAGGAGAACCGAGAGAGGCCCGGAATACACAAGATGAGCCCGGGCCCTGGGCCGGCTGCCCTCCCATTCCAGGACGCTGCGCTCGCGCACTTCCTCCTCACGCAGATCCAGGGAGCGGGTGAGGGGATCGTCGAAATCGCACTCGCAGGAGACGTACGGCCAGGGCTGCCCGTCCGGCGTCCGGGTGCCTTCGCGCCATCGATAGCGGCTGCCGAACCGGGTGACGTACAGTCCGGCGTTGCGCGTGAGAAGAGGACTGGTGCCGAACTTCAGGCGGGTCGTCCTGTGCGCCCGAAGGTAGCGGCCCGCCTCCTCCAGGAGAAACGCATCGATGCCCTCCTCGGCGCACCCGGGCTCGATCTCGATGCCGGCGAGATGATAGCAGGTGCTCCCCTCGTCCCTGTCGGGATAGATGCCGATGGTGCCGAGGATCTTCCCACCCTGCTCGTCCACCGCGGCGATCATCTCCCCCCGCCGTTCCTTCAGGTGGCGGAGATCGTCGAGAAGGGCCTCGCGGACCGGAAACTGGCCTTTGCGCGGGCCGGCGATGAGCGGGACGGACCGGACATTCATGAACGGGCCTTGTGATTCCATTATCGGCACCGCTACACTCCGGTCCATGCCCCGTTCGGCGGACCTCACCAGCCGCGAGCGCGTGCGCCTCGCGCTTCAGCATCGCACGACTGACCGCGTTCCCATTGGCATGGTCTGCGCGGGCATCAACCCGCCGGCCCGGCGCGCGCTGGAGGAATGGCTGACACGGGAAAGGCGCCTGACCGTCGATGAGTACCTGCTGCCGGTCGTGGACATCGTGGAGGTGAGCCCGCCCTATGTGGGGCCCCCGCTGCCCGCGGACACGGACATCTGGGGCGTGCGCCGCCGCGAGGTGAGCTACGGGAGCGGCAGCTACAGCGAGATCGCCCATTATCCCCTTTCCGGGGACTGGACGCCGAGCCGCCTCCCGGCCCACCGGTGGCCGGACCCCGCCTGGTATGACTTCGGGAGCCTTCCCGCGCTGATCCGGGCCGCACGTGCACGGTCGGACCGGTGCGTGATGGTCACCAATGGGAACATATTCGAGACGTCCTGGTACATGCGCGGCTTCGAGCAGATGCTCATGGACGTGATGACTGACGAGGAGCTGGTGCACGCGATCATGGGCAGGGTGACGGACTTCTACGTGAGCTTCTTCAGCCGGATCCTGGAGGCCGCCCCGGGCGAGATCGACCTCGTGTTCACGGCGGACGACATCGGAGACCAGCGCGGCCTGCTGATGCGCTACGACCGCTGGGAACGTCTCCTGAAGCCGTATCACCGCAGGCTGAACGACGCCATCCACGAGCGCGGCGCGAAGGTCATCTACCACACCGACGGGTCAATCATGGACGCCGTGGCGGGCCTGGCGGAAATGGGAATCGATGTCCTGCAGGCCCTGCAGTTCAGCGCCGACAACATGGACCCGGTGCTGTTGAAATCCGAGTACGGTACGCGTCTCAGTTTCGAAGGCGGCGTGAGCGTCCAGACCACTCTCCCCTTTGGCACGGCGGACGAGGTCCGGCGCGAGGTCCAGGAGCGGATCCGCGTCCTGGGCAAAGGCGGGGGGTACATTCTCGGTCCTTCGCACTGGATCCAGGCGGGAACGCCGCCGGAGAACATCGTCGCGATGTTCGACACGGCCCTCTCCTGGTATCCGCAGAGGTCCAGGTCCTGAAGCTGACCAGGCACGTTTTTTGCTTTCTCCCTGCTCCCTCACTATACTAGTGGGGAGGATTACAGAATGTCGACAGCGAGCGAACACCCTGCGGGGGAGGCACGAAAGGGCACCGGATGCAAAAACAGCGCGTGACGAACGGCGTCTTCTGGGTGGAGATTCCAGAGGCGGATCTGTTCGTGCTCTGCGGATGCCCCGCGGACAGCGTCAAGCACCTGATGAAGATGGGTCTGATCGTCGAACGGGAGAAGAACGGTGTCATGGCCCAGACCGGGCCGAACGCGATCCTTCTTTCCGACACGACGATCCAGAAGGGCAGCTTCTCGAACCTCGCCGAGTTTCCGGTCCTGCAGATGCTCTACCTGCAGGGCATGATCCTCCCCGGCCATCCGAACAACACGGGCCGCAAGCCCATGCTCATCGGCCTGGAGGACCAGGTGTTGAGCCAGAGCAGCTACATCTACCGGGGCACATACGGTCTCTCCACCCTCGCGGAAATCGTGGAGGCCGGGGTGCCCGAGGCAATGGCCGTGGACATGCTGCGGATCAAGCGCTGGTTCGCCTTCGACAATATCCGCCGCACGGAAGACCTCCTGGACCTCAAGGTCGTGGACTCCCCCGCCGTGGAGCTGCGCGGCGGCGCGTTCGTGCGCCGGCGGGGCTTCAACCGCTACGAGTTCATCTACGGCGGGGAATCGGTCACCGTGGACCTGAACCTCGGGGACACCGAGGAGTACCTTCCCACCTACCAACTGGGCGCTCACACGCTTCGGCGTGAGTATTTTTCGGTCGTGCACGTCGGCGAAGGCGACGGGTGGGACGTGACCAGGCCCTGCATGGGGAGCATCATCTGCTTCCAGGGCAGGATCTATCTCATCGACGCGGGACCCGGCATCGAGCACACCCTCACCGCGCTGGGGGTCAGCCTCAACGAGGTGGCGGGGATCTTCCACACCCACGGGCACGACGACCATTTTGCGGGTCTCACCTCCCTCGTACGGGCGGACCACAGGATTGCGTATTACGCCACCCCGCCGGTGCGGGCCAGCGTGGTGAAGAAGTACGCCGCGCTCACGGGGAGGAATGAGGCGACCTTCTTCCAGTACTTCGAGCCGCACGACCTCGTCATACACCGCGGATTGCCGCGCCGCGCGNNCAGTACTTCGAGCCGCACGACCTTGTCATTGAGGAGTGGAACAGCGTGGAGGGCCTGGAGGTGATGCCGGTGCTTTCTCCGCACCCCGTGGAGACCACCGTGTTTTTCTTCCGCGCCCTCTGGGAGAAAGGGTACCGGACCTACGCTCACCTTGCCGACATCAGCTCCTTCGAGGTGCTGCGGAAGATGGTCACGGAAAATCCGAAAAAGAACGGGATCTCCCAGGCCCTCTACGACGTCTTCACGGAGAAGCTGCTCACGCCGGTGAACGTGAAAAAGATCGACATCGGCGGAGGACTCATTCATGGCAGGGCGGAGGACTTCGCGGGCGATGCATCCGGAAAGGTCTTCCTGAGCCACACCTCCGCCCCTCTCACCGACGCACAGAAGGAGATCGGCTCCTGCGCGGCATTCGGCCAGCAGGACGTCCTGGTGCAGATGCATGCCGATGCCCTGCTGAAGGACGGGCTGCGGGTATTAAGAGAGTACTTCCCGCGGGCATCGGAGGACGACGTGGCCATGCTCGGCAACTGCCCTGTCGTCCATATTGCCCCTGACACCATCATGCAGAGGGCCGACGCGCCCGTGCCGGACGTCTTCTTCATGCTGAGCGGCCTGCTGGAGCTGATCGATTCGAAGACGGGACTCCACAACAGGAAGTCAGCGGGGAGCTTCATCGGAGAGCTGGACTGCTTCGGGGGGGGCAGCGCGCGCCGCACCTGCCGGGCCCTCAGCAATGTCTCCGCCCTGCGCATCCC
>PMZS01000401.1 GCA_003170115.1 Spirochaetaceae bacterium
CTGCAGCGCGTCCAGGTCCCCCCTCTGCACGAGGTCCGCCGGGTCCTTGCCGCCGGTGACGACCGCGACCTGGACGAGCAGGTCCTGTGACTCCAGGAGCTCGATCGCGCGCTCCGTGGCGTTCTGCCCGGCTGCGTCGCTGTCGAACAGCAGGAGCGCCTTGCCCGCGTACCGTTTCAGGAGCCGCACCTGCGCCTCGGTGAGGGCCGTTCCCAATGGCGCCACGCAATTGGCGACTCCCGCCTGGTGCATGGCGATCACATCCATGTAGCCCTCGACGAGAATGAAACAACCCTCTTTCCTGATTGGCTGGACAGCCTTGTCCAGGCCGAAAAGGTTCTCGCCCTTGCGGAAAAATGCCGTCTCAGGGGAATTGAGGTACTTGGGCTGCGCGTCCCCCATCGCCCGCCCGCCGAAAGCGATTATCTCGCCGCGTGCGTTCGAAATGGGAAACATGACCCGGCCCGCAAAAAGCGCACCTTCGCGGCCCCGCGAGTTGTCAATGAACAGCCCGACCTTCCCCAGAAAATCGGCGGAATAGCTCTTCTGCGCGAGAAACTTGAACAGCCAATCCCGCTCCGGCGGAGCGTAGCCTACCTGGAAGGCTTCCAACGTCTCCCGCCGCAGCCCGCGAGATTCAAGGTACGTCCTCGCCGCCTCCCCCTGCTGCCCCTCCATGAGAAGCCAGTGGAAGCTGCCGGCGACTCTTCGATACAGCTCGAGGAAGCTTTCACGGTTGATGCCGTCCCGCTGCTCGTCCTCCCTCGGGATCTCGATGCCCGCTTTCCTGGCAAGCAGCTCCACAGCATCGCGCCATGGCACTTTCTCGATCTCCATGATGAAGTCGAAGATCGTGCCGCCCTTCTGGCACCCGAAACAATAGAACACGCCCTTGTCGGGCGTGACGTTGAACGACGGCGATTTCTCCTGGTGGAAAGGGCACAACCCCACGTAATTTCCACCACGGCGCTGCAACGTGACCGTCTCTCCGATGACCTCGGCGATGTCCAGTCGGTTGCGGATTTCCGAAAGCGTGCTTTCAGGTATTCTCATACCCCTATGATTTCTTCAGGTAGAGGTACTTCGCCTGGTTGTGCTCGCTCAGGTCCCGGGAGAAGAAATGCCTCCCTGCCTGCTGGTCCCGCAGGACGAAATACAGGTAACCGGTCAGTGCAGGATGGAACGCGGCCTCCAGCGCGATCCTGCCGGGATTCGAGATTGGCCCCGGTGGCAGTCCGGCCCACTTGTACGTATTGTACGGCGAGTTGACCTTCTCGTCCTCGAGGGTGATGTACTCCGGGTGCGCCTTTTTCTGGATCTCCGTGATAATATATTCCAGGGTGGCACATGATTCAAGCCCTATGTTTCGCTTCAGGCGGTTGTAGAACACGGAAGCGATGAGGGGGGCCTCGTCATCCGCGCGGTACTCTCGCTCCACGATTGACGCCAGTATGATCGTGTCATGCACTGATTTCGAGTCCATGACCTTCCACTGGGGTTCTATCCTGTCCAGGTTGTCAAAAAAAGTCTTTGCCATCAGCTCCGCCATTGCCGCCCCCGTGAATGGAACCGGCACGAAATAAGTATCCGGGAAAAGATGTCCTTCGAGCGAGCTGGAGGTTACGCGGAACTTCGCCAGGAGAACAGGTGAGCGGACGGCAGCGAGGAAATCAGCGGCGGGACTGATGCCCAGCGCTTCCAGGTGCCGGGCGATTTTGCCCGCGGTCCATCCCTCGGGGATGGTCACTTTTGCGAGCTTCTGGGTCCCGTGCACGAGAAGGTCGTGAATTGCGAGCGTGGTGGACCTGGCAGGGATCCTGTACCAGCCCGCCTTGAAGTCACTCTGGGTGCCCAGCACTCGGGCCGCCATTTCCAGTAAGGGTGCGGAGCGGATGAATCCCTGGTTCTGAAGCTGCATGCTTATCTCGGAGAGGTTCATACCCCGGTCAATTGAGAAAAGCGCATCTTTCGTCGCCGCACGGGGAGGGCTGGAGTTGAGAAACGCCAGGGCGATCGCCATGCAGACGACCACCCCGACGGGAATTCCCAGAATGAGGAGAAGCTTCTTTCGGGGCACGGTCATTCGGTGAGCGCCGCCCTCCCGTATCTATTGTCGCACAAGAATGAACTCGACCCTCCTGTTCTTCCACCTGTTGTCCAGGTCAGAGAAGGGAACGACGGGCGAGGCGGCGCCGATGCCCACAGTGCTGATGCGCCCGGCCTCGATGCCGTGCGCGATGAGGGCCTTGCGGATGGCGTCCGCCCTGTTTTTCGACAGCGGGAGCAGCTCCTGTTCCTGCTCGACCTTCGCCTTGGCCGGGTTATCGAAATTCACCAGATTCGCGTGCCCCTCGACCTGGATCTTATAGGTTCCGTACTTCTTGAAGATTTCCGCGAGCCGGGCGATGGTGGCGGCGTTCTTTGCCGCCTTGTCGGCATCCACGTTCACATAGTCAGCGGTGTTCGCCTGGAAAGTGATGCTGGCGATCCTCACCCTCAGCTTGTCGCCGTCCCTGAGCACCAGGATATCGATTGGAATCGACTTCATGACCGTCGTCACGTTGCCCAGCTCGTCCTTGATCGTGAAGCTCACCGGGTAATCCTCTGCGGACTGCACCAGCTCGCCCGTGCTGGAAGTCCCGTTCCAGATGATCTTTTCGGACGGGGCACCCTTGCCGGCGAAGCTGGTAAACGGATGCTGTTCGGGATCTAGAATCGCGATCTGCCAGCCGTCGATTGCCACGGGGTCATCCACTTTCAGGTGAATCGTGAGCTCATCGTTCAGCCCGTCATTGTCGGGGGAGAACGGAACTCCCTCCAGGGTGAGATCCACTTTCGGGGGTGTCACCGCCAGGCGGAACGGCGCGGTCTTGGCGGTCGCCACGTTGCCTTTGGCATACTCCACGGTCAGGTTGGCCGTGTACAGACCATCCGGCGCGGTCTTGAGCCCGCCCTTGTCCTTTCCGTCCCAGGCCAACGAGGCGGGAACCGGCGAGGTCCCGCTGAAGGCCTGCTGCTCCCCTGCCGTGGTCTCGACCATGGAGAGCTTCCACGATTTCACCCCGTCTTTCAGGGTGAGCAGGGTGCTGAAGCTGATGGTATCCTTGAACCCGTCCCCGTTCGGCGAGAAGCCATTGGCTCCCGCGGTCACGAACACCGGCGTCGGCCGCGTATCGATCTGGATGCCGCGAAGCTCCTTGGTGGTGGAGATGCCCGCTTTGGAGGTGGATTTCACGAAATAGCTGTAATAGCCGTCCGGCATCAGGTTGCCGTTGTCGTCCTTGCCATCCCACGCAAAACCGGCCGCGGCGCCCTTCCAGAACCAGCCGCGCACCTTCTGTCCTGCCGACGATCTCATTTCTCCTTCCCAAAGGTCTTCCGCACTCGACGACTGCTTGATTGTCACCACCGGGAGCTTGCTGTCCGCGGAGGGAGAAAACAGCATCGCATCGGCGGAAACCTCGATCTGAGGCACGTGGTTGTCCACAAAGAAGGGTGTGCTCTCTGCCGTCGGTTTGCTCCCGTTCGAATACGAGACCAGCAGGGTCGCGGTATACTTTCCGTCTGCCACGCGTTTGCCATTGTCGTCGATTCCGTCCCAGAGCGCTTCATCCGGTGCCTTTGCGCGGCCCGTATATGTGCGCGCAACCGCGCTGTCCGCGCCGTGGACCTGGATCGTGTAGGAATCCACGCCGGTTGTCACGGCGAGGAACGGGATGATCCGCACCCGGGTCTTGTTCCCGTTTCCGAAAGGTGAGAAGTACACGAGGTCCGTCGAGATACGCACCGGTTTCTTCTCAGTGTCGATGCGCAGGGCGATCGGCTTGGAAGTGCCGGTATTGCCGGCCTGGTCCGTCGCCGAAAGAGCATAGGTGTAGAGGCCGTCAGGAAGCACCCTGCCGTCATCGCCCCTGCCGTCCCATTCGAGCTTGTCGTCCGCCCGTCCGCGCCACACGAGGGTCTTCACATCCTTGCCGGCGCTGTCCTTGATGGTGCCCGTCCAGAACAGCTCGGAGGAAGTGTCCTGATAGATGGCAACCGAGTTCCTGAGGCTGTCACCCGTGGGCGAGAATACGTCGAACTCCGCCTTCGCCGCGGCGGTCGGCGCGGCAAGCTTAATGGTGACCACGGGGGATTCAGCCAACGGCTGGTGGCCGTTGACGTAGATGATCGACAGTGTGCCCTTGTAGGCGCCTTCGGGAAGCGCGCCGCCCTTGTCGTCCTTCCCATCCCACGTGATCGAACCAGGGATGTCCACCGTGCCCGTGAAAGTCCTCCGGACCTGGCCCTGGGCGTCCTGGACGGCAAGCGACCATTTCTCTATTCCCGTCGATACCGGCACGTTCAACCCGAACGTGAGGTTATCCTTGACGCCGTCGCCATTCGGCGAGAAGTAGGACAGGTCGATTGAGAGCTGCACCGGAGTGGGTCTCGTGTCCACGATGATATTGTCGATCTGTGCGCTCCCTGCGTTTCCCGCACGATCGGTGGAAGCGACATGGTAGCTGTACACGCCGTCCGGCGCTGCCGTGCCTCCGTCCTCCTTGCCGTCCCATTCGAAGCTCGGGGGAGCCGAGCCCTGCCAGGTATAGGTCCTGACAGCATTGCCTTCGATGTCGCGGAATGTTCCGACCCAGGTATCCTCGCTCGAACCTGCCTGCTGGATCGGGAGCGTGTCCTTGTTGCCATCCCCGTCTGGTGAAAAGATGAGATAGGCCGCGCTCGAAGTAACCGAGGGGGCCACGGTGTCAACGACGACCGTGCCCTCCGGGCTCTTGCCGAGGTTGTTGTTGTCGTCCCACGCCTCCACGTGGTAGCGGTAGGTGCCGTCAGGCACGACACCGCCCGCGTCCGAGGTTCCGTCCCACCTGATTGTCGAGGGAATCGTAATCCCCGTCTTCAGGTACGCAAGACGCGAGAGTATGTTCTTGAAGTCCCTGTTTTCAGGCCTGTCCTCCTTGTTGAGGATTGTCCGCACCGCGGTGCCGGATGAATCAGTCACGACAAAGCGGTAGCCCTTCACGTAGCGCTCATCGGTGATGCCGAGGGGCAGCACCATGTCGTCCTTCACTCCGTCAAAGTTCGGGGAGATGTACTTCGTCCCCTCGGTATCGATGGTGATCACGGGGGGATTCTTGTCGCGGACGCCGATGGGGACATTGATTCCGAGTCCGAATCCCCAGACGCCATCCTGCAGCGGGGCCGCGGCGACGGACGAGTTGAGCTCCGTCACATCCTGACCGGCCGTCTTCACGCCGATCCCGCTCAGCTTCAGCGTGATGCCGAAAGAGACGGGGAAGGAGCGGGACGGCTCGGGGCCGAAGACCTGGCGGGAGTCGAATGTGTACGCGGTGTTCAGGAAGAAGATGTCCGCCACCGAGAAAGTCATTCCCAGCGCGAATCGGACGTCCTGGAAAGCAGGAAAGCTCAGATCGGGTGCGAAACCGAGCTGGATGTCCCTTGTTTTCACCACCTCGAAGGAAGCCCCGATCGCGGGAGTGAATGCCGGTGGGATCCCGAGCGAACCGGAGGTGGAGCCGCTGTCCGAATACGCCTTGCCGATGTTCCGCATGGCTGCGCCCCAGCGGAAATCCTTGAGGAAAGCGATGTCACCGAGGAAATTCAGAAATCCAAGGTCGAGCCCCAGCCCCCAGTCGCTCCCAATCTCTCCGCCGAGCCCGATTCCGACGTAGAGATCAGGGAACAGATCCTTGGAAAACGAAAGGTTCAGACCCGCGAGGGGGCCCCACTGCAGTCCGGGAACATCCGGGCTGAACCCCGCGGTTGCGAACCTCCCGATTGCCGTGAAGACTCCTGCGCGGTTCGGAAGGGTGACGCCGAGGTTGACGACGTGCCCTCCCAGGTCGAAGCTGGGCGTGATCTGGGTCAGGGCAATATAGGAAAGGTCGAAAGTAACACGCTCCCTGCCCGCCGAAATGGCGGGATTGAGGATCGTGCCGGAGGGAGTTTCCAGTGTGGCCGTTCCGCCACCACCCCCGAGGAAAACCGGCGAGGCCAGGTCCAGAAAATCATTATCCGCGGAAGCGAGGGCCCCTCCCGCAAGGAGGAGCACCATCATGATGGACCCGATACGAGCTGCGTTTCTCATTTCAACCTCCAGACCATCTATTCAAAATAGCTCCCGCGCGTCGGCAAATCAATGGTTTCCGGCGAATCGTGCCGCAAGGTTCTCCAATTCCTCGATTGTCATCCTTTGGAACAAGGCGCGTTCGATCCTGCGAAGGAGCCCGCCGAGCGGCTCGGCCAGCTCCTTCTCTCGAGGCTTGAGGACTACGTACAACTCTTCCTGTTCTCGCACGCCCAGCATCAGTTCGCTGTTCACGGGGTCAGCTCCAGCCCCTCCTGCGCGGTGAGGATTTCAAGACCTCGAGAACCGAGCTGCTCACCGTGCCACTGCGCGCTCCGCCTGATTCCGAAGAGCTTGCGATCATCGTAGCGCGGCTCGTGGTGAAAGAGGACGAGCATTTTTACCTTCCATTCCACCGCAAGGTTGACCGCCATGGTGTACGAGGTGTGACCGTAGTCGAATTTCGTGAAGGATTCCTCCAGGGTGTACTGCGAGTCCAGGATGAGGATATCGGCCGCCTCGAAGAACGACCTGTTCTCCTCCCTCTGCTGGAACTCACGGTCCGTGACCTCCGAATCAGTTGCAAAGATCACGCTCTTGTTGTTTTCCGTGATCTTATACGCAAAGGAACCGCCGGGGTGGTTCATGCGCTTCCAGCGCACTTCCGCCCCTCCGATGCGCACGCTTTCCCCCCGCAGGTAGACGAAGCGGAGGGTTGCCGGCATCGCATCCATTGTCACGGGAAAATACGGGGGTTTCATCTGCTCGCGGATGATGCGTTCCACCGAGGGGAAGGGGCTGGCGAAAACGAGCAGGTTTCCCTTCACCCATGCCGGGCCGAAGAAGGGAATGCCCTGAAGATGATCCCAGTGGAAATGCGTGAAGAAAAGTGAGAACTCGCGCAGGGGATCACGCTTCTTTTCCAGTGAGACGCCGAGATCGCGCAGCCCCGTGCCGCCGTCCAGAATGATGATGTTGCCGTCATCCGTGCGCACCTCGAGACACGTCGTGTTCCCGCCGACAGTACCAAAAAGCGCGGGAGGCAGTCCGGAAAGGAAAAGCTCGCGGGTCCTGGCGCTCTCCAGGTCCGATGGGCGGATCCGTTGGACCACGGCGGCGATCTTGCTTCGGACCTGGTCGGGAGACAAGGGGTTCGGCAGGGAGCCCCGAACGCCCCAGAACGTTACTTTCATCTTTCCGCTCTTTCCTCAGCCTTCGAGGAATCCTTCATTCATGCGCTGGGCGAGCCAGCTATCGATTTCCTCCGCCGTGTGCACCCTCCCCCGCCCCATGCCCGGACAGTTCTTCGCATGATTCTCCCATTCCGCGCGCGAGGCAACGCACGCACTCCAGAACGGAAAACTGCGGCACTGCAGGGGACGGGCCTCGTAGCAGGAGCATCCGCTGTTTTCCCACAAAATGCAATCAAGGTTCGGCTTCTCCCTCAGGCTGACGCGCCGGGCAATGCCGAAATTGATCGTCCTGCAGTATCGACGCAGGAATTCCTCCTTTTCAAGGTTCATTGACTTCGCCAGCGTGGCGAGGTCAGGCGGTGACAGAAACACGTAGCCCGGAGTGTGACGACAGCACTTCGAGCACCTCGTGCATTCGAACCGGAGCCCCGATTTGTAGAAGGTGTCCTGCATTCCGCGCGCCGCCTCTCAACGGCTATGGAAGAGAAGAAAAAGCCTTCTTCATTAAACAGAAGAAGGCTCGTGGGGAGAGAAGGATTTGAACCTTCGAAGGCTTAGCCAACAGATTTACAGTCTGCCCCCTTTGACCACTCGGGAATCTCCCCAAGCCCATGGAAGGGCGAGGTCGGCGTACGCCATGGATGGCGGGAGCCGACCAAAGTGCGGCAGCCGGCTGCGGAGCAGGCGGCGGGAGCCCCACTCGGAAATCTCATGTGTTGATAGCGGCAATCGACGGCACCTGTCAAGTGCCGAACAGCGTGCAATGCGTCTTGCTGTCGCACAAGCGTCGAAAGCCACCTCTCGGAATCGAACCGAGAACCTCGTGATTACAAATCACGTGCTCTGCCAGTTGAGCTAAGGTGGCGAGTATTCCCTGTCGTGTTCCCAGTACCACAGGCACCCCGGGCTGTCAAGGATCGCGTCGCCGGGGACGCGCGCGAATGGGTCGGATCCGGGTCTCAGGCGTCGAGGACCGCCCTTATATCCAGAAGCCGGCAGAGATCCTTCAACTCCTCGACAAAGTTCCCGTAGGTCATGGCGAAGTGCTGGGACTGCACATGGTCAAGGATCCGTCGCACGGGCACGTCGGGGAAAAACTTCACGCTCGGCCAGGAGGGAAGCGGCACCCCCATCTCCACCCACTGGGGCGGTGTCCGGCCCTCACCGGTCACGATATGCATCCGGTAGCCCTCGTTGTCCTCGGCAAGGCACGCCAGGGTCATGCGTCCAAGTTTCAAGCGCGAGCAATGGGCCATCCCGCCCAGGGCCACGCTGGTCACCACCTTGATCTGGGGCCGGCCGTCAATGAACTGGTCCGGGATGTAGCCGTCCTCGCCGAGAAGGATCCACTCGGGATGGTGGTCATAGTGTTCGAGGAACATGACCTGCTGGCCCGAGACATGCTTGAGCATGAGCTCGGCAACGAGATTGCCCACGTCATTCTCGTCCACGTAGGGATAGCCGGCCGTCGCCACGAGTGACGAAGGCACCGCATGGGAGATGCCCAGATTGCTGTCCACCCCGTCCACGCATTTGTAGGAGAAGCCTGCAAAGGTCTTCTCCTTGCACAACTGGACGGTTGCCATGTACAGGCGTATAGCCCGCTCGACCGTTTCCGGGCGCGGCCGTTCGAGCGGGTACTCCCAGCGCGAAGTGACGCGCCTCGTTTCTTCCGCCACTGCTCCGGCATCCAGCGCCTGCATCCGCTTCTCGACCTGGAGCATATCGATGCTCTCGACCTCGGGACCGATGCGGTCACGCAGCCTCACCGTGGAGAAATCCGTTGTGAACAAGCCCATGTCGTTGAACCCGATCATGCCCAGACGCGCTCTTCTCAGCAGGCTCACGGCGCGGGCGGCCCTGCCGAAGGCCCTGATCCCGTCAAGGTCCATCGGCGCGTCGGGGGCGTTGAAGAGGTACTTGAACCTGAAGCCCATGCGCTCCATTGGGAAGCGAAGCGCCGTGCAGCCCGCGCCAGCCGCCGGGCAGATCAGCGTGTCTCCTTCGGTGTACCCCCCGTAACTGTAGAGGATGATGGGTCGGTCACGGAACTCCAGAAGAACGCGCATGACGCCCCGTACCTCCACCCAATTCACCACATTGGCGATCAGGAAATCCCACTGTCCACGCCGCAGCTCACTGATCGCGCGCGCCGGCTCGGGGCCTTCACCAAACACAGGGTCGGTGCGAATGAGATCAATCCCGGCATTCCGCAGTTGCGCCTCCGCGCGCGCGGTGATGGACGCGAGGTGTTCAGGCTTGTAGTACTGGGTTCCGAACGAGACGTAGCCGGCGGTGAGTTGATCCATGAGTTCCTCCTGTAAATCAGCGCGAGTGCGAATGGAAAACAGGCGCAAGCGCCCGGTAGAGCTCGTTGTACAGCGCGAAGGATCGGTCGTAGACCAGGGCGTTCCTCGGGTTCGGTTCAAAGCGCCTGCCGGGCCTCACCATTGCGGCGGCGGCGGATGCGATGTCGGGATATTCGCCGCACCGCACGGAAGCGAGGATGGCGGCGCCGAGCGTGGAAGTCTCCTCTTCTTCCATGCGGATGAGAGGAAGCCCGATCATATCGGCCTTGATCTGGAGCCAGAGGTCGGACCGCGCGCCGCCGCCCATGGACCGCAGCTCTTTCATCTCCACGCCGGCGCGTGTGAGGTCCCCCAGGATCTTCCTGAGCATGCAGGCGATCGATTCCATTATTGCACGGGCGCAGTGGCTCTTGCCGTGCATGAGGGTCAGGCCGTAGAACACGCCTCGGGCGTCCGGGTCGTTCTCCGGCTGTCCTGCCCCCGCGAGAAATGGGAGGAAAACCATGCCGTCGCAGCCGGGGGGCGCCTTGGCTGCGAGCGCGTTCATGATGGCGTAGGCAGCCTCGAGGTCCCCCGCCTGCCGCACCTCATCCTGGCAAAACTTGTCCCGCCACCACTTGTACGCGCTGCCTGCCGTCTGGACGTACGGGAGGTAGAGGATTGCCCCCTTCTGCACGTGCGGCTGGTAGGGCAGTCGAGCGGCAAGGTCGGGATCGAAATGCGATGCCGTCACACCGATCGCCATGACGGAACCGGTCGTCTCCGTGACGATTCCCGGAAAGATATTGCCCGCCCCCACCGTGCTGCTCGCCTGGTCCATGGCGCCTTTCACGACAAGCGTGCTCTGGTCCAGTCCCATCTCCGCGGCCGCCGATTTCGACAGTGTCCCCACCATGTCGCCGGGCTCAATCAGCTCCGGCAGCCGCTCGGCGATTCCAAGATAGTCGACGAATCGGTTCCAGTAGCGGTGCGCATGCACGTCCACGAAAAGGCTCGAGGAAAGCAGGTTCGGCGTTGAACAGGCTCGCCCGGTGAGACGCCAGGTGATGTAATCCTCCACCAGGAGGAACAGCGTGGTCTTTCGAAAGACTTCGGGCTGGTTCTTCTTCACCCACAGGACCTTCGCCGCGCTCCACGTGGGATCGAAATCAGTCTGCCCGGTGACCTTGTACAGCTCGTCACGTGTCGCAAGGCCCGAAAGCTCGTCCGACTCGGCGCGCGCGCGCAGGTCGAGCCAGACCATCGCAGGCCTGACGGGCCGCCCGTCGGCGCCGAGGAAGATCACGGTCTCCCCCTGGCTGCAGCCCGAGACGGCGCGTATCTCGCGAGGGTGCACGTCCGAAGTTGCCAGGATCTCCCGGGTCCCCGCCACCACCGCATCCCAGTACACGTCGGGCTCCGCCTCGTACCAGTTCACCGCGGGCGTGGCGAGAGTGTAATTGTGGATGACCTTGCCCTTGAGCCGGCCGTCCCTGTCGTAGAGCACGACCTTGACCGACGTCGTCCCGATATCGAAGGTGAGGTACATGCGGCGTCCGTCAGTCCGCGGTCCGGCCCTGGTTCCGCGGAACGGCAGCCACGATCTGGATACGGGCACCCGCATCCTGGAAACCGGCGACAACGTCAGGAGGAACACCCGGGTCCGTGAAAATCGTCTCCACCTCGCTGAGCGCCGCGTATCTGATGAACGAATCCCGGTTGAACTTCTCCGCATCGGCAAGGACGAACGCATGCGATGTGTTCCCAAGGATGATTTCGTTCATCTTCGCGGTGCTCTCGTCGGTAGTCATGAATCCGCTGCTGATGTGCACCGCATCTGCACCCAGGAAAGCCTTGCTTACGTGAAATTGCCGGAGCGTCTCCTCAGTGATCGGCCCCCAGACGTCGCGCCTCTCCACGCGCACCTCTCCTCCCACCAGGATCACCTTGCACCACCGCGCAAGGGCCTCGACCAGGGCGAGGGAATTCGTCAGGACCACGATGTTCTTCAGGGAGCCGGCCTGGAGCCGCAGGGAGAGTGATTCGGCGAGCTTCAGAACGGTCGTGCCGGAATCGAGAAAGAGACGGTCACCGGCGACAACGATTTCCGCTGCCGCCCGGCCGATGAGCGCCTTTTCCCTGCTGCGATGCGTGGAGGAGATGTAGTAGGAATAGTCCGTGCCGAGATGGGGAGACAGGCGCGCTCCGCCGTGAGTGCGGATGACCTTGCCGTCGGTCTCAAGCCGGGCAAGAAGCCGCCTCACCGTTGCCACGGATACTCCCAGAGTGTCGGAAACCGTTTTCACACCCAGCCTTTTGTTGAGTTGAAGCATTTCCATGAGCCGGGATGTGCGGAGCTCGCTCTTTTTCATGGCAGCCTTCCTTGACCAATCACGAACTTGATGAATGGATGAAACATCAGGATTTCCTACCCTGGAAATCGACCCGCTGTCAAGCATTTTTGATCAAATCGAGCAAAATACCCTTGACCACTCATAAGGTTTTGCTATACTGCAGCAGATTTATTCGCAAACGATCACCACTGAGGCGGGTACGCATTTGACACAAGACAAGGGAAACTCTCCGAAAACCGTGACTCTCTCACTCACGGACCTCCTGGGCTCCGACTACACGGAAGCCGCCTGCTCCGCGCACGCCTTTCTGGACGGCCGAAGCCTCGCGGAATCAGAGGCGCTGGCGAATGAGAAAGTAGATTTCTACCCGCATGCGTTTGCCCGAAGGATCGACGAGCTGCTTCCGCTGGTCGGCACGAAAGTGTGTCCGCCGCTGGGCAGGAGCGCGCGCGGCGCAGGAACGCGCGGGTTCCAGGAGGCCAGCAGGACCGGACCCGCGCCCGTGTCAGGACTTGGATTGTTCAGGGTGGGCGAAGACGGCCGCTTGTATCTCGCCGCCAAGGCCGAGCACTACCACCTCTCCGTCGGCCACGGTTTTCCGGGCTATCGGCTGCTCGAGAATGCCCGCAGGCTGGGCATTCCGAATTGCACCCACAACAACACGCGCGGCCACATTACAAGGCTGCTCGAAGAAGAGCTGGTGGCCGCGGCCAACGGCCTGCCGCTGGGCTCGGACCGCACCGGGATTGACCGCGCGCTCGCCTCGAACGATCCGCAGGTCATCAACCGGGTCATCAATCTGGAGACCGGAAGCCTCGCGGTGGAGGCAGCCCTCAAGATCGTTCTCCGCCGCTTCTACCGCTTCGAAAAGGAACCCGAGCCGCCCGCGTTTGAAGGCCGAATCCCGGTTCTCCTCGTGATCGGGGACTATGAAGGAGGGATTGCGGCGAATTATCACGGCACGACCACCCTCACCCAGGTGATGCGGGGGTTATGGCCGGCCTTGGGGGGGAAGCTGGAGTCCAGCGGCGCAATGCTCGTGCGCCCGGTCAAGATCAACGACGTTGCGGACTTCACGTCAGTGCTGAATCGCTGGGATGCCGGGCAGCACAAGGTGGCCGCTTTTTTCCATGAAATCGTGCTGATGAACTACGGGGCTGTGAGGCTGGAGCAGAAGTTCCTGTCGAAGGCGTATGCGCTGTGCAGGGAGCACGACGTGCCGGTGGTCGCCGACGAGATCCAGTCCTGCATCTGGTCCCCGGAGTTTTTCCTTTTCCGTGAGTACGGCCTCCGGCCGGACCTCGTGTCCGTAGGGAAAGGCTGCCCCGGCGGAGAATATCCGGCCGCCAGGATTCTCTGTTCCGCGGCGCTGGACACGCTCCCGCAATTCGGGGCGCTCGTCACCAACGGCCAGGAGGAAATCGCTTCCCTCGCATTCCTCGTCACCATGGCCTTCGCCCGCGCCAACAGCGAATTCATAAGCGAGACCGGAGAGCACTACGAACGGTGCCTCGGCGATCTTGCGGCACGCCACCCCGGTGTCATTGAAAAGGTGGAAGGGAGGCGCCACCTCGCGTCACTGTTCTTCCGAGACACCCAGAAGCTTACGCGGTTCGTCGTGGCGCTCACCCAGGGCGGAGTTGACATCAGCGTGCAGAGCTACAAGGCAAAGTGCCCACCCTCCTGTCTGACGAAGCTGCCCCTGGTCACGACTCCGAAAGTCGTGGACTTCATCGTGGGACGGATGGACCAAGCACTGAGGGCGCTCTGAAAAGACGCCGAAAGGAAGATCAACGCATGGGAGAGCGAAGAAAGGTACATTTCGGAATCATCGGCCTGGGACTCATGGGAAGGGAGTTCGCCAGCGCAATCGCGCGGTGGTGCCATCTTCTAGACAACGGTCCCGTGCCCGTGCTGACGGGCGTGTGCGACACCAACCCGAAGATGCAGACGTGGTTCACGGACAGCTTCCCCGGGCTACCAATCGTCACCTCCTCCTACGAGGACCTTCTGGGCTCATCGCAGATCGACGCGATCTACTGCGCCGTGCCGCACAACCTGCACGAAAAGATCTACTGCGACGTCATCCGCGCGGGCAAGCACCTGATGGGGGAGAAACCCTTCGGAATCAACCGCGCTGCAAACAGCGCGATACTGGCGACCCTGGCGAAGAATCCGGGCGTATTCGCGCGCTGCAGCTCCGAGTTCCCGTACTTCCCCGCGGTCCAGAAGTTCATCTCGTGGATCAGGGAGGGCAGGTTCGGGAGGGTCATGGAGGTGCGGGCGGGCTTTCATCATTCCTCCGACATGGACGTGAACAAACCCATCAACTGGAAGCGTGTCATAGACATCTGCGGCGAGTACGGGTGCATGGGAGACCTCGGAATTCATACCCAGCACATCCCTTTCCGCATGGGATGGATCCCGAAGACCGTGTATGCGTCGCTTTCGAAAATCGTGACGACCCGGCCCGACGGGAAGGGAGGCACCGCCCCGTGCCTCACGTGGGACAACGCCACTCTTTCCTGCGCCGTGGATCATGCTGACGGCTACGAGTTCCCCATGTACCTTGAAACCAAGCGCATGGCCCCGGGAATGACGAACAGCTGGTACATCGAGGTGGACGGTCTCAATGCGTCCGCCAAGTTCTCAACAAGGGACCCGAAGTCCTTCTTTTACCTGCTGAGCGGTGAGAAGGAGCAGCCCTGGTGCCGGCTCGACCTGGGCTACACCCCCGCGGTCCCCGGGATCACCGGCAGCATATTCGAATTCGGTTTCTCGGATTCCATCCTGCAGATGTGGGCCGCATTCCTCCTTGAGCTGGAGAAAGGCACGCCCCCCGTGTTCGGATGTTTCACCCCCGAGGAGACGCGCCTCTCTCACGCCCTCCTGAGCGCGGCGCTTGATTCCCACAGGAACAGAAGCGTCGAGATGGTTCGCGCATAGCCCGGAAACATTCTTCAGCGGATCACCGCGACGTCCCATCCCATGAGCGCGCCGAAAAGCTCGAAGGGCCGCGTGTCCTTCGCGTAGGTCACCGCGAGATGATGAGTGCCGCCGAGCCTGCTGTACTCGGCCAGGAAGTCCGCCACTGGCAGCGGCGGCGTGAACCATCCCCTCACCGAGTCCTTCATGCGGTCCACGCCGGGAACGCCGAGCATGGACGCCGGCGCAACGATGAGCCGATACCCCGTGGCGGTGGGCGCGAGATCCACAAGGACAATGTCGCCCGCTCGAAAGCGCCCGACGATGAACGCGGGGTTGCCCGTCGCCGTGTAGTGGTATTCCATCTCGCGGAGCCGGGGCCGGCCCTCGAGCAGCCGGGGATTCACTTCGCCCATGTGGCTGAGAAAGAGGGTGTTGTGCTCCCAGTCGGGGCAGAACATCTCCGTGAAGCTCGTGTCGGGGAAACCGGCCGCCAGCGCACCGACAAGCAGGGCCGTGAGAGTGTCTCCCTCGCCTGCGTACCCGATGCCGCGCTCCATGGATTTGCTCATTTCGAGGAACGGCGCCGTGACATACCCGTTCTTTTTCGCCATGTCCAGGAAATTGAAGGTAATCGCGGTCAGGCCTTCCTTCTCGATCCATCGTCGAATGGCGAGTCCCAGCCTGACAGACCGCGCATGCGCCTCGGCGCTCGCGCCGTCATTCTCGAATCGACCTGCATCGGCGGCGACCTCGGCGTCCACTTCTTTCTGTTTCACCCCCGTCATGAGTTTTTTGATGGTCTCCCGATCCAGGGATTTTACGGCGGCGCCGATGGTTGTCCTGATCTTCGCGGCGGGCACGTAGAAATCGCCCATGCCCTTGAACGCGGTGCCGAGAATCCCCACCTTTCCCCGGCGCATTGCGGCGGCCATGCGCGCGGGAGCTGCAAGCCCGGCCACCCGGTCGAGCACGTTGGAATGCTGCCAGTGGCCGGCCTCGATCAGGAAGGGCTTGCCGTTGCGAAGAAGCAGGTTGCACATGTCCTGCACGCCATGGATGCCGTGGTTGTACATGAGCTCATCCGGGTCCTGTTCCGGGGCATAGGAAAAGGTCGGCGTCGTGTCCAGGACGATGAGGGGGAGCTTCGTACGGGCCAGCACGCCCGAGGATTCGAGTGACGGCGAGTACGCCAGATGAAGGGTCACCAGGGCGTCGACTTTTTCGGACTCCAGCTTTCTGACGGCCGCGGCGAACTCCTTCTCTATGCGGCACACGGGAGCCGAGACGACGTCCAACCCTCGCTTCGCGAGCTCCGCGGCAATGGTCCGGGGAAACTCTTCGACCTTGATCCGTCGTGTGCCGTCATCAAGGTCGTCGTAGAGCTTCAGGTACAGGGGCAGGAGCCCGATCTTCGTCCGTCTCATGTTCGTCCTCCTATCGGCGCGTGACACGCCCGTCCGATGAGATTCCATGGACCTCCCCGGACCCTTCGAACCCTGCAGCGACAAACGAGGCTTCGATCGTCTCCCCCGGGCGCACGATCCGGGCGGTGCCGTCCCGTATGGCCTCCACAACGGTGGCGTGTGCGGTGGAAAAAGGCTCCAGGGCAATGGTGTAGGTGCGGCCGTACCAGGGTGCGCCGTACGCCCCTCCATAGACCTGCCAGAACCAGAGCGCGGGAAACATCTCCAGCGGCCAGCTCATGCCGAATCCGACACCCAGCCGTTCATTGCGCACCGCATACCAGCCTTCGGCCAGGTCCGACAGCCGAAGCGTGTCGGTTGTGTCCGCCTCGATACCGGGCACAAGCCTCAGGTCGATTTTCTCTCCGGTTTTACCGGCGGCGAATGGCCAGTCGTGCAATCCTTCCGCGAAGCGGCTGACCGGGGAAAGATTCCTGCACTGCACCCGCGCCGCAGGCAGATCGATCCTGCAGCCCCCCTCGACGAAAGGCGCGCCGAGTGCCGGGTGCTGGCCCCACATCACGGGAAGCGGAACCCGCCCCTCATTGGTGATCTTCTCCGTGAAGAACAGGGCAGGGACGCCTCGGGTGAGAGAGACGTCCTTCTCAATGAAGAAAGGCGTGCGGTATGTCCGCACTCGAAACCGGAGGCAGACTCTTTCGGGTGAGTCCTCGACGATTGTGTACTCCCAGGGGATGGTGGGTGTTTCTCCGTGCGCGCCGAACGGCAAACCCTGGTACTCGCAGGGGTCCCCGCCGGTGGGGAAACAATCCTGCCACCCGCCTTCATAGAAATCCAGGAACGAGCTTGCCGGGGTGTGCGTTGTGGCGACAAAAACGGCCGGGTTGCGCACGCCCCATGGAGAGTGCCAGAGAAAATCAACGTCCTTCGGTTTGTACAGGAGCTCGAAGATGTCGGATCCCTTGTCCGCGAGTATTCCCGCGCGCAGGAGCTCGTTCTCCACGCTGACGGTCCGAAGACCGCGGTACTGGAACTCCCGGATCCGGCAGCCGAAGTTCCGCTCGTGAGTGTAAAAGATCACGCCGTCATCGCCTCAAAGGACCGAAGGTATTCCTCAAGCCTCGCCCGGGCTTCCGAGGTCCCCGGGCCCGGCTGGACCCTCCGCATCGGCGGCTTCATCCCGTCCGAAAGCCCGACGAGCCCCGCATCCGGCTCCACCAGCGCGCGCGCAAACATGGCCGCGCCCAGTGAGCTCGTTTCGGGGATGGTCACACAATCCACGGGGAGGCCCGTCGTGTCCGCGACGATACCTGGGGTGATCGTGCTGGCCGCCGCTTTTCCGCACATCACGAGCCTGCCCACGTGGGCACCACTCTCCCCGACCATCAGCAGGTACCGGCCCAGCTCGCAGGCAAGACCTTCAGTGAGCGCGCGCATGATGTGTCCGGGCGTGTGCCCGAGGCGAAGCCCGTCCATACGCCCCGCGGTTCCCCGTGGAAGCCCGGCACCACCGATTTCGGAAAGAAGCGGGCGGAAACGCAGGCCGTCGCTGCCGGCAGGCACCCCGGAGAGGAGCTCGTCCGTCTCCTTCACACCAATGCTGCCAAGGTTGAGCGTCTTCGAGGCCCACGTGATGCACGCCCCTCCGTTGACCATGGAGAGCATCTGGCCAAAGATGCCGGCAACGGGGTGACGGCCCACCAGAGCGATGCCGCCAACGGGCGGATCCAATGTCGCGCTCATCGCCAGCAGAACCCACGCGGTGCCCGCGCCGAGCATCGTGTCGCCGCTGCGCACCGCGCCGCAACCCGTGGCAGCCGCGTACTGGTCATGCACTGCCGGACCGACGGGTATGCCCGCGGACAGTCCGAGAACCTGGGCGACGCCGGGAAGAAGTCCACCGGCAGCCTGGTCCACGCTCAGCAGCTCGGGAAGGCTCTCCTTCCCGATGCCGAGGATGGCCAGCAGCTCCTGATCTTCCTGGCCTCCCGCGGGATTGAAGAGGCACGCCTCGGAAAGGCTCGTGCCGTCGTGTGCACGGCGGCCGCACAGGCGCCCGACAATCACATCCCCGACCCAGCCAACGCTGTATGCTCCAGGGAGCGCCCCCTGCGCCCGGAGCCTGAGAAGCTGGCCGACCGCGCTAGAGCTCTTCGGAAAGCCGGTATGCCGCGCAAACCATGCCGCGCCCATCCGTGCGGTCAGCTCACGATCCCACGGTCCGCCCCGCGAATCCTGCCAGCCGATCACGGGTCCAGAGCAGTGACCGGCATGATCAAGCACTTGGAGCGCCCCCCCCTGGCTTGAGACGCCGATCGCGACCACGTCCGACCCTCCGGCGGACATGACAGCCTGCCTGACCACGGCCGTTGTGCCTTTCCAGATATCCTCCAGGTCCTGCTCCGCCGCGCCGTCAGCGGTGTATGCGATCCCCACCGGGGCTGAGCCGGAGGAAACGACCGAGCCGTCCTTTCTGACGATCTGCGCCTTGATGTTGGTGGTTCCAAGGTCAATGCCGAGGAACGTGCTCTCCCGGGAAGTC
>PMZS01000271.1:0-2757 GCA_003170115.1 Spirochaetaceae bacterium
CTCTCCTACCGCATGCAGCTCAAGGACTGGGAAACCGAATACGTGCCCGACCTCGAAGTCCCGGCCGAACTTCCCGAAGACATCAACGCATTTAAAAACCAGCAGTTCAGGTGGGCAAAGGGTTCGATTCAGACTGCGATAAAGATTATCCCGCTTCTGCGCCAGAAAAAAATCTCACCTTTCAAATTCCTGCAGGCCGTACTTCATCTGACCCATTATTCCGTGCATCCACTTATGCTCATGCTCGCCTTTCTCACGCTGCCAGTGCTGTTTTTCTTCAAGGTTTATCTGCATCCGGTCATTCTTACAAGCGTCATCATCACGATGATCCTCGCCACGAGCGGGCCAGCCAGCATGTACATGATTTCTCAGCATTATCTCGGCAAGAAAATCAGGAGGAAAATCTTCATGATCCCGGCGATGATGCTGATCGGCACGGGCCTCGCGGTCAACAACGCCAAGGCAGTGGTCGAAGCCCTGTTTCACAAAAATTCCGACTTTCTCCGCACCCCAAAAAAAGGCCAGTACGCAAAAACCTCCTACAAGCCGCTCAAGGACATCACCTGGATCATCGAGCTCTTTTGCGGCTTCTACTGCCTGACCGGGTTGTGGCTTTTCATAGGTTTCTCAAACGTCATCGTGAGCCCGTTCCTCATCCTTTATTCTTCCGGGTTCCTGTTTGTCGGGCTTCTCTCCATCATTCATTACAAGAGACCGGAGCTTATTTCCCTCAGGCTGTGGCCGCAGCGGCTCGACCCGCAGGAAGAATAGCGCGGGATTTTTCTTCCCGTTCCCGTGAGCAAGACCTACGCAATCATCGGCACAGGCGCAATAGGCGGTTTTTACGGCGCAAAACTTGTTCGCGCCGGGTTCGACGTGCATTTCCTTGCCCGCGGTGATTACGGCCACATCCGCGACCACGGCCTTGTCATAGAGTCCAAAGACGGAAATTTCACCCTTCCCCGCGTCAATGTCTACAACAACGCCACGGACATGCCAGCCTGGGCCGTCGCATTTCGAACGATTGCCGGAAAGATCTCTTTTGATGGAGGGCCGGGCAACTCCATCCATGGGTGGATGGACCCGCAGCTCGCCTTCTCCGCCGTCCTGCAGGATCCCCTGCCCATCACGGGAAACATCCAGGGTCGGGTCACCCAGGACCGCATCCATGCCGCTTTTTACATTGACAGCGGCGACCTCCTGATACTGAACTCGATCCTCAAGAGCCCTCCCGTAAACATGGGCGCGGGTCCGAGACCCGCGATTCACTTCACGGCGGGGGTCGCCTCGGGCAGGCTGTTTGTCGACGGGGAAGTCAACGATCCCGACATCACCGGCCAGCTCGATGTCGTCGGCGGAGGCATCCTCACGGCGTACTCGCCTGAAGAGGCCGGGCCGATCAGGACCAGCCTCATCTTCGACGGGAAGGGCTTCCACATACCCAGGACTTTCGCCTCGGCCGGCAGCTCGAAACTGAGCGTGGAGGCGAGCTTCGCGATCGACCACTGGATCCCCCTGTCGTGGGACATCTCGCTGGCCACGGAAGCCGGGACTGCCGTCCGGATGAGGGCGCGATTCGGAAGGCTCAACGCCGAAGGGTCCGCCTCCGGAACACTCCGTGTCGCGGGCGACGACCGCAGGACGAATATCGAAGGATCGCTCCTCATATCGGACTGCCGGATCACCCTCGGCCAGGCCCCGATCGTGAAGTTCGTCCCTGACGAATCTCCAACCTACGCGAACGTCACCGTGGAGACCGGAAAGAGGGTGGAGTTTCACTGGCCTTCGGAGGACGTGCCCGTCATTCGGACGACCGCGAGCCCTGGCGGCAGGATCGCCGTCACCTACCGCGGAGACACCGGTGCGTACACCGTGAAGGGCGCCATGGGCGTGCAGGGCGGGGAAATCTACTACTTCGACCGCAGTTTCATCATGAAAAAGGGCTCCATCACGTTCAACGAAAACGAGGCAACTTTCGATCCCTGGATAATAGCACGCGCCGAGGTCCGCGAATGGGACCCCGCAACGGGGGCCGAGGTGAGAGTCTACCTGGATGCGGACAGCCCATTCAGCAAATTTTCCCCGCGGTTCAGCTCCGACCCGCCGCACACGGACTCCGACATTCTGGCGATGATCGGGGCCCCATTCGTGAACCGGGCCGAATCGCAGGGCGTCGGAATGGCGGCATTGATGTACTCCGACATCCTGGGCCAGAACCTGGTTCTCCGGCCCTTCGAGCAGAAAGTTCGGCAGGTCCTGAACCTCGACATGTTCTCAGTCAGAACGCAGATCCTCCAGAACCTCGTGGCGCAGAAAGTACTCGGCACGACGGTGAATCCCCTTGACAACACCAGCGTGTCTCTTGGAAAGTACCTGGGGAACGACCTCTTTCTGGAAATGCTGGTGCGGCTCCAGCAGCCGCAGATTCCGGTCGCGGTCATCACGCCGGGCGGCGGCCTTATAGCGGCGAGCACGCAGCTTCAACCGGACCTGGAGTTGAGCCTGGAATGGGCGACGCCGTTCTTCCTGCTGGACTGGAGTTTCCAGCCGCAGCATCCGGAAACAATGTTCCTGAGCGACAACAGCCTCTCCTTCAGCTGGAGAATCTCCTACTGAGGGGCCTGGGCGGGCATTTGAAGGAGAAAGAATGAACATTCGCGCGGCAAAGACCGCCCTCACGTGCCTTGCCTTGGTCCTCGCCGCAGCGGGGGGGGCGTCGGCCCAGGATGCTGCTCCTCCGGCGGCGCAAAATCCGCC
>PMZS01000271.1:2773-14385 GCA_003170115.1 Spirochaetaceae bacterium
GGTCTCATCACGGTCAAGGAAGCTGACCTGCAAGCGGTGCTGAAGCCCTACCTCGGACAGGGCTTCTCAATCGACCCCGTCCTCATGGACATTCAGGCCAAACTTTATGCGTTGGACTATTTCGAGTCCATCGAGCCGAATGCGCTGCCCGGGGATGACGCGCACACGAGCATGATCATCCAGTTCAATGTCAAGGAGCGTCCCTCGGTTATCGCAATTGAAATCAAGGGAAACACCACCGTTCGCAGCGGCGACATCACCGACAAGATATTGTTGAAGAAAGGCGACCTCGCCAATCAGGGCCGCCTCCAGGCCGACATCGAAGCGGTGAAAACACTGTACCTGGACAAGGGGTACACGGACGCCACGGTGACCGCGAGCTTCGTGCCGGGCGAGTCTCCGACGACCGTGAAGGCGGTTTTCATCGTCTCAGAAGGAATTCCGACGACTATCAAAGAGATCCATTTCTCGGGCAACTCTTTCGCTTCGGAAAGCACCCTTCGCGGTGTCATGAAAACGAAGGTCCAGTATCTCTTTGACAGCGGCGTGTTCCAGGAATCCAAGCTGGAAGATGACAAGGCGGCGATCATCGCGTATTACACCGACCGCGGATACGTGGACGCGAAAATCGACAACATCACCCGCACTGTCCAGTCCCAGCAGGGCAGGAATTACCTCATCCTCACCATCTATCTCACCGAGGGCGACCAGTGGAAATACGGTGGAATGACCATTACGGGCAACACGGTCTTCTCCACGACGCGACTGTCGGATCTCCTCTACCAGAAGGCGGGCAAAGTACTCAGCCTGCAGAAAATCCAGGCAGACATCACGCGCATCAGGACCCTGTACTACGACAACGGCTACATATTCAACGGCTTTACCACCAATGAGACCCGCGATGCTGGCGCGAAAACGATCACGTATACGCTTTCGATACTGGAAACGGACAAGGCCCACATCGAGAACATCATCTTCAAGGGCAACACGAAGACCAAGGAAAACGTTCTCCGCCGGGGACTTCCCTTCGAAGAAGGGGACATCTTCAACAGGGACAAGATCGTTCAAGGCTACCAGTACCTGCAGAACCTGCAGTACTTCAAGACCGTGACTCCTGACACCCAGCCGGGGTCGGAGAACGGCCTGATGAACGTGATCTTTGCCATGGAAGAGACCAGCACCGCGGATATCAACTTCGGTATCGTTTTCTCAGGCGGCACCTTCCCCATCTCGGGGACGATCAGGTGGAACGAGCGCAATTTCCAGGGGAGGGGACAGACGCTTGGCATTGACCTCGAGGCCTCGCCCATCAAGCAGACGATAGGCTTCAACTTCCAGGAGCCGTGGCTTTTCGGAAAACCATGGTCCGCGGGAGCTTCACTCACCTTCGACCACGAGACCGCACAGAACGTGCTCCAGGATCTCATTGGCAGGAATTTCAGCGACGCGGAGCAGGGGATCGCCGCCCCGGACCCCTACTCGAACCGGACGGATTACCTGAATGACCTCGCGAATGGAGTCGTCATCCCGGCCCAGTACCTGATGACCTACGACATGTATGACATCACCCTCGGGCTGAACACGGGGTATACTTTCACGTATCCCTTCGGGAGACTCGGCCTTCAGGCGGGCTACTCCCCCCAGCTGCGATACGTGAACTATGATGATTCCCTGTACCGGCCCTTCGAGGTAACGGTCCGGGACAACAACCACGAGTGGAACTTCATTGACCGCATCACCCTCGGCACCAGCCTGGACGGCCGCGACATCTACTGGAATCCGACCTCTGGCTACTATCTCGCGCAGGGCGTCACGCTGGTCGGTGGCATCCTTTTCGGCCAGCGGGCGTACATCCGCACGGATACGACGGCAGAAGGCTTCCTCACGCTGTTCAACTTCCCGCTGTTCGAGGGCTGGAACCTCCAGTTCGTGCTCGCCGCGCACTCCTCGGTCTCCCTGATCCTTCCAAACTTCGGTTACTCAGCAATGGATGGGAAATGGGAGTGGCAGACAGTCACGGACTACACGGACCAGTTGTACATCGACGGCATGACGGTGGGCCGCGGCTGGAGACAGATGTACGGGGACGCGCTCTGGGACAACAAGGTCGAGCTGCGCATGCCAATCGCGAAGGACGCTCTCTGGCTCGTGGGTTTTTTCGACGCGGCCGGGCTCTGGGACCAGCCCTTCGGTGCGACGGCCCCGGCGACAAGCTTTGACAAGATGACCCTGGATCAGATTTTCTTCTCCACGGGCTTCGGTATACGGTTCACCATCCCGCAGTTCCCAATACGGCTGTACCTCGCCAAGGGGTTCCAGATCAAGAACGGCGTCGTCGTCTGGAAACCGCTGAGCCCGGGAGATCTCGCCATTGGCAAGTTCAACTTCAGCTTCGTGATTTCCCTCGGGGGGAACGTGTTCTAGGAGGATCGCGGTGAAAGGTATTCTTCTCACCCTTGCGGCATGCATCGCCCTTGCGTCTCCGCTTGCCGCACAGACCCAGCAGGTCACGAAGGTCGGTATCATCGACTTCACCAAGGTCCTTCTCACTGCCTACAAGGACACGAAGGGCTACCGCGATTACGACCAGGCGAGGGGGGACTATAACAAGGAAATCTCCACCCGCACGAAGGACATAACGGATCTCCAGAGCCAGAAGCTGGATGCCGACAAGGCGGGCAACAAGTCCCTGTCCCTCTCCCTGGAGAAGACAATCTCGGACCGCCAGAAAGACCTGGACACGTACAAGCGGGTCAAGGGCGCCATCCTCATGCAGCAGCTCGGCGGGCTGATGACCGGGCAGGTGCTCCAGGAGATCTACAGCGTGGTGAAGTACGTCGCGGAGACGGGAGGATACGCCCTCATCCTCCGCATCGACACCGATGCCCGGGACCTCTTTCTCTACAGGATTCCGGAAATCGACATCACCGACGACGTCGTCCAGGAGATCATGAAGCGGCAGGGGAAGACCTCGGGAGGGCAGTAGGTGCCGGAGCCGGGTCGCGCGATGGGAGTTGACCTCGGCGCGCGCAGGGTCGGGCTCGCACTCTCCGATCCCCTGCGGATCATAAGCTCGCCCCACTCCACGATTCCCATGACCAGTGAAGCAAAGCTCGTGGAAGCCCTCAAGGACATGTGCGCGGAGCGCAGCGTCTCCCTGGTCGTCATCGGGCTTCCCCTGAGCGCGGATGGCAGCGAGGGTCCCGGCTGCGCCCGGGCCCGCAGGATCGCCGAAGCCCTCCGGGCCTGCGGTGTAACCGCGAAACTGCATGACGAGAGATGGTCGAGCCGGGACGCGGAGGAAATCCTCCGTGAAACCGGGAAACGCCGCCAGGCATCAAAAGAGAAAGTGGACGCCATCGCGGCATCCCTGATCCTCAGCGGGTATCTCCGGGAGGTTTCCCCCCCCTGAGCTTGCGCTCCAGCTCCTCTCGGAGGAGGCCGAACTTCCTCCGAGCCTCCTCCGATGTCTCCATGAGCGCCTCGTGGGCGCGCAGGATGAAATCGGCACCGGGCCTGCCGGCGGCCGATTCGGGTTCCTTCATTTCGGGGGGAGGCACCATCGGGGCCGGGTCAATGACGAGCAGGTCCTGGAGCCCCAGCTGGCGGAAAAACCCGAGACATTCCGGACTGGGCTGCATGACGTGGAGCCGTCCGCCTGAACCTTTCTGGAGTTTCCTGTCGATGGCAACGAGCAATCCAATGAACGTGGAGTCCATGTAGGTGCACTGCGCCAGGTCGACGTAGACCGCGGGCACGTCCGATGATTCCTCCAGCCGCGCGAGCAGGGTTTCACGCAGCGGGTAGCAGAGGGTGGCGCGCACCGCGCCGTGCGCCGTGATGAACCATCCACGGGTGTCCGATCCCACGAGGATCGAATCCGCTGCCGGTACCGCCGCCGCCGTGTTGCCCACGTCCATCGCCGCATACTATAATTGGCCCCCCATGATCGAAACAACCCCCATGATGGCGCAGTACCGGCGCGTCAAGGACGAGTTTTCGGATTCGATCGTGTTCTTTCGGCTCGGCGATTTCTACGAGATGTTCGACGGGGACGCCCGGGAAGCATCCTCCCTGCTCGACCTTACCCTGACCCAGAGAGCGGGCGTTCCGATGTGCGGAATCCCCTACCATGCCGCGCCTTCCTACATCACGCGGCTGCTCGCGGCGGGAAAGAAGGTGGCCATTTGCGAGCAGCTCACCCAGCCCGGAGGCCATGGACTTGTCACCCGGGAAGTGGTGGAGGTGGTGACGCCCGGGACCGTGCTCGATGAGAGCTATCTTTCCAAGCACACCAACAACTACCTCCTGTCCCTGGGAAGGGTCGGGGATTCCCTCGCGCTGGCCTATGCGGACCTCTCCACCGGCGAATTCCGCGCCACGTCGTTTCCGTTCGCGGATCGCGCCGAGATGCTGAAGCGTGAGCTTCATCGCATCGACCCCCGGGAGGCGCTCACCCAGGAATCCCTTCTCGTGGATGACCAGGTCACTCGTGATCTGCTGGGCGAGCGCGAGGGCCTTCTCGTCAACAGGTTCCCGGACTGGAGCTTCGATCCGGAATCCTGCAGGCGGCGGCTGGAGAGGCAATTCGGCGTGGCCAACCTCAAGGGTTTCGGCCTCTCAGAGGGTGCGCCCGAAATCCCTGCCGCCGGTGTCCTCCTGGAATACCTGGGACAGAACGCACGGCGTTCCCTTGGGCACGTGTCCACGATCAGCCTGTACGCGGACCGCAGCTACGTGGAGCTGGACGAGGCGACCCAGCGCAACCTCGAGCTGCTTGCCAACCTGCAGGACGGGAGCCGCAAGTACACCCTGCTTGAAGTCCTCGACCAGAGCCGGACCTCACCCGGAGCCCGAATGCTTCGTCGCTGGCTGCTCACGCCGCTGAAAGACAGGGAGGCAATCGAGCGGCGACTCTCCGCGGTTGACTTCCTCTACAGGGACCAGGTCCTGCTGTCGCGGCTGCGTGAGACGCTTGGCGGTGTGCTGGACCTGGAGCGGCTGACCGCGCGGGTGGCCATGGAGCGTGCCCACGCGAAGGATCTCCTCGCGGTGAAATCCACGCTGGAGTCCGTCATGGCCGTGGAGGCGCTTCTGGACCGTGAGGCTCAGCCCGAGTACTTCCGCCCGATTTCGGCGCATCTTGAAGAGATGAGGGCTCTCGTGGAGCTTCTGGAACGGGCGATCAGTGAGGAGCCCTCGATCCTCCTGACGGAGGGCAACCTGATCAGGCGCGGCTATGACGCGGAGCTGGACAGGCTCCACGGGCTGAAGGAGAACGCACGGGGCACGCTGGAAGAGTACCTCGCGGAAGAGAAGGAACGCACGGGCATCGGGTCGTTGAAGCTGAGGTTCAACAGGATCATCGGGTACTATTTCGAGGTGACAAAGTCCAACCTCCACCTGGTCCCCGCGAGCTTCATCCGTCGCCAGTCCCTCGTCGGAGGTGAGCGTTATACGACCGACAGGCTGGCTGACCTCGAATCGGAGATCAACGATGCCTCCGAGAGGATCATGGAGATCGAGAGGGCGCTTTTCCTGGGCGTGCGTGCGCGGGTCAAGGAGGCTGTGCCCTGGCTCATGACAATCTGCGCGGCGATGGCGGAGCTGGATGTGTTCCAGGCCTTTGCATTCGCCGCCACGGTGCGCGGCTACGTTCGGCCCCACGTGACCACCGGCACCGAGCTGTCCATCCGGGACGGACGACATCCCGTCGTGGAAGCCCACATTCCGGGAGGGGCCTTCATCCCCAACAGCCTCGAGTGCCCGGGCTCGGGCCGGTTTTTCGTCATCCTCACCGGGCCCAACATGGCGGGAAAGTCCACGTTTCTCCGCCAGGTTGCGCTCATCACCCTGATGGCGCAAGTCGGCTCTTTCGTGCCCGCCTCCAGCGCGAGCATCGGCATCGTGGACCGGGTCTTCTGCCGCGTGGGCGCGGCGGACAATCTTGCGCGCGGTGAGTCGACCTTTCTTGTCGAGATGAACGAGACGGCGCATATCCTCCGTACCGCCTCGCGCCGCAGCCTTGTCATTATGGACGAGATCGGCAGGGGGACCGGCACACGGGACGGCTTGGCAATTGCGCGCGCCGTCTGCATGTCTCTGCTGGAGACAGTGCGCGCAAGAACTCTCTTCGCCACGCACTTTCACGAGCTGACGGCGCTCCAGCACGAGGCGATCGCGAACCTGTCCATGGACGTGCGCGACACGGACGGCGAAATCGTGTTCCTGAAGCGGGTACGGGAAGGGCCATCGAACAATTCTTACGGGATTCACGTCGCACGCCTCGCGGGGCTTCCCCGGGAAACGATCCAGCTCGCCGAGAAGCTGCTGAACGAGGAAGAGAGGACTCCTGCTCCAGGTGCCGCTCCAGGTGCAACGGAAGCCTCCGCGGGCATGGTTCGGGAACAGGCGATGGCAAGGCAGGAGCAGCTCTTCTCACCGGAAGAGATGGTTGCCCGGCAGATCGCAGGCCTCCAGATCGATCTCATGACACCGATGGAGGCTCTGACTTTCCTGGCGCGACTGAAACGCGAGCTCGCCGGGGGAAAGGCGCCCTGAATGTCCGTCGATTTCTGGCGGAATGCCGGCGGCATTCTCATGGAGGTGCTCTTCCCGGGCCGGTGTCTCCTGTGCGGGGATTGGCTTCTTCTGGCCGGCGACCATTGCGTCCCGATCTGCGATGCCTGCAAGGAAAAGCTTCGCCCACTCAGTGGTCCGCGATGCGGGCGATGCGGGATCGAGTTGATTTCCGAGAAAGGAACGTGTCTCCGATGCCGTACAGCAAACTATAGCTTTGACTCGAACATGTCTTTATTTCCATACAGCGGTGCGGCAAAAAGCCTGCTTACCGCGATGAAGTTCGGGAGGCGTACAAGGCTGGCACCCTTTTTCGCCGCCCATGCCGTAGACTCGTTGAGGGCATGCGGCCCAAGCGGGGCCGTGATTGTGCCCGCGCCGCCACGCCGGGGACGGCGAACACCGGATGCGGTCGAGCTTGTCGCGCGCGCGCTGGAAAGGAACCATGGCTTCACCGTCCTTCGTCTCCTGGCTCGATCAGGCTTCGTTCAACAGAAATCCCTGGACCTGGAGCGGAGAAGGGAGAACCTGAAAGGAAAGATCAGTATGGCGAGCGGAGCAACGAAAAGAGTCCTGCCGCGTGAGGCCGTGCTGCTTGATGACGTGTTCACCACTGGCGCAACCCTGGATGCCTGTGCGCGGGCCCTTCGTGAAGCCGGATGCGCATCCGTGAAGGCGGTGACACTCGTGATCGAGGACTGAATCCGGAGCTCCGCTAAGACCTGCGGAGGATCGCCGCCCGGAATCCCGCATGCTTTTTGCTGATCCGAGTCCTCAAGCCGTGGTCCTGGTTCATGAACCTGTGGATCTCCGTGCTTGTCCCGACGACAAGGAGCTCGCCACCCGGTGCCAGCAGGGCATGCGCTGCCCGCGCAAGCCCCGGCTGCCAGGGCACACGCGGAATTGCCTGAGGCGCCGCGATCATGAGGTCGAACGATCCCTCGGGGAAGGCCTTTTCCAGGTCCGCCTCCGAGCACAGGGAGTGAATGCTCTCTGGCGGCCGGCCCATGGACGAGAGATTCAACTCGGCCATCGCGCACTGCAGGCAATCGCGGCTCGCAATCGCCAGAGAGGAGATTTCCCGCCCTTGTCGTGCCAGCAGCCCCGCGGGAAGGTGCCCCTGCCCGGGGTTCCACACCAGCACTCGGCCCACGACGGCCGCGTCTTTCGCGACTTCGAATGAGAGCTCTCCTGCATGCCCGAGAAAGTCAAAATCAGGCAGGGAGTGCGCGGTCTGGAGGGAGTAGGAGAACCCGTGCGGCGTGAAGCGGGAGGCGGCCCGGATATATGGCGAGAGGTCCTCGCGCTGGGCGGCCGTTTCCTTCCCCGCGGACCCGGCCCGATAATGGATGACCGCATAGCGGTTCGTCTCTTCCAGATGAACGACCTCACCTCGAAAGTCGGCAACCGTTTCACGCGCAAAGGACGCCAGTGGTGCCACGATCACGACGGCCGCGACGCCCCGCGGGGTGAGACACCCCGCCGCATGACGGAGGAACGACCGGAGAACCGGTTTTCCGGCTTTTGCCGGCAGGTTGGACGTGACGAGATCGAACTCCTGGCTTCCCAGTCCCCGGAATGCCAGGCTGCAGACGGCAGAAACCCGCCCTAGTCCGTTTTCTTGGCAGTTCTCCGTTGCGAACGCAACGGCCAGTGCGTCCCTGTCCTGCATCACGACCTTCGCATCGGGAGCCTGGGAGGCGACGCAGGCGCCGATCACACCGACGCCGCACCCGATGTCCAGCGCGGACCGCACCGAGCGGAGGTCGGTCACCTGGGCGAGTGATTTCAGGAGCAGGCGCGAGCCGGCGTCGATGTCAAAACTGCTGAACAGGGCATGGGAAAGCCGAAAGGAGAGCTCGCGGCCGTTGAACCGGAATGGAACGGTCTTGTTCACGAACCGGGAAATTCCACCTGGGGACGGGATCACGCGGGATTATAGAATACCGAAAGGCTCTGTTGACAAGGCCCCCGCAGCGGGGGTATCTTATCGGGAGAAAGAGTCGGTCCCAGACTCTTTTTTTTATGGGGCCGCAAATGCCATGGAATTCTGTGGCCGCGGAGGAGGCCGTGTACCTGGAACATTTCCACGACACCGTGCGTGATGCCATAGTTCCCGTGCTCGCCGGCATGGGGTACGCTCTCGTGGAGCTGGCGCTGGGAAGGCGCAAGGGCGCGACTCGCGTAAGCGTGGTGATCTACCGACAGGAAGGTGTAGGGGTCGATGACTGTGCCGAGGTATCGGGAATGCTTCTCCCCCGGCTGGAGACGATCGAGGGAATGATGGACGTCAGCCTTGAGGTGAGCTCCCCCGGCATCGAGCGCACGTTGCGCGGCCCGACGGAGTATGCCATTTTTGTCGGGCGGGGAGTCCGCGTCCTCGCGGGCGCGGAAACGGAGTGGCGGAGCGGGATCATCGAACGCGTGGAAGGTGGCATGCTCTGGCTGAAGATCGGAAGAGAACACAAGGGGTTCGCGCTCGCGGATATCCGCAAAGCGCGACTGGACGACTCAGTGGAGGTTGAGGAAGCAAAAAATGCAGTCTGAACTGTCGCAGGCAATCAAGCAGCTGGTGCAGGAGCGCGGGATTCCCGAGGATCTCGTGATGGGAACCATTGAGAACTTCCTGCTGGCAGCCTACAAGAAGAAATACGGGGTGGTGGACAACGCGGTCGTACGGTTCAGCGACGACAGCATGGAGGTCACTCTCTTCGCGAAAAAGAAGATCGTGCCGGATGACGATCTGGACGATCTGGTCTATGAGATTCCCCTCTCGGAAGCCCTCGAGATGAACGAGGACTGCGAGGTGGGCGACGAGCTGCTCATCGAGATCAACCCGAAAGAGTTCGATCGGGTCTCGGTGCAGAGCGCGAAACAGAAGGCTCGCCAGAGCCTCCGCGAGATCCAGAAGGACACGCTGTACTCGGAGTACAAGGACAAGGTCGGTGAGATGATCATCGGCTACTACCAGCGCGAGCGCAACGGGAACATCTACGTGGACCTCGGAAAGACTGAAGGGATCCTTCCCAAGAAGTACCAGTCACCCCGGGAGATCTACCATCCGAATGACCGGATCAAGGCTCTCATCTACGAAGTCGTGAAGACCCCGACAGGGCTGCAGATCGTGCTTTCGCGGAACCACTCGGAGTTCGTCAAGAAGATTTTCGAGCTGGAGGTTCCCGAGATCTACGACAAGACGATAGAGATCATGAAGATCGTCCGGGAGCCCGGTTACCGAACGAAGATCGCCGTCCGCTCCACCCGCGAGGACGTGGACCCCGTCGGCGCATGTGTCGGCCTCAAGGGAGTGCGCATCCAGGCGGTGGTGCGTGAGCTGGAAGGTGAGAAGATCGATATTCTTCGCTACTCCCTGGATTCGCGCAGCTTCATCAAGAACGCCCTTTCGCCGGCCGAAGTGAACCAGGTCGTCATCCTGGACGAGTCCAAGAAACTGGCCCTTGCGATCGTGCCCGACGCTTCCTTCTCCCTGGCCATCGGCAAGCAGGGACTCAATGTGCGCCTAGCCAACCGGCTCACGGACTGGAACATTGACGTAAAAACGGAGAGCCAGTTCTCTGAAATGGACATCTCGGCAGAGGCCAAGCGCGCCGTCTCGGCGCTCTTCGGGGAGCCCGAGGAGGAGATCCAGAAGATCTCCGAGCTTCCAGGGATCACCCCTCGGCTCGTGGAGATACTGGAAAAGGACAATATCGCCGACATCGAGAGCCTTGTTGCTCTCAGCCCGGAACAACTCGCTGCCCTCGAAGGAATTACCGCGGAAGACATTCAAACGCTGCACAAGATCATCGAGGAGAATGTGGAGATCGTCGAAGAAGAATCCGCCCAGGCCGGTGAACCGGAGGCTTCGACGGAAACGGAAGGTTCGGTGGAGACTGAGGCGGAAAGCGGAGCGGCCGAGCCGGAATCTCCGCTTGCCGCGGTTCTTCCCGATGTGAGCGCCGGACCCGCCACAGCCGGGACGGAATCCGAGGCTGCAGCAGAGGAAACGTACGAATGCCCTGAGTGCGGAACGGCGATCACTCCAGACATGGCTACTTGTCCAAACTGCGGTGTCGGTTTAACCTTCGAGGAAAGCGCGCAAGAGTAAGAGAGCAGGTATGCCCGAGGAACTGGATAGCAGGAAAAAACCAAAAACCACCCTCATCAAGCACAAGAAGGTGGAGGAGGAGACTCCCGTCGTCGTGGAGGATCCCGCCACCGCAGGTGGATTGGCCGCCACCGCAGGTGGATTGGCCGCCACCGCAGGTGGAGCAGCCGCCCCTGATAAGAAGAAGGTGGTGGTTGTAAAGAAGAAGGTCGTGGTCGTGGCGAAGAAGACAGTGCACAAGCAGGCACCGTCCCCGCCCGAATCGGCGGCCCTGGAGAATGCGTCCCCGGCGGCACCGGATTCCGCATCCGCGGCCGCCTCCTCCTCTCACGCTCGTCCGCACGTACAGCCCGCGCGCCCGGTGCGCGTCGCCCCGGCACCGCATTCGCCGTCGCATGCACCGGCCGCCCGTGCCACCCCTGCTCCCGCGGTGCCCGCTGCGCCAAAGGAGACCGAGCGAACGCGATTTATCCCCCAGGACCGGAGGCCGGATCCCCGGCCGTCAGTGCGAGAGTCCGTGCGCGAGAAGATGCGCCTCACTCCGATGCCCCCGCGACCGGCGGGCTCGCCCGGCAGATCCGGCGGACCCGACCGCCAGGGGGGCTACGGGCCGCCGAGGCCGGGCATGCGCCCGCCCGCCCGCTCGGGCAGTGGGGGGCCATCCTCCGGGTCCGACGAGAAAAAACCTCCCGCGAAGAAGTTCTTTTCCAAGGCCAAGAAGAAGATCGAGTACCCGAAGCGCAAGCACGACCAGCCGGAGGAGAAATACCTCCAGGTCAAAAAGAAGACCGTGATCATGGCCAATCCGGTGCCCAAGGAGATCGCGATTACCGAGGGAATTACAGTCGCGGACCTGGCCAAGAAGATGAACCTGAAGGGTTCCGACCTCATTCACAAGCTCATGGCCATGGGGATGATGCTCACG
>PMZS01000011.1 GCA_003170115.1 Spirochaetaceae bacterium
TCAGTCGATGGGATCCCTGGCACTCGACGTGGAGTTGCGCGGTGCTGAGCGCGTGGTGTGGATCGATGCCAAGCACAAGCCGCACATTCAATTGCTCGCCCACCCGACGTACTTCCAAGATTTCTGATCAACCAAGCCCCATAGTCGGAGAGACTGATAAGCCTCTGTTGTTCTGTTGCGAGTCTATTTCTCTTTGGTCACGCCTTTGTAAGGCTTTCCGTTATCCTTTTGCGAGATGAATTGACCATTTGACCGATCTCTTTTGATCCAACGGTCGATCCTATAGTTCTTGACCTGCGAACGATCTCTGATTGCTCCGTTTCGGTGATTGTCACCCTTGGGAGGATTGGTTGCTATAGCTATCTCCTTGGTTGACAAAATGCAAAATTAGTTTATATTTGTCAACAAGGGGGAAGGAGATGTCCTTCGGTGAGAGGTTGCGGGCGGCTCGCGCCATGGCGGGTTGGTCCCAGGAGGAGCTATCGTCACGCATGGGCGGCAAGGTCACGAAGCAGGCAATCAGCAAGTATGAAAAGGGCTTGATGATGCCGGACGCGAGTACCACGCTAATTGCTCTGTCGCATGCGCTGGCGGTCCCCGTCGACTATTTCTTTCGCACCGTGTCGCGAGAGCCGTTGGAATTGTACTACCGCAAGCGTGCCAGCGTAGGTGCAAAAGCCAAGAACACTCTCGAAGAGAAGGTGCGCGACAAGTTGGAGCGATACCAAGAGCTCGAAGAGTTGCTGGGAACACGTTCGAAGTTCCAGATCCCCAGCGGCGAGCTCGACCTTAGCGCTGCTGACGGCGCCCGGGCCTCGGCTATGGCCGTCCGCCGAAGCTGGGGCGTCGGCCCAGAACAGCCTGTTGCCAGCGTGACTCGGCTTTGCGAGGATAAAGGTCTTCGACTTGTCCGGCTCGAAGGAATACCGGGATTCGATGGAATGGCGGGCTATTTTACAGGCTGTCCCTTTGTGGCTATAGCTTCGGACATGCCGAATGACAGAATCCGCTTCATCCTGCTACATGAGCTTGCGCACATTCTGGGCTGGCGAAAGGGGCAAGGGCAGATCGGGCATAATGAGAAAGCCTGCCATGCTTTCGCCTCGGAATTCCTTCTTCCCGAAGAGGTTCTGCGTAGGGAACTTTCAGAACGCGTTCGTCATTCGATTGCATTCCCTGAGCTGCTTCAACTGAAAGAGAAGTTCGGGATTTCCATGCAGGCCATTCTGTTTCGAGCGAACGCGGCAGGCATCCTGACGGATAGCGGGTATCGTGCCATTCTGCGCGAATTCGGTGCGCGAGGGTGGCGCAAAGACGAGCCAGGATCAGTACCTGGCACTGAGAAGCCTCTACGATTTGAGCGCTTGTTGTTTATGGCGATAGCCGAAGACGCCATAAGCATGAGCAAAGCAGCCTCGCTCTCTCTTGTCCCTCTCGATAAGCTGCGGCGGCGTCTGAGGGGAGAAGATGCTGCTCGCGATTAGCGATGCAAGCGTCCTCGTAGACATGGCAGACACCAACCTCCTGGGGCGACGATTGACAAAACTATTGCTGTATAGCAATAATTGTGTCAATGAGACTCTGGTCCTCGAAAGATGCGGCCGAAGCGCTGGGTGTAAGTATGCAACGGGTGCGGGCCCTGGCACGCGCCGGCAGACTCGATGGCCGAAAAATCGGAGGCCGTTGGATCGTGGAGCCGGTCCCGGGCAAGAGAGAGCCGCAGTCCGGCCGTCCGATGTCGTCAGCAATCGCTTGGGCACTCCTGGCGGAACTCAGCGGCGCGAGGGCCGACTGGGTCCATCCGTCGGCAATGTCGCGCCTGAGGCGGCGCTTAGGGGAGCCAGAATGGGTCTTGCGATCCTTGCAACGCAGCCAGGCACGAGGTCGTATCGTACGCTGGCGCGCACTTCCATCGGACCTGCCTAAGATCCGTACGAAGGCAGCGATCATTCCAACGGGGCTCTCGGCGGTCACGCGCGAGATCGACATTGTCGGCTCAAGCGACGAAATAGACGCCTACGTCGATAGAGACATGCTTGGGCTGATTGAGAGGCAGTTTCGACCCGCCAAAGAATCGGTCGAGCCGAACCTGACGCTGCGAGTGCCGAGCCAGCCTTGGATCCTGTCCTTCTCGCGCGCACCGCTGGCAGTTGTTTCCGCGGATCTCCTTCTCAGCCCTGATTCGAGGGTCTCTCGAGCGGGTGGAGAAGCACTACGGAAGCTTCTGTATGGTTGAAGTTCCGGACCTTGGGGATGGCTTCCATGCGATGTGGCACGAGCTTCTCTACCTCGCCAAGAATCCGCCCGCACCGCGGACGCTGATTGGAGATCATATGGTCGCTCTGCATGGATGGAGGATGGGTCGGAAGCAGCCCCGGGCAAGCAAGGACGCCGACATCCTGGTGAACGCACGCGTCGTCAGCAATGGCACGGAGAGGGTCAGCAAGGTGCTCCTTTCGCGCGGCTTCTCGCTGGACGGTGTGTCACCGGAAGGGATCGGACATCGGTTCGTCAATGAACAAGTCCGTTTCGACATCCTCGGCCCCGATGGCATCGGAGCGCGCGCCGAGCTCCTTACTTCATCCGGCGTTCGAACCGTTGAGGTCCCCGGCGGCTCGCAGGCGTTGCAGCGAACCGAAATGGTCGAGATCCAGGCAGGGAAGATTTCCGGCCTGATCCCCGTTCCCAACCTCCTCGGGTCGATACTGGTGAAAATCAGGGCGATCGCGGTGGACGAACAGCCTGAAGCCCAGCGCGGTGATGTTGCTTTCTTGCTCTCACTTGTCGACGATCCCGATCCGCTGGATGTCGAGATTTCAGACAGTGAGCGTCTCTGGCTGCGTCGCCATCCAGAGTTCTGCGATGTGGATTGCCCTTGCTATCGAGGAATTCCGCATGCTGCCGATGCGGCCACCGTTTTTCGACGACTTTCACGACTGCGATGAACGCGATCCAAGGCAGACACGAGGCTCGCGATCGGGGGCGCCTTTACGTGAGTCCTGACTGCTTCATAAGGGGGAACGGCGGGCGGACGGCTGGTAGCGAAAGAGACGCTGGAGGATGTTGGGCGGGCTGAGGGATCGAAGCTTCGCAATTCGCTTGACCTATAACGCTCTAGGTTCTCACATTTAATGTATGTCGAGCGTCAGTCCTGCAGAAAGGACCGCCCAAAGCCGCGGGCTCACCATCCAGGAGATGTCGCAGCAGAGCGGGCTCAGCGCCTACACGCTGCGCTATTACGAGCGCATCGGGCTTCTCAAGCCGATACCCCGAAACCAGAGCAGCGGTCATCGGCTGTACTCCCCTGAAACCGTGGCTCTCGTGGAGAGCCTCTCCTGCCTTCGCGCCACCGGCATGTCCATCGAGGACATGCGCACGCACCTTCGCTTGCGTCAAAAGGGCAAGGCCGCGGCTGCTGAGCATATGGAGCTCATGCGGATTCGGCTTTCCTACCTGGACGGGAA
>PMZS01000056.1 GCA_003170115.1 Spirochaetaceae bacterium
TACCACGTTCTTTCCAAACCGCGCGTCCTGTTGTTGAGACTTGGAGGCGGCGCAGGGATACAGACCGCTCTCCACAATGGTGCGGGCAGCGTCTGGGTCGTGGAATCGAACCCGGACCTCCTCCACATGCTCCGCGATGTTCCCTTTTTCAGGAACTATACCGGCGGCGTCCTTCTCGATACGCGGGTGCACCTGGTCACGTCCGAGGTCAGGGCTTTCACCGCGGCCACACGGGAACGTTTTGACCTGGTGGAAATCGGCCTGATCGATTCGATCGGGCTTTCCCAGGCGGGCGGGTATTCAGTCGAGGAAAACTACACCTATACGGTCGAGGCTCTCCGGGACTACCTGAAGTGCCTCACTCCATCCGGCATCCTCTCCATCACGGTCTGGGACAGGCTCAGCCCTCCGCGGAACGTGCCCCGGCTTTTCTCAACAGTTGTGGAAGCGCTCCGTCGCCAGGGAGACCCGCGACCGGAAAACCGTCTGTTTGCGTTCAATCTCCTGCTCTCCACGGCCACGGTGCTGGTGAAGAACGGGGATTTCACGGCTGCGGAAATCGCGAAGCTGCGGGAATACTGCCGGCGGATGTCCTTCGAGGTGGATTATGCGCCGGGGATCAACGCCTCCCCCCCCGCGGATTTTCAGAAGATCCTTCAAGCATACCGTGCATTGTATGCCTTGCCGGGCAATCCCAGCCCATCGGATGCCGCATCCGCGGATATCCCGTTGATTCCGTCGGTGCTCTATCGCGACTCGCTGCAGTGGCTTTTCGAGGGAAGGCAGAACGACCTGTACGCGGGCTACGTGTTCGACATCCAACCCGCGACGGATGACAAGCCCTACTACTCCGGCTATCTCAAGCCCGCAAGCCTGCCGTCCTTCGCGGCAAAAGCAGGAGAAATCCCGGAAGAATGGGGATACATCCTGCTCCTGGCGACATTCGGCCAATCGCTGCTCTTCGCGATCCTGGTCGCCCTCGTCCCGATCGGTGCCAGGTTTCGCGAGCTTTTCAGAAAGCGGCGCGGGACTCCTGGTGTTGTGCTCTACTATGCATGCCTTGGGCTGGGATACATGATGGCAGAGATCTACCTGATCCAGAAGTTCGTCTTCTACCTCGGGGATCCCGTCTATTCGAACTCAATAGTCATCACGATCCTGCTCATTTCCTCGGGGTTCGGGAGCCTGGCGGCAGGGGGCGCACGGAGCCCGCGCGCTCGTGTCCTTGCGGCCAGTCTCGGCATAGTCGCTCTGGCCGTGTTCTTCCGCTTCGGCATGCCGGCTTTTCTCGGAAAGACGCTCGGACTTCCGCTGACCATCCGGGCGCTGATATCGGTGCTCCTGATCGCTCCTCTCGGTTTTCTCCTTGGAATCCCGTTCCCGAGCGGGCTCGCACTGCTCTCCCGGTCCCGGGAAGGACTCGTGCCGTGGGCGTGGGGAGTGAACGCCGCGCTCTCGGTAAGCGGCGCGGTGCTTACGAGGATACTCTCCACGTCCATGGGGTTCACGACGGTCCTTGCGGTCATGGCGGCGCTGTATCTCGCCGCCGGACTCCTGTTTCGTGTGAACGGATCGCCGCAGGAAGCGTCGGCAACCGCCCGAATCTAGGGAGCGCCGAACAGTCCTGCCTGCGCGCTTCCGGCGGGACCCTCCAGTTGCGGGACCTGCGAAAAACCCTCGTGTTTCAAGGACGCCCTGACGAGCTTCAAGAGCTGTTCCCGGGTCACTTTGCCCTGCGTGTCCCTCAGATGACGGCAGAAGTAGTAGGTAAAAGCGCCGGCAGACCTGCCTCCGATGTCCGCGTCCGCGGAGTACTGGTCCGATCTGCACGCCGACCACAGCACGTGGTTCATGGGGTCGGTCCGGGAGATCCTCCGGAGGCGCAGCTCCCGGCCAAAAACCTCGTCGGCACGGAGCGCGATGTCGGGCGGGGGCGCGAGGAACCGCGGCCTGATGCGGTGCGGGCTGCTCCAGAGACAGGCGGCCTCGAGGCTCGATGGCGCGGCGGCAGCCAGCGAGCTCCTGTCCAGGATAATTTCCCGCGTCCCGGTGCCGGAATGGCAGGAATCCAGGATCACTTCCAGGCGGCACCCTTTCTTCAGATCAGCCACGAAGGCTGCCATGTCATCGTCCTTGATGAAGCCGCCGCTCCAGTCGAAATCGTACGGACAGATCACTTCGTCCTTTCCATCCTCCTCGTCTCCCTCCACGTCCGGGACCTGGGAGCCGTGGCCGGAATAATGGAACACCAGGGTGTCCCCTTCCCTGCCGCCTGACAGCATGGACTTCAGCCCGTCGATGATTGCCGACTTCCGCGCCCGGGAATCGGAGAGCAGAACGATATCGGCCGGGAGGAAAGAGAAGTACTTCACGAGGACGTCATAGACGTTCGTGATGTCGTTCACACACCCCTGCAGGTCGTTCTGCGCACCCGGATAGTCGTTGATGCCGACAAGAAGAGCTTTTCGTGACATTCACTTTCTCCTTTCAGACTTTGCCCCGAACATAGCAGATGCCTTTCCGCCGCGCAATCCTGCTTCCAAGCGCGCTCTCCCGCGTGCTAAGCTCCGACGTGGCCAAGCTCGTCATCATCGCGACGCCGATCGGAAACCTTGAGGACATTACGCTCCGCGCGGTCCGCGTGCTGGGGGAGCTGAACGCGCTCGCCTGCGAAGACACGCGCCACACTCGAATTCTTTTCGAGGCGCACGGCATCCGGAGCCCACGCACCATCCTCTCCTACCGCGAGAAGAACGAGTCGCAGGCCGAGTCGAGAATTATCGGCCTGCTGAAGGAAGGGTTGTCCGTCGGCGTCTGCTCGGACGCCGGCTACCCCGGGATCAGCGATGCGGGTTACCGGCTCATCTCCCGCGCGGTGGAGGAGGGGTTCGAAATCGAGGTAATTCCGGGCGCGGGCGCCGTGGAGCCCGCCCTGCTCTCGTCCGGGCTGCCCACCTCCAGCTTCACGTTCAAGGGGTTCCCGCCGCGGAAACCGGGCGTGAGGCGCCGGTTCCTCACCCAGGACAGGGACCAGCCGCACACGCTGATTTTCTACGAATCCCCCTTCCGGGTGTCCGCCCTGCTCAAGGACGCGTTGGAGGTCTATGGGGACCGTCGCGCGGCGATCTGCATCGAGCTGACGAAGAAGTTCGAGAAAATCCACCGCGGGACGTTGAGCGAGCTGCAGACTCAGTTCAAGGATGTCGCCGTCAGGGGTGAGGTCACGGTGGTCGTCGCGGGCAACCATCCAAAGTTCCTCGCGACCTTTGATTGACACGCATCCCGGCCCTCCCTAGGATGGTGCCGTCATGGCGAAGCTCTGGGAAAAGACATACACACTCCACGGCCTGATGGAAGCCTTCACTGTCGGTGAGGATCCGGCGCTCGATTCGCGGCTGGTGAACGCGGACTGCGTTGCGAGCATGGCGCACGCGGCGATGCTCAGGAAGATCGGGATCCTCTCCGGCACGGAGCATGAGGCTCTTCACGCGGAACTGGCCCGCATCATCGATCGGAACGGCCGCGGGGAGTTCGCCATCTCGAAGTCCGACGAGGACGTGCACACGGCGATCGAGAACCACCTTGTCGCGGCCCTCGGAAATGCGGGAAAAAAGATCCATACGGGAAGATCCCGAAACGACCAGGTCCTGGCGGCGCTCAGGCTTTGGAGCCGTGGGTTTCTCTTCGCATTCCATGCAGCGGGACTGGCGCTGGCGGGGCGGCTGCTCGAGCTCGCGGAGGTTCACATGCGGACCCCGATGCCGGGGCGGACTCATCTGCAGACCGCAATGCCCTCCTCCGTCGGTCTCTGGGCCTCCGCCTTCGCGGAGGAGCTTCTCGACGACCTCTTCCTTTCGCGCAATGCATTCACTCTTCTGGACTGCTCCCCCCTGGGCTCGGCGGCGAGCTACGGAGTTCCCCTCCCGCTTGACCGCGAAATGGTGGCGGAGCTTCTCGGTTTCTCCCGCGTGCAAAATAACGTGCTGTATGTACACAACAGCAGGGGAAAGCTGGAATCCATCGCCCTCGAGGCGGTGGAGCAGGCGGTCCTCACTCTTTCCCGGATGGCCCAGGACCTCATCCTCTTCTCACTCCCCGAGTTCGGGTACTTCACGCTGCCTCCCGAGCTCTGCTCCGGTTCCAGCATAATGCCTCAGAAAAAGAACCCGGATGGACTCGAGCTGGTCCGGGCTCGGAGCGCGGCGATCTCCGCTCACGTCCTTTCCATGAAAACGGTCCTGCGCGCCCTTCCCAGCGGCTACAATCGCGACCTGCAGGAAACCAAGGGCCCGTATTTCCGGGGCTGCGAGGAGGGGCTGGGGTGCGTGAGGATCATGGACCTCACCATCGAAAAGCTCGTCGTGAACGAACCCGCGCTGCGGGCGGCTTTTGCGCCCGAGATCTTCGCGACTGACCGCGCTCTCGAGCTCGTCAGCGAAGGCATTCCTTTTCGTGACGCCTACCGCGAAGTTGGCCGTTCCCTGGAGACGCTGGCCGGGCGGGATCCCGTTCAGTCGATTGCCCGCACAACGTCGACTGGCGCGCCGGGCAATCTCCGTCTGGACGTGGGCCGGGCCGCGGCGGCAAAAGAGGCGCAGTGGCTTGAGGTCCTGGAGCACGGGAAGCGTGAATGCATCTCGCGGCTTGCCGGCAGGGAGGTCGATCTGTTCAAGGATCCGTTGAAGTAGCCTCCCCGCTGCCACAACCGTACAAATACCTGACACAGCGTCAGGGACGGATTGCCGTGAAGGTGATATACTCCTGCCATGAGCAGAAGAACGTTCCTCGTGGCGGTTTTCGCCGTTGTTCTCGCCATGGGCGCTTTCGCGCAAGCCTTCACGGTCAGCTACCTTGACGGCACGGTCGAGCTGNNCATCGGAGACCAGGTACCGACGGATGCCATGATCCGCATCTCACAGACCGGCTCTCTGGAGCTCCAGCGAGCCGCGACGAAGATCACCCTCCTGAAGGACGGAACGTACTCACTGGCCACCCTGTCAGCGGCGGCCGGCGCAAACCCGTCAGGCGGGGTGGGCAGCACGATCGCCCGGAAGCTGCAGACTCTGGTCACCGAAAGGCCAAAGGCAAGCACTGAAGGCGGCGTGCGCGGGGCCGAGCAGGGCACCACCTCCGTCACGTGGGTAGATGAGAACGACGAGACGCGCGCGAGGGTCCTGGCGCTGCTGGACAAAAATCGCTACACCGATGCCATCAGCCTTCTCAATGACTCCATCAAGGACTCCATTTCGGACGCGGACACAGCGGAGTTCTCCTATCTCCTGGGAGTCGCCTGCTATGGCGCGGGTCAGACCGCGAAAGCCTACCGGGCGCTTGCCCGGGTCACCCCGCAGCCCGACGCTGCCTGGTATGCGAGATACATCATCCTGAAGGCGCAGGTGTTCCTCGACGCGCAGGACTTTCGTGGCGCGCTGGGGATCCTCACACCGTTCATCTCCGCCTACCCTGCCGGTGAGGCAACCCAGGTCGCGTACCTTCTTTCAGGTCTCAGCCAGAAGGGACTGGGTGACAAGGCGGCCGCACGGGCAGCCCTGGATTCGGGATTTCAGCTCGACCCGACCAGCGACACGGCGAAGCTCATCGACCAGCAGAGGAGCTCGCTGTGAAGCAGGAAGTTCGCGCGGAGGGAGCCCCGGCCCCCATCGGACCGTATTCCCAGGGCATCGTCACCTCGGGCCGGCTCCTGTTCGTTTCGGGCCAGACTCCGAAGGATCCGACCACGGGTGGGATGCCCCAGGATTTCAAAGGCCAGGCCGAGCGGTGTCTGCAGAACCTGAAGGCGATCGTGGAAAAGGCCGGGGCCGCAATGGCGGATGTCGTGAAAGTGAATGCCTATCTCGCCGACCTTGCCAACTTCCCGGTTTTCAACGAGATCTACGCAGAGTATTTCCCGCAACCCTGGCCGGCGCGCACGACGGTCGGCGCGTTTCTCCCCGGGGGAGCGGTGCAGGTCGAGATCGACGTGGTCGTCAGCCTGCCGGGATAGTCCGTTCGCAGCCGGTGGTCATGTCACCGAGGCCGGGTGATCGAGCAGGGACAGCACGTCCCTCGGATCCGGAATGATTACATTCGCGCCGGAGGACAGCAGCTCTTCGGCCGATCTGAAACCCCAGAGCACTCCCACCGCGAACATGCCGGCCGCGGAGGCGGTCAGCATGTCCGTGTCTGTGTCACCCAGGTAGAGGAACGCTTCCGGCGGGACGCCAAGCTGCCTGCTCACCTCCAGCGCCGCACCGGCGTCCGGCTTCAGCGGGACATCCGGCCGGGCCCCGAGAGTGAGATCGAATTTCCACCGGGGCAGGAAATGCGCAACGACTTCCAGGGTGGCCGGGTGCGGCTTGTTCGAGAGCACCGCCATCCGCAGTCCTCTCGCGGAGAGCCCGTCGAGAAGCTCGGGGATCCCGTCGTAGAGACGGGTCTTCGCCTTCCATCGCCGTGAGTATTCGCTTCGCATGAGAGGCACGAGCTCGTTCACCAGCGCATCGTTCTTCCCGGCTTCGGCGGGCAGAGCCCGGCGCACGAGGTTGTGAACGCCGTCACCGACGAATGCGGCATAGGAACGGATAGGGTGCGTGGCGTATCCGTGGGCCGCAAGCACGGCGTTCATGGAATCCCCGAGATCGTCGAGGGTGTCCAGGAGCGTGCCGTCGAGATCGAAAAGGACCGCTTTGTACTTCATGGCGTGCCGGGGACTATATCGGGACTCTCTTGAATTGACAACAGAGGGGAGAACCGGCAGTATGCCCCGCATGGGTGCACCTGCGACGATCATGGAAACCGAGATCAATGAACAACCCGCCGCCCTTGCCCGGACGCTGGAAACAAATGCCGCGGAGATCGAGGCTCTCTGCCGGGACATCCGCGGCCGGAACATCACGACAGTCATGATTGCGGCCCGGGGCAGCTCGGACAACGCCGGCGTGTACGCCAAGTACCTTTTCCAGTCTTACAACGGTGTGCCCGTCGCCCTGGCTACCCCGTCGCTGTACACCTTCTACCATACCCCACCCCGGCTCTCGGGAGTCTTCGTCCTGGGGATTTCCCAGTCGGGTCAGTCGGAAGACATCGTCGAGGTCATGGCGGAGGCGCGGCGGCAGGGCGCCCTGACAGCGGCCATCACGCGCGACGAGAAGTCCCCCCTCGCAGCCCAGTCTCACAGGGTGCTGCGGCTCGAAACGGGCCCCGAGAAAGCCGTCGCGGCCACCAAGACATTCACCGCGTCCCTTGCGCTCATCGCCGGCCTGTCGGTGGCGTGGGAGGGCAGCAGGGAGCGCGCAGCGTCACTTGCCCGCCTCCCCCAGCTCGCGGGGAAGACGCTCGAGGCGGCGGGAGGTCCCGCGGCGGCCCGGGCACCGGCCTACCGTTCCATGAACAGGTGCGTCGTCATCGGCCGCGGTTTCTGCTACGGGATCGCGATGGAAATCGCCCTGAAGCTGAAGGAGCTCACCTACATCACCGCCGAGCCGTATTCCTCGGCGGATTTCCAGCACGGCCCCATGGCAATCGTCGAAGAGGGGTTCCCGGTAATCCTGCTGGCCCCCATGGGCGTGCTCCATGACCACATGGTGGAGTTCGCTCACGGGATGAAAGAAAGGAAGCCCGACCTCATCGTGATCAGCGACTCGCGGCAGACCCTCGAGACAGGAAACACTGCTCTTCCGTTCGCTGAAGGCGCGCCCGAGTGGCTCTCTCCGATCCTGGCCGTATTGCCCGGGCAGATCTTCGCCTTGAGGCTTTCCATTGCGAAGGGCATCAATCCTGACGTGCCGCGAGGATTGCGGAAGGTGACCGTGACTCGATAGCCCCGGGGGCTTGCAGGAATGGTCAGATCTTTACGTTTTTCTGTACGTGAAAGAAGAGGATTCCCCCCTGAGTCTCGAAAGAAAGCTCCCAGAGGGCCGGATCGAAGACCGACAGTATTTCCCTGACCAGGTCGGGCGCGATGGGTCTCTCTTGAAAGGTTTCATCCCGTGGGGGCTGGATGAACACGGTGCCGAACACGACCCCGTCCTTTTTAAGCACCCGGTGAATCTCCGTTGCCGCCCTGTGGGGGTTTGGAAAAACGTTGAAGGTCATCAGAGCCAGGCAGAGGTCGATGCAGTTGTCAGGGAGCGGAACGCGCTCGGCGTCAATGTTCCAGAGCGCGGCGTTCAGGTTTTCGCCGAGCAGGGCCCGGGCGTGGCCCAGCATCTCCAGGGAAATGTCCATCCCGAGGTAAATCGAGGTTTGAGGAACGAAAGATCCGACCGGAAAAGCCGTTCCGCACCCTACGTCCAGGATCACTTTGCCCGAGGAGTTCGCCATGAACGACTCCAGCTTTCCCGTGTAGGTTCCCCAGGGGCAGGAAAGACTCTCCACCAGACGCACGATTGCGTTGTCGTAGGAGGCGGCAACCGCGTCAAAAGTCGCCTGAACGATCTGCTGTGCGTCGGAAAGAGGCAGGGATGTCAGAAAATCGACCGCTCCGTTCTTGAGCGGGTATACCCTCCCGCATCGAGAGCAGGTGAACGAATCCCCGTTGCGCGCAAGATTCTCCCTGCAACTCGGGCAAAAGGGCGAAAACAATTGCATATGGGCGAGTGTAAGCTACCTGCTGCCGCGCTGTCAAACCATTTATGCGACGTTTTGCCTTTCGTGATAACCATGTTCGTGTTCAAAGACCAAGTGCGGATATTATGACCATGAAGGTGGATATTTCGTCCGTGCTCAACGAAAGGCAGGCTGAAGCGGTCCGGGCCACGGAAGGACCTCTCTTGATAATCGCGGGCGCAGGATCGGGCAAAACCCGGGTGATCACCTACCGCATCGCCTTTCTGATAGGCAAAGGGGTGCCCCAGTCCGAGATTCTTGCTGTCACTTTTACAAACAAGGCCGCACGGGAAATGACGCAGCGCGTCCGAGAGCTCATTCCACGGAAACTCACCAGGCTCACGCTGTGCACATTTCACGCCCTTGGCGCCCAGCTCCTTCGAGAAAAGCATGATCTCATCGGCTACAGGGCGAATTTCAGCATCTACGACTCACAGGACCAGGCTTCACTCCTCCGCGAAACGTCGCGGGAACTGGGAGCAAAAGGCGCTTCCCTGGATCTTGCGGCCGCCGTACAGGTCATTTCCGCGGTGAAGACAGGCCGGGCGGCCTGGAACAAGGATAACAGGCATCTTCGGCCCCTCTTCAAAGAATACCAGAGGAACCTCCGCGTCTACAACGCCGTGGACTTCGATGACCTGATCATGCTTCCCTTGGAGCTCCTTGGCTCTCACCCCGACGTGCAGAACGAGTATCGTCAGAGGTACCGGTACCTGCTGGTGGACGAGTTCCAGGACACCTCGGCCGCGCAATACGAGCTCATGAAGCTTCTCGTCGCACCCAGGGGAAACGTCTGCGTTGTCGGTGACGACGATCAATCGATCTACTCCTGGCGAGGCGCAAGCTACGAGAACATCCTCCGGTTCGAGCACGATTTTCAGGGGTTCAAGGTGGTCACCCTGGAGCAGAACTACCGCTCCAGCGGGATCATCCTCCGGGCGGCAAACGCCCTGATTGCCGGCAACACGCAACGCAAGAAAAAGGCGCTCTGGACGGGGCTCCCCGAGGGTGAGCCGATAGAGGAATACGCGGCGGAAACCGAAGTTCAGGAGGCGGAGTTCATTGCGTCCCGCATCCGCGCGCTCATGATCCGCGACTCCTGCCGCTTCGAGGATTTCGGCGTCCTCCTCAGGGCCAACCATCTCACCCGGGCGCTCGAGGAAGCATTCAGGAAGGAGAATATTCCCTACCTCGTTTCAGGAGGCATGAGCTTCTTCGAGCGCCAGGAGGTCAGGGATATGCTGGCCTACCTGAAGCTCGTGGCCAATCCGGACGACGATACGAGCCTCCTCCGCATCGTCAACACGCCGCGCCGTGGGATCGGGAGAAAGCTGCTGGAGAAGGCCGCCTCGCACGCCACGGAGCATCACTGCTCGATCTTTTCCGCCATTGCCGCGCTCGGCCACCAGAAGGGCCTGGGCCTGGAAGAGAAGTCGATGGCGGCAGCGGCGGAGTTCACGGGGCTGATCGAGGACTTCCGGACCCGGTTTCTCTCCACGCGCAAACTGTCACAGTCCCTGCGTGAGCTCGTGGAAGAGATCGACTACTGGGGTCATCTCGTCTCGGAGAACAAGGACGCGCGGGACAAGGACGTCGTGAAGTGGAAATTCGGGAACGTCGAATCGCTGGTCGGATCACTTGCCGATTTCGAAGAGGATCCGGACTCGGTGGATCCGACCCTGTTCGACTACCTCACGCGCGTTTCCCTGGCCAGCAGGGATGACCTCGACTCCCGCGAGGAAGGCGGAAGGGTCAACCTGATGACGATCCACGCGGCAAAAGGCCTGGAGTTTCCGGTGGTTTTCGTGGCCGCGGTGGAGAAAGACATCATTCCCCACGCACGCTCCGTTGAAGAAGCGGGAGCAAACGTCGAAGAAGAGCGCCGTCTGTTCTACGTGGCTCTCACCCGAGCCCGAAGGAGGCTGATCCTCAGCTTCTGCTCGTCGCGCAGGCGCATGGGCAGGCCCGTGGAGGCGTTCCCCTCCCCGTTCCTGGACGAGATACCTCCCGATTGCGTCTCGACTCCGACGGAGGAAACTGAGTTCGTGCCTGATTTTCAGCAAGCCTGGAAGAAAATCGCCCGGGACTGAAAAGGAAAAGGCGCCCGTTGGCGCCTTTTCTTACATGTACGCTCGGAGGGTATGGCTGCGGGAGGGATGCTGGAGCCTCTTTATGGCTTTCTTTTCGATCTGGCGGATCCTCTCCTTCGTGAGCTTGTACATGCTGCCGATCTCCTTCAGTGACATGGGCCGCTTGCCGTTGAGACCGAAGCGGTATTGCACGATCTCGGATTCCTTCTGGGAGAGCGAGGTCAGGATCCCATCGATGTCCTGCCGCAGCGAGTTGGAGATGACCACGTCGTCCGGGGTAGTGTGGTTCTTGTCTTCGACGAAATCCCCGAGCAGTGACGAGTCCTTCTCGGAGTATACGGGGGTGTCCAGCGAGATCAGCTCCCGGGAAATGTTCAGGAGATCGGACACGTGCTCCCGATCGAGGTCCAGCTTCTTGGCGATCATGTCCGTTTCCGAGACGAGGAACTGCTCTCCCTGGAGGTCTTTCCTGACCTTCTCGATCTGCACCAGCTCGTTCGCCCTGTTCAGGGGCAGGCGGATCATACGCGACTTCTCGCAGATGGCCTTGAGGATCGCCTGCCGGATCCACCAGACTGCGTAAGAAATGAAGTGGTATCCCTTCTCCACGTCGAACCGCTCGATGGCCTTGATGAGCCCGATGTTGCCCTCGCTGAT
>PMZS01000064.1:0-5331 GCA_003170115.1 Spirochaetaceae bacterium
GGTCGGTGACCTGGGGGGCTTCCGCGTGTCCCACCCGGGCGTGAACGTGATGCGTGTGAGCAATCGCGCGCCGCACGCTCTCCTCCTGGTCCTCCAGGAGGGATTCATGCACGCAGCACCAGTGGGAGAAGTCGGCCGTCAGGCGAACGCCGGGGACGGCATCGATCAGGGCCATGGTCGACTGAATGGAGAATGTCACCCGCCCCCTGTGGACCTCGTGCGCCACGGGGATACCAAGTTCCTTTTCAAGTTTTGCCGCCCTCTTGAACACCTCCAGGTTCTGTTTCAGGGAAAAAATGTCCCGCCCCGTGTGGGAGTTCACCATCAGCGGGTACATTTCCGCCGCCCTCCTGTATTGCTCCTCGAAACTCCCGGCATGGGCCGAGGGATCGGCTCCCGAAGTCCACTGCTGTGCCACAAGGAGCAGGCCCGTTTCATCCAGGTGGGCGCGCAGCTCAAGGCGCTCCTTCGCATCGGCGGGAATACCGGTTTCAACCCCGTCGAACCCCGCGGCTTTTGCCCTTCGGAGCTTCTCGGCCGCGGTCAGACCCTCCATTCCCCACACCGTGCAGATCCATCGTAGTGTCATGGCTTGAAGATAACCGGCAACCGGGCCGTTCGGATACTCCCGCGGAGAAACGGATTCCGCGCCCGGATCCCCTGCTCAATCCTGGTCGGGGGATCCTCGAAGCCGCTTGTGCGCGGATCTCACCTTCTTGGACCGCAGGCGGGCTTCCCGTGCCGCGCGTGACGGCCGGGTCCTCACCCTGCCCTTCGGCACGACCATTGCCCGGACAACGAGCTCTGAAAGACGCTCGACGGCGATCTCCCGGTTGCGTCCCTGGTCCCGGGTGTCCTGGACGGTGAGAACGATCTCCCCGTCCGCGGTGATTCGGTTTGCAAGCCGGGACTCGACCAGCGCGCGCCGTGCTCCCCCGAGGAACTGCAGCGCCTCCAGGGGGAGCCGGGCGACGACCTTGCTGGAGACCTTGTTCACGTTCTGTCCCCCCGGCCCGCCCGAACGGGCAAAACTGAAGGACCCCCGGACCCTGATGATGGCCGCGATTTCCCCGGTCGTCATGCCGCGTGCACCGGCGCAAGGGGCATGCTGATCGTGAAGGTGGTGCCCGCTCCGACCTGGGAGGAGACCGAGATGTTCCAGCCGTGGCTTTCGATTATGGACTTCACCGTCGTGAGGCCGAGGCCGAAACCCTGCTCCCGCCGGGAGTTCGTGCCCCGGTAGAAGGGATCATAGATCCGCGGGAGATCCTCCGCGGGGATCCCGACTCCCGTGTCCGTGATGGACAGCAGGACGCTTCCCTCCTGGATGCGCGCGTCCATTGTGATCCTCCCCCGCTGCTCGGTGTAACGGATCGCATTGCCCACGAGGTTCTCCAGCGCCCGCGTGAAAAGGCCCGCGTCCATGCGGACCGTCGCATCGTCGGGGAGATCGATGGACCAGCCGAAGTCGCGCTTCAGGATGAGGGCGTCTTCCGCAAAGCGGCGTGCCAGGTCCATGAGGAAGGGGCGGGCCTGCACGTCCTGGTGGGTCATCCTCCACTGGCCCGTTTCCATGCGCACGAACTCTATGAGCTCACCCACCATGGTTTCCAGATTCCTCGTCTTGTCCAGGATGATGGAGAGGTACTTCTTCTGCGCGTCCGGCTCCGCCGCGTACCCGTCCGCAATCGCCTCCACGTATCCCTGGATGAGAGTGAGAGGCGTGCGCAGGTCGTGCGAGACGCCCATGATGAACCGGGCGCGCCGCGCGTACTCCTCCTTGAGGGCGAGCCGCATGCTGTCGAAAGAGCGCGTCAGAGAGGAGATCTGGTCGTTGCCGCGAGCGGGCAGCACAAAGTCCAGGTCCCCTCCCGCGATGCGGCGCGTGGCCCCTTCCAGGGAATGGATGGACCCGTTCAGCGAGCGCAGGATGAGAAAGCTCATGAGCGATGAGAACACCAGCAGCGCGATGGAGGTGTACATGACGACCTGCACCGTGAGGTTCCTGAACCTCGCCTCATCGGGCCGCATCCGCGGCAGCTTCAGGATGATGAGCGAATCGTCCCCGCCCCTGGGCTCCGCGCTGTCAAACTGGAAGTGGAAGTGCTCGGCGTTGGCGCTGACGTACGCCCACAGCGCCCCTCCCGCCGCGGAGGTCCCCGCGGGGAGCTCGGCGATCGTCGACATGGACACGACCTGGTTCTTGTCCAGGACCACGATGTCCAGCCCTGGAGGCCGCTGATCCAGCAGGGCGGCCGGATCGTGCCGCCGGGCCGCGCGGGACACGTGCCCGAGGATCCATGACCTCATCTGCTCGTAGTTGGGCAGCGGCTCGCGGCCACGGAGCACCGTGAATTGAACGAGGAGCATGAAGGCACTCACCAGGAAGGGGACGGCGATGATCCCGCCCACCAGGATGACGAACTGCGTGCGCAGCTTCATGCGTGGATCGCCTCCGCGTTGAAACGGTACCCCATGCCATGAACCGTCTCGATGAACACCGGCGACGAGGGATCCTTCTCGATCTTCTTCCTCAGGCGCTGGACATAGACAGCAACTGCGGTGACGTCGCCGAACTGGTTGTGCCAGACGTCCGCATAGATCGTGTCGGGAGTCACCGCCTTGCCCGGGTGCGTGGCGAGGTACGCGAGCACCTCGAACTCCTTCGAGGAGAGTGGGACCTTTTCCCCGGCCTTCTTGAGAAGGTACCCGTCGATGTCGAGGAGGAAATCGCCGAAGCGGATGCTGTTCGGACTGGCCTTCAGTTCCGTGGTCCGGCGGAGCATGGCCCGCACGCGCGCGACGAGCACCTTCGGGGAGAAGGGCTTTGCGACGAACTCGTCGGCCCCGATCCCCAGGCCGAGGATCATATCCTCGTCCGCGTCACGGGCGGACACGATCATCACGGGCACGGAGGAGGCTTTTCGGAGACGCTGGAGGAATTCGAAGCCGTCCATCCCGGGAAGGTTGATGTCCAGCACGACCAGGTCGAACCTTTCCTGCGTGAACTTCGCGAGGGCCTCTTCCCCGGTTTCGCAGATCGCCGCGTCCATCCCCTCCTTCTGGAGGTACATGCGGACGAGCTCCGCCATCTCCTTCACGTCCTCTATTATCAGAACTCGCGCCTTCACGTTCCCTCCGTCGGGCTACGCGCCCGCATTCAGCCTATCTTGAAGGACCTTGATGAAGGCGTCCAGCTGTTTCTGCCGCCTCTGCAGCAGCGTCGTCTGGGGGGCCGCATCGTCCTGCGCCTGGCTGCCCGTTGCCTGCCCTTGTGCTCCGGTGCCGTCCGCGCTCATCCGCTGTCGGAACTCCTGGATGAGCGCCTGGAGCTTCTTCTGGAACTCCGTCCACTCCGCCTTCTGCGGAGCGGTGAGATTTGAATCGACATCGGCCTGCACCTGCTTTGCCTTGACTGGAGTCGGCAGTGGATTATCCCGCAGGGCGTGCAGGATGGGAAGCAGGCTGGTGATCTGCGCCTTTGTGAGAAACAGCTTCGGATCCCGGGTGAACTGGATCTGCGGGAAGCCCCGGCCGGGGGCGGCTCCATCGGAAGCCGGCGCATTGGGCCGGCCTCCGAAGCCCGCGTGCATTCCCCGGGTTGCCTCTTCCGGCACGTACAGGGAAAGCTGGGAGATGAGCATCTGCGAGCTGAATCCCCGCGGTGCGGCGCCCCCGGGACCTGAACCCTGGGCCCCCGCGGTCATGCCGGCCGCGAGCAGCCCGGCGAGAATAATGAAATGGAGACGTGGCCGTCTCATGCTGCCATCCCTCCTATTCGAAATGCAGGGCCTGGATGGGATCCATTCGCGACGCCTTGCGCGCCGGATAGATCCCGAAGAACAGGCCCACCGCGATCGAGAAACCGATCGCCAGCCCGACGGTGCCCATGGTAAGGACGACCGTTATGTTGCCCAACCGGGCGATGAGCCGGGTCGCCAGCGCGCCAAGCCCCCAGCCAAGAATCCCCCCGAGCCCGGACAGAATGATGGCCTCGGCGAGGAACTGTGACATGATGTCGCGCCGGCGCGCTCCCAGTGCCTTGCGGATGCCGATTTCCCGGGTCCTCTCCGTGACGGACACAAGCATGATGTTCATGATGCCAATGCCGCCCACCAGGAGGCTTATGCCGCCGATGGCGCCGAGCAGGAGGGTCATGATCTGGGACACCCCCTGGACGGTCTGGAGGACGTCCTGCTGGGTGACGACCGTGAAGTCATCCGCGGCGCCCTCCTGGATCCGGTGACGCGCCTGGAGGAGCGTGGTGACGTCCTCCTTGACCTGCTCGAGGTGCTCCTTGTCCGCAGCCGCCAGGCCGATGCTCCGCACGTCCCTCTGGCGGCGGAAGCGCGCGTGCATCGTCCGGATCGGGATGAGTGCGAGGTCGTCCTGGCTGAAGAAGCCGCCGCTGGAGCCCTTCCGCTCCAGTACCCCGATCACACGGAAGCTGGTGCCGTTGATCTTCACGAACTTTCCCAGTGGATCGTCGTCCCCGAACAGGTTGGTGACCACGTCCTCTCCGAGCACGGCGACGCTTTTCCGGGCGCGGTTGTCCTCATCGGAAAAAAAGGCCCCGAGGGACAGGTTCCAGTTGCGGACCGCCGGATAGTCTGCCGTGGTGCCGACCAGCGATGTCTGCCAGTTGTTCCCCTTGTACTTCAGCTGCTGGCGTCCGCTGGATTCCGGCTCCACGCCAGTGACATTCGACACCGTGGCCTTGATGGCCGCCGCATCGTCGACGGTGAGCGTGTACACGGTACCGGATCCCTGGCGGACCCCGCCGACGTTCGCGCTCCCCGGCATGACGGTGAGGAAGTTGCTCCCCAGGCTCTGGATCCTCTGGGTCACCCCCGCGTTGGCGCCCTTCCCTATCGAGACCATGGCGATCACGGCACCCACGCCGATGAGAATGCCGAGTATGGTCAGAGCGGCACGCATCTTGTTCTGCAGGAGTGATCGCGCGGCAGAACGGACATTCTCCGAAAGCTCGCCGGGGCTCAGGACACCGCGCCTCTTTTTCTCCTTCCGGACCGTCGCCTTCTGGATGCGATCCACGTCTATTCCACCGCCGTTCCCTCGTCGCGGCTCCCCTACGGGCTCGTCGGAGACAATGACGCCATCCTTGAACTTCACCAGCCGCCGGGCATAGGCGGCAACGCTCTCCTCGTGCGTCACCATGAGGATCGTGATACCGGCCCTGTTCAGCGCGAGGAAGATATCCATGATCTCATCGCTCATTGCGCTGTCCAGGTTGCCCGTCGGCTCATCGGCGAGGATGATCGCCGGGGCGTTCACCAGGGCCCGGGCGATCGCCACGCGCTGCTGCTCGCC
>PMZS01000064.1:5356-5514 GCA_003170115.1 Spirochaetaceae bacterium
CCCTGGAACACGAACCCGATGGACCTGCTGCGCACTTCGGCGAGCTGGTCGTCGTTCATCGTGGAGACATCGGTGCCGTCCAGGACATACGTCCCGCTCGTGGGTTGATCGAGACAGCCAAGGAGGTTGAGGAACGTGGACTTGCCGGAGCCCGAAGG
>PMZS01000034.1 GCA_003170115.1 Spirochaetaceae bacterium
ATTGGCTCCGGAAGCGCAGCCACTCCCGCAATCCCATGGGTAACCGGCAATACCCAGGAGCCCGTTGGCGCCCAGCGTGGCCACCGAATCATCGTTCCCGTAACCGGAAAGAACCGGCGTTGCGAGACATTGAGAAGGGACCGGGGCTGCATTGTCACCAATGACCTGAATGGGCGTCGAGGAGGCCTTCTCCCCGGCGATCTCAACGTCCGCTAACAAGACCGGTCCCCAGGCGAAGGATGTGTCTCCAAATTGGACGCACTCCTGAAGCTGAGAATCGTTGCTCGAAATCCCTCCCAGCGAGCTCAAAACGGGGGGGTTGAGCGCTGTGTTAAGGATGCGCAGGCCCGTGGAACCCGTGTCCACGAGCACGTTATCCACCGCCTGGCAATTGGTGGTGCTGCCCGGCGCGCAGATAGTAACAGTGGTCCAAATCCCGTTGAAGTAATCGCCACTCGCCCCATTGATCCCGAAGCCGACCGACACTGACGCTAAATTATTCGCAGTCCCAGTAATCGGGTTGGTGTTGCTGCTGCTACTGCTGCCGCCACAACCACCCAAAAATATCAGCCCCGTAACCACCGCAAGAAAACGGCCTAGCGTCGCCTTCGAACCATTCCTGAGAGTCATCGCACCACCTCCACGGAGACGTTGTTGGGAATAAGACTGGGCACGTAGGCGTTTCCCTTCCAAAATCGCATGTGACCGCCGCTGACGAACACGAAATCGTTCGTTTTCACGGTCAGCCCCCTGAGGTGCCGGATATGAGTCTGAGCTGGTGAGGCTGTTTGGAGATTCGTAACGTAGGACCCCAACAACTGTTGCATGCTGGGCATGAAGGGCCCCTGCCAAGTAACCCCAAAGACCAGACCTTTGGGCGAGACATATTCTCGAATTATTGTGCCGTTCGCACTCGTGAGCTGATGGATTTTGTAGGTCTGGAAGGCCTGGACACTATCCGCACTCCGCAGAAACTCCTGGTCCACACTCACGGACGACTCATACTGACCTAGCACTGCCCACGCGGGGACAGTTCCCAGAGTCAGAATGAAGAGGACTCCCAAAAAGTTTTTCATATACTCAACCCCTGCCTTTCTGTCGATGTGTGCCCTTTGCTCTTGCTTGGACGGTCTTTTCCCCTAAGAGGTTTCCCGCCGGATATTAAATCCACGCAAAATTCCGTTGCTTGGCATCGTCCGTAGTCCTATTCCTTGACGTACGTCAGATACTGGGGCCGCCCGAACGCCTTGGGCTCCGGGTTATCAGAATCTCGCAAATAGCCAGCGGTGCAATAGACGTCGTAGATACCAGCCAGTCTAACTCATAAGTGGTCCGCTGCATTCGTAGGGTATTCCCTTCGGAGCCTCGAAAAGTTCCACAAATTGTTTCGCCTTGGGGAATCTCATCGTCATTATGCCTGCTGACTTCCGGCTCGTGTCGCGACACCGCCTCACTGCAGATTCACTGTGACCAGCAAGGGATGCGTGAGGTTGCCGGTGGTGGTGCCCGTCACCGTAATTGTGTAGCTGCCCGGGGGCGTGCCGGGGATGGCGGGGTTGGTAATGGTACTGGTACTACCGCCGCAGGCGACCATGGCCGCGGCCAGCAGAACAAGCAACAGCGACCCGAAGGCCAGCTTCAATCGGCGTCTCTTTGTCGGGATGAACAGCAGGAAGAAAGCAGCGAGAATCGCTCCCCCGATGGGCGTCAACCAACGTGGACTGTTAAACAGACCGAGCGCCGTCGATGGAGCGGCGGTGACCACCGTGAGCGTGGTGGTGGTATTGGATGGGGTTATTGAGGGAGAAACCAGTATGCAACTGGCTCCTGTCATCGTTGATGGGACCGCGCAACTTAAACTGACTGTGCCGCTGAAGTTGTTGATGGGAGTCAGGCCGACCTGGGTACTCCCCTCTTGGCCCGGGGACGTGATAATGAAAGAGTTCGGGGTCGCTACTAAGCCGAAGTTGGGCGCGCCGATCGACACGGTGACTGTCGTCACCGACGAGGTCGACGAGGCCAAATAGTTTAAATCGGGGTTGTATTGCGCCGTGATAAGCGCCGTGCTCGTGAAAGATGTGATGAGGGTTGCCGTCAACGAGGCGTAACCACTGGCCGAACCGTTGACTGACGTGTACGTCACGGTGCCACTCATCGGTACGTTTGTGTTCAGGAAATGCACAGCACCGGTCGGCGCTATGCCAATGCTCGTGGTGCTCACGGTCGCCGTCAAGGTTAACGGTGCGCCGGAGAGGACGGTCGCCGGGTTCGCGGTGACGGCGATGGTGGTAGGGGCTTGAGCGACATTAATCGTATCGGTGGCGGATTTACTCCCGTTGTAGCTGGTGCTGCCGGCATAGCTGGCAACCACGCTGTCCGTCCCACCGGGAAGCTGGACGAAGTGGTCCTCAAACTGGCCCTGGCTGTTCAATGGGTAGGCGCCGGGGGTGTTACTAAGGGGCGCGCCCAGGTCAACGAGTGGCTGTCCGTTATTGGTCACGGCCACCTGCCCGGTAGGACATGGATAGGTGGGAACGGTGGGAACGCCGGTGGAACTGGCGGGAGAGCATGGAATGCTTAAACTGTTGGTGACGCCAACGTGCAAGAAGTATGCAGAATAGAAAACATTGGAACATACAATGTTGTATCCGTATGGGATCGTGGTTACTCCGGTCGTGACATCAAAATTGCAATCGACGAAGGTATCCAACTGGACGAGCGTCCGGCTGCTTTCCGGGGTCACCGTAACCTGCACTGGGGTCGAGTCACTCGCCCCATAAGTCCCGCTACCCGCATAATGCGCGGTCACGCCGTACGTCCCGCCGGGGAGCATGTTGGTGGTGCCGGTAAAGGCGCCGCTGCTCAGTGTAAAGGGGCCAATGCCGGTGCTGTTGCTCGGACTGCTGCCCACTGGCGCGACCAATGAGACATCGCCCGTGACAGCAGGAGTGACGCTGACGGTGAAGGCGACCTGCTGGCCATGCGTGAGGGTGGTCGGGGATATGCTAAGCGTGGTCCCCGTGCCCGCGAAGTTCGACTTCCAGTTCTGCACCAGGTTGTAGACGTTCACCGTGCCGAGTCCGGTGGCAAGGTCATACCCGGCATTGGTAGTCCAGGCTGGCGTGGAACTGCCGCTGGGATAAACCAGGATGCCGTAGTTGCTCGTCCCGCTGTTGCAATTGGGCGACGTGCCCGCCACGCACGCCACCGAGTTATTACCCGCTTGCACGTCATAGAAGAGGCACGAAGAAGCGCTGGCAGTGGAAGCCATACTCGCGATCGACGGGCAGCTCGCGCCACCTTGCGCCGCCAGAGGGTACAGCACGTAATTCGCGTTGCCCTGGCGTTGCCCGGTCTTCTGGTTGACCAGCGCCATGATGCCGGCGAAGGCTTGCGCCGAGAAGGACGTCCCCCCGGCGCCCTGAAAATCCAGATAAGGTGCGCTCAAATCGCACGAGGTGGCGCTGCCTCCCGAGCTCGCGTTTGCATCCACTTCGCAGAAAACGTAGAAGCTGGAATTCAAGCCGTCGCCGGCAAAAAGAGAGATGTCCGGTGTATCGCGCACGCTGTCGATTGGCACGCCGGCCCCGGTCTGCCAGGAAGGTTTTCCATAACCAGTGCAGCCTGTCGATGTCGGTATAGCACAATTGCTGGGACCACCGCCGCCAGCGGCAAGATCGGATCCATCGCTTTTTACCCCGGACGCGCAGCCCGTCACACTTCCGGTATTCGCGCAGGAATCATTCCAAGTCATTTCGGGAATGTACGACTTGGCGGACGAAAAAGTCTGGGAAGTGTCCGTTGTGTTCCAGTACAGAGACTGCTTGCCGGCGTCGTTAAAGTCCGTCCCGCCGACCGCAATGTTAAAGGGCGTTGAAGCGTTGCCACTAACTGCCAATCCACCATGCGCCGCCGGCTCGTAAGCCGAGTCGTCACATCCAGCGGAGCCAGAGTGGCCCGCAGCGATTACGACAGTGATTCCTTGAGCGGCGCCCTGCTCCCACAGAGTGCTATAGAAGGCATTGCCGCTAGTCCCGAGGGCACTTTCGCAGCCGGTGCCATAGCTCTCGCTGATGACCGCCGAGAGGTTGTTATCAATGATGTAGAGGGAGGAGAGATCGACGCCTGCGGTGGTCGCGGTTCCTTCTGAGACCACTAGGTCAATCGTGGCGCCTTTCGCGACTGCACCGGCCCACTGAACGCCGAGGTCGGCTTCGTTCTCGCCCCCCCCGGCTGAGGGCGAGATCACCCCGGGGTCGGGGCCGTTCAGGATAATCTGTGGGTCGTTCGCCGGCAAGCCGAACATAATGCGAAAGTCGCGCACGTCCTGGATGTTGATGTTCGAATCGGCGACGACGGCGATGGTCTGCCCGGTGCCGTCAATCGCTGGGCTCGCTTGCCAGAGCGGCAGAACATTGTAAACAGTGGCAAAATCGGTCGGGCCGACGCCACGATACTCGTTGGTCCCAACAGGGTAGGTGAAGAGTGGCCGCATCAGGCCTGTGGCTTTCGACTTGGAAAAGGTGCCCAGGAGGCGGTGCATTGGCTTCTTGGGGAAGTTGTTGAGCGAAGCCAAGCCCACCACCACGGGGGCGAGCGCGGCAGGAATCTGCGGATCGCTGGCGTTGGCCCAGTGCTCCTCGCCGTTCACCGTGAATTTGTGGATCTCAGTGTGAAGGGCCTGGCGCACCGCTCCCGCCGTGCCCGTAAACTCGATCACCGTGCGGCCCGCTGCCACACGACTCACCTCGAAGCCCTGCGACCCCAGCCAGTCCGTTACGGCCTGAATATCCGCAGCGACGGGGCCGAATTGCTCGCCAAGCTGCTCGGGCGTGAGCCAGATGTGGAAATTGGGCGAGGATTTGATCTGCTGCTCATCCAGCAACTTTCGCAGCGCGGTTTCCTGCTCTGTCGAGCGCAGCAAGACGAGCAGCATGCGTTCCATGGGCAGGCTATCGGGCGCGGCGCCCTGGTCATATTCGGCGCGCGCCAGCGGATGGGTGTTCCCTCGCAGTGTGACGAGGTTCTCCAGGTCCACAGCTTGCGTAACGCGCCCAGGCACGTTGGCCGTCTGCGCCCAGCTTGCCAGGGAGGAGAAGAAGATTAAGGCGGACACTAGAAGCGTTCGCAGGGAAAGCGAGCGTAAGAGTTTCATGCTGCCTCCAAGGACGAAGCCGGTTGAGGTCACCGTGGGTCGCCCGTACGACGCCATGCCGTGCATCCCTACTTGGTCTTCATGACGTAGACTCCATCCCACGCGCCTTGGGGCGGCTGTTCCAGCAAGTCTTGGCAGCGCTTGATGAAGATGTGGCTGGGGGCGTCCTGCGGGTAGTCAGTGGTCAACTCCTCGAAAGTCTCGAGGGCTGTTTCCCATTGCCCGCTCCTGTATTTCTCCAGACCCTTATGGAAGCGTTCGACGCGGTCACGGTGAGTTTCGAGGTCCGAGGTTGGACCAAGAAGTTCGAAGATCTTTACCGGCTTCATCTTCCCTTTCACCCGGATTAAATCGAGTTCACGGGCAACGAAGTGCTCGTGGACTGCGAGGTAGGTGGCTTCGCTGATAATGACGCGTGTGCCGAATTGCTTGTTGGTTCCCTCCAGGCGCGAGGCGAGGTTCACGTGGGATCCGATGGCGGTGTAGGCCATGATCCGCCGCGAGCCCATGTCACCGACAACCATCTCGCCGCTGTTGATCCCGATGCGAATGTGGATGGGCATCCTGCCTTCCGCTTCCCACCGCGTGCGAAGCCCCCGCACCGCCTGCTGCATCTCGATGCCGGTCCGCACCGCGCGCAGCGCGTGGTCGGACTGGGCCAGGGGATCCCCGAAGAATGCCATGAGGCCGTCCCCGATGAACTTGTCCACGGTTCCTTCGTTGCGAAAGACGATCTCCGTCATCAGCTCGAAGTACTCGTTGAGGGTGCGATGGATCGCGTCCGGCGGCTGGGTGGTGCACCACGAGGTGAAGCCCGAGATGTCGCTGAAAAGGACGGTGATCACCTTCTGCTCGGCCGACATGAACCTGTCCCGGGCCTGGAGGATCTTGGACATCAGGCGGGGCGCGAAGTATCGCTCCATACGCGTGCGGATTCGAAGCCTCTCCCGCTCGGCCTGGAAGAAGCGGTACGCGTTGACGGCGATGAGGGCGAATAGAAACCCCAGGGTCGGGTCGGCCAGCACCGGCATGATTCCCGCGTAGATGAACAGCACCAGCTCTCCCGCCGCAAGCGCCGCCCAGGACAACAGGGCGAGCAGGGAGCCCGCCAGGGGGCGCGGGCGCCATGCCGCGGTCCAGAGAAGAAGAGCAAAGGCGAATGTCAGGAGCAGGGTCTCGCTCCATGACTGCGCCCGCAGGAAGCGGTTGGTGAGAATGCTGTTGAGGATATTCGCGTGGATGCCGCTCCTCGGGTACTCGCGTTCCAGGGGAACGGCCCCGTAGTCGCTGGAGCTCGTCGTGAGGTCGGAAATCACCAGATGCGCCTTCTCGAGCTCCGTGGCGACGCTGTCGGCCAGGTCGGGATCGTTTTCCGCCTTCAGAAGCGTGGCGAAGGAGTAGTGGGGGAACGAGGCTGCCCACGGGCCGGCATAGTCGATGATCATGCGTCCGGCTCGATCGATGGGAATGTCGATGTCCCGCACGCTGCCGTCCGGCATGTGTGCGCCGGGCAGCCTGATGCGGCGTCCGAATGTCACCTCGATATTCGCCGGTTCCACTTCCAGTGCATCGCATGCCGCCCGGAGGGCCAGGCCGGGCAGAAAGCCGCCCCGGTAGGAGGCAATCAACGGCATGCGGCGGAATACCCCGTCCGGGTCAGGATCGCTGTTGATGCTGCCAATACCCCTCGCCGCCGCCGTCAGCGCCGCGAAGCTCAGGGTGGAGGAAACCGCGGCCGCCGGGCCTCTTCCGCCAATGACCCTGGGATGCCAGAGCCACTCGGCGAGCGGGTCCTCGCCCTGTTTCTGAAGGCCCGCGACCTTTCGAAACTCGCCGCTGCGCATGACGGCCGGGAGATACACGGTGCCGGCGTGCCTGCTTGCCTCAGCGAACATCGCATCACCCTTCGGCGTACCGGTGTCGGGGAAGATGATATCAAAGATGATGGAGGAGGCGCCCGCTTTTGAAAGCACATTGACCAGCCGCGCGAAATTCTGGCGATCCCCTCCCTTCATCCGCAGCTCATCGACGATTGAATCGGTCAGGTCCACGTGGGCGATGGACGGAAGGATCTTCTCCGGTCCCTTGAGAGCGTACCGGAGGCGGAAGAAGACATCGTTGAGCCTGCTGTTCCAGTCCGTTCCGACAGACGCCGACAGAAGCGAGAGCGCCCAGGCCAGCGCGAGAGAGGTGACGACGATGACGGCAGGTGCCAATGCGGAACGGATGCCCTTCACTCGTGCCGAGCTTATGACGGTCTCCTGGAGCTGTCAACGTTTTGCCGGGTTCACCGGACTTCCCCTTGGACGCGGCGAAGATCCTGCGCTATGCTCCTCCACTATGGTCCAGGTGCAGATACCCAGGGTCGGCGGACCCGAAGTCCTCCGTGTTGTCGAAGTCCCCTCACTCCCCCTGCTTCCCGATCACGTGCGCATCAAGGTGAGCGCCGCGGGAGTGAACTTTGCCGATGTGCACATGAGGATGGGGCTGTACGCTGAAGCGCCCCGCATCCCGTTCGTGCCCGGCTTCGAAGTGGCGGGAGTGGTGGCGGAAGTCGGCCCCGGCGTCCGCGCGTTCCGCCGCGGTGAGCGGGTCCTGGCGGCGTGCCGTTTCGGCGGGTACAGCAGCGAGATCGTGCTCCCCGCGGCGCATGTTCGGAGGACCCCACGGAAGCTGTCCGACAAGGAGGCGGCATCCATTCCTATTGCTTTCATGACCGCCTGGATTGCCCTCATGGAGATGGCACGGGTGCGCGAAGGGGATCGGGTGCTTGTCCCCGGGGCCGCGGGGGGAGTCGGTACGGCGATCGTCCAAATTGCATCGCGCGCGGGGGCGCAGGTTGTCGCGGTGGTCGGATCGGCCGAGAAGAAAGATGCCGTGCGCGCCCTCGGTGCTTCCCAGGCGTTCACGTATGCAGAGCTCGACGCGCGCGACCGTCCGGACGCCCGCGATTTCACCATGGTCCTCGATGCGCGGGGCGGTCCGTACTTGAAGGATTCGATTCGCCGGCTCGCCCCGGGGGGACGGGTCGTCAGTTACGGGGTCTCCTCCCTGGTCGCGGGCAGGAAGCGGTCCATCCCCCATGCCATCAGGCGTCTCCTGCAGACGCCCCTGTTGACGCCGATCGGCCTCGCCATGGCGAACAAGGGGGTCTTCGGGCTCAACATGCTGAAGTTTTTCGACACGCAGCAGGGAATGGGGCTCCTGATGAAGGCGATGGACGGGATGCTCGATGGGTTCCAGGCAGGACTGTTCAAGGCAGTGGTGGGGAAGAGTTTTCCTCTCTCTAAAGCCGGGGATGCCCATGCCTATCTTCAGGCAAGGAAGAATTTCGGCAAGGTAGTTTTGATTTGTTGATGGAATATTAAGTTAAAAAAATCAATTGACAATTAAATAATTTAATACTATCCTCTCTGAATGCCCCGAAACAGAATCGACGCAAATGTTCGATGCCCGTCGTGCAATGGACAGCTTTTCCCGAGGGTTCTCGTCTGCGATTCATGCGGCCTGAAGGTCGAGGGTGATTTCGTGATGAACGAGTTCGGGGCGTTGACTCCCGACGAGCTGCATTTCCTTCGCGTTTTCATCTACTGCGAAGGGAGGATCCGGGACATGGAAGCGGCGCTGGGGGTGAGTTACCCCACGGTGAAGGGGCACATGGCGTCGATCAAGCAAAAGCTCAACCTTGCGAATGCCCGTCCGCCGGCACCCGCCGCGGCTCCGGGGAGCCCCGCGAAGCCGGGGAGCTTCCAGAGGGCGGATGAAGTGCTGGATGGGCTTGAAGCCGGACAGATCAGCTACAAGGAGGCCATTCGGCTCCTGCGCGCGAGGAAGAAGGAGGGAAAGAGCGATGGACAGCAGGACGGGTGACAGGATCCGTGCCATGAAGGAAAAGGGAACGATTACCCAGGAACAGGCCGAGGAGCTGCTGGGTGCGATCTCCGAGGAAACGCCAGCGGAGCAGGAAGAGCCTGCCGAACAACCCGACCCTCATCGAGGCCGGCGGCACTCACGTGCCTTCTTCGACATGGATTGGGTCGGCGACATGGTGGATGGCATCACCTCGGGCCTGGGAGCCGCCTCCGATCGTGACCGTTCCAGCGACGAATACCGCTACGAATGGGATCCCCGGTGGGGAAGGAGGAGGGGCGGTAACGCGGAAAGCACTTCCCGCGTCGAGCAGCCGGAAGGGGAGTCTTTCGAGTTCCAGGAGAACCGCGTGATTTTCAGCAAGCTCTCCGGCATGCACCTGGTGCGCTCAAAGGTGCGGGACAATGCCTTCTCCGCCTCCACCCTTCGCGATGCCGCGCTCACCGACAGCTCGATCGTGGACAGCTCGCTCGCCGGCGCCTCCGTGCACGACCTGCGCATGGACGGCTCCGAGATGAAAGATGTCGTCATCGCCGGCTCCAAGCTCAACCGCCTGGAGCTGCGCGGAGGATCGGGCATGAAGAACGTCAAGCTTTCAGGATCATCAGTTTCGGGTCTCATCCTTGAGAGCGGCAGCCGGGTGGAGGATACGCGGTTCGCGGGTGTCGCGATAAACGGGTGCGGCTTCTCGGAGAAGACCCGGCTGAAGGACACCCGACTGAACGGCACGGCGGTGAATCATTGTACCCTGCGGGGGGTGACGCTGGCGGACACGCGGATCGACGGATGCACGCTGGGCAGCACGAACCTGGCGGACACGGAGATCACCGGCAGCGTCTTCCGGGGCGTCCGCGTTCACGATTCAAGTATCACGGGGTCCCGCATCAAGGACACGCGCCTGGAAGCTGTGGGCTTTGCGTCCCTCACGATCGAAAGGAGCGAGCTGAAGAATGTGGCGATCCGCGATGTCTTTGACGGCAGGTTCCCGCGGAAAGCGGAGAAGCTCAGCCTCGTGGATGTGAAGCTCGATAATGTGCAGTTCATTGGGTGCACCTTCCGCGACACGACTTTCAAGGGTATCGAGGCGGAAGGGTTGAGGATTCGAGGCAGAGATTTCTCGGGACAGACGATCGAAAAAGTGGAAGACCTCAGGGCGTTCGCCGACCGGTAGGCCTTGTGACGGATTGGCCGCGAAATTTCACGAAGTTTCGCGGCTTTCTTGTGCGGTGTAGTTGAGTTAAC
>PMZS01000029.1 GCA_003170115.1 Spirochaetaceae bacterium
CTTCACTACCTTTCGTCGCGAGAGGTGTGTGAATGAAAGTGCTCACCCTGGGGGCTGCTCTTGCTGTTGTCGTCACGGAGGTTTCGACCGGAATTGGGTACGGCACGCTTCATGAGCTGATCGGTGCCGGCTACCGTGTGTTCGGGAGCGTTCGGAAACGTGAGGACGCTGACCGTCTTTCGAAAGAGTTTGGCGATGCGTATGTGCCGCTGATCTTCGACGTGACGGATGCGGCCGCAGTGGCAAGAGGCGTCCAAGCGGTGCGGCAGGCGCTGGGAAGCGACAGACTCTCGGGCCTGGTCAACAACGCGGGCATTGCTGTTCTGGGGCCGCTCCTGGAGATGGCCGTGGCCGAGTTCCGCAGGCAGATCGAAGTCAACCTCGTCAGTATCCTCACCGTGACCCAGGCCTTCTTCCCTCTCTTGCGGCAAGCTCCGGATGACGGGGGCAGGCCTGCACGCATCGTCAACATCAGCTCGGTTGGCGGGCAGTTTGCGCTTCCGTTCCTGGGGCCCTATGCCGCCTCGAAGCACGGGGTCGAGGGTCTCTCCGACAGCCTGCGGCGGGAGTGTATGCTCCATGGCGTGGACGTGGTGGTCATCGATCCCGCCACGATAGCCACGCCGATGTGGAAGAAGGGGAAAGACCTGGACCTCTCCGAGTACTCGAAATCGCCGTACCACGCGTCGATGATTCGCATGAAGGACACAATGGCCGCTTACGGCCGACGCGGATCGCCGCCAGAGCTCATCGGCCGGCGTGTCGTAAGAATACTCGGTGCAAGGAGGCCGAAGGCTCGATACACCAGTGGGAATGGGAAAGCCTTGATCTGGTTGGCGCGACACCTCCTGAGCACCCGCATGGTGGACCGCATTATCGCAAAGAGCCTGGGCCTCACCGGAGGCGCTTGACACTCCGCTCCAGGGTTTGTATCTTAGTGACAGCATCAGTGCGCCGCGTTGCGGAGCCTGAACAGCCAACAGAGTGTAAAGGGCCTTTCAAGTCCTCGCGGCGGCCTCACCGGCGATTCCACCGAACTCCACTCCAACCTGCCGGAAAGATATACAGATCAAAGGATCAGAATGACATTCTCAGAGTTTCCCTTATCAAAGGAGCTTCATGCCTCCATCCGACGCATGGGCTTCGAACAGCCCACGCCCATTCAGCAGGCGGCGATTCCCGCGGCCCTCGAGGGACGCGACCTGCTTGCGAGCGCTGAAACCGGAAGCGGCAAGACCGCCGCCTTCCTCCTCCCCATCATCCATCACCTGATGGCCAAGCCCCGCGGCGTCACGCGGTGCCTCGTTCTTGCCCCGACCCGGGAGCTCGCCGCGCAGATTGCCGAGCACTTCAAGGAGCTCGCCGCGGGCACGTCCCTCACATGCGCCGCCGTGTACGGCGGAGTGGGCATGGGCAGCCAGGAGCGTGCTTTCCGCAAGGGCGTTGACATGATCGTCGCCTGCCCCGGCCGTCTCCTGGACCACATGCGAGGACCGTTTGCTGACCTCTCGTCCCTTCAGCACCTCGTGCTGGACGAAGCGGACCGAATGCTCGACATGGGCTTCCTCCCCGACATCAAGAGGGTGCTCGAGGTAATCCCGAAGAATCGCCAGACGCTGTTCTTCTCCGCCACCCTGCCCTCTCCTATCGTGGAGCTTGCAAGCAAGCTGCTTCGCAACCCCGTGAAGATCGACATCGACCGCAAGCCGTCCCCCGTGGCAGGTCTCTCCCACGCGGTCTACCCAGTTCCTTCGGATCGCAAGCAGGGCCTCCTGCTGGAGCTTCTCGGCGGGCGGATTTCAGGCAGCGTTCTTGTATTCACCCGCACGAAACATCGCGCCAACCGACTTGCGGATTTCCTGGACAAGAACGGGGTGCGTTGCGAGCGCATCCACGGCAATCGCAGCCAGTCACAGCGGACGGCGGCACTTGCCGGGTTCAAGAGCGGCAATTACAAGGTGCTGGTGGCGACGGACATTGCGGCGCGCGGCATCGACGTGGAAGCCCTTGGCTCGGTAGTGAACTTCGACGTCCCCCACCAGCCGGACGACTACATTCACCGCGTGGGCCGCACCGCGCGTGCACAGCTCACCGGAGACGCGTACACGCTGGTTGCCCCGGAAGAGGAACGTGACTTCGGAGCCATAGAGCGTGCGCTCGGAAAGCGCCTTCCCCGTCATCGCGCTGAAGGCTTTGACTACACCTCGAAGCCGGCCGCTTCGGGCCGCACGGAGAGGGAACAGGACCGCGGTCCCCGCCGCCAGCCCTCCGCCGACCGGCAGCCCGCTCGCGGAAGCAACTCCCGCATATCGCGTGGATCCGCGGCACCGAGCCGCCGCCGCACGTGGAGCAGGTAAATCCAGGGTGACATTCTGACACCTGTCGGGTGTTGAACGGGTCATGAAGGAAAAGAAGACAATTGAATTGGCCGCCTCCAGCATCGCGAACGCGATCGGCATCGTGCTCTTCAACACGGTGCCGTTGTGGCGGCACCTCACCCAGGGCGTGGTCCTGGAAGATTTCATCAGGATCCTCTGGGCGGCCAACTTGTCTTTCCTCGTTCAGATCGCCGGAAACCTGTCCCTGATCTTCTACAGGCCCCCGAGGTTCGCGGCCATCGTGCAGATACTGGCCACATCCGCGGGGCTGCTTTCCCTCATCGTGTTTTACCTGGTGTTTCCGCTGGATTTCTCACAGGTCGGCATCACGTGGTTGAACCTGGCACTGAAGGTCGTTCTGATCGCGGGTATGGCCGGGGCAGTGATCGGGCTGATCGTGCAGACGGTGCAGCTCGCCGCAAAGTGCCGAGGATAGCGATCCCCTACTTCGCGGTCAAATATCCTTCCGCCTTGAGAAGCTCCGCCGTCAGAACGGCGCCGCCGGCGGCACCCCTGATCGTGTTGTGGGAAAGGCAGACGAACCGGTAGTCCAGCAGCCGGTCCTCGCGAAGCCGTCCAATCGTGATGCCCATTCCCGCGGGGCGTGCGTTGTCCTTGCGGCCGCCGGCGTCCCGGTCAAGCTTTGTCTGCGGTCGATTTTCCTCGGTGAAGTAATGGAGGAACGGCTTGGGCGCGCTGGGCAGACCGAGCTTCTGGGGTTTGCCTTCGAAGGTCTTCCACAGCTCGAGGATTCTCTCCCGGGAGGGCTTGTGCTTGAAGGACACGAAAACCGCGGCCAGGTGACCGTCGGTGACGGGTACGCGGATGCACTGACTGGTGATGGTCGGCGAGCTGGTGTTCATGATCCCGTCGGCCTCGACGGAACCCCAGACCTTCATCGGCTCGATCTCGCTCTTCTCTTCCTCCCCGCCGATATACGGAATCACGTTGTCCGTCATTTCGGGCCAGTCCTTGAAGGTCTTGCCCGCGCCCGAGATCGCCTGGTACGTGCAGACAAACACCTTCTCGATGCCGAACTCCCTCAGGGGATGGAGGGCGGGAACGTAGCTCTGGATGGAGCAGTTGGGCTTCACCGTGATGAAGCCGCGCTTCACCCCCAGGCGCCTGCGCTGCGCTTCGATGATGCCCAGGTGATGCGGATTGATCTCGGGAAGAAGCATGGGGACGTCCGGTGTCATGCGGTGAGCGGAATTGTTGGAGACCACGGGGGTCTCCGTCTTCGCGTAGCTTTCCTCCAGCGCGCGGGTCTGGTCCTTCGGCATGTCGACGGCGCAGAAAATAAGGTCCACGCTTCCGGCAACCTCGTCGATCTTCGATGCGTCCCTCACCACCAGCGCGCCGATGGCAGGGGGAATGGGGGTCGTCATGGCCCAGCGTCCGCCGACCGCCTCCGCATAGGGCTTGCCAGCCGAGCGCTCGCTTGCCGCCAGGGTGACCACCTTGAACCAGGGGTGATCCGAAAGAAGAGACACAAAGCGCTGGCCCACCATCCCGGTGGCGCCGACGATTCCTGCCCGCAGTTTTTCCGCCATTCCC
>PMZS01000400.1 GCA_003170115.1 Spirochaetaceae bacterium
GCTCGATACCATCGCCGCATAGAGGCTCATGACGGCGTCTTCGTTGTCCATGATCTCATAGCAGAATTGCTCCTGCCCGAGCCACATGATCTGGATACCTTCAAGCGGTGAGTAACCCGAATGAGCCAACGTGTAGCCAGCCTCGCCAATCCGTTTTCGCTCCAGGAGAAACTCATCGTACAGGGGCTCGTAGCGGGTGTTCTTGACCATGAACTCGGCGGCCCGGTAGTCATCCCTGGACTTGATCAGATGCTCCACGGGGCTCAGCGCCCCGTACCCGGCTTCCTGCCATGTCTCGGTGAGCGTACCGACCGGAGTGACGTAGACGGTTCTTTGTCGGCCCCTTCCTTCGTCGATGTGCTCCACCTTGACGTCAGGCATCACGGTTCTCACCACGGGCCGACGGGCGCAGATCGACATTCCCTTTGCCTGGAGCTGAGTGACATCAAGCTCCCTGGGCAGCAATACATCGTAGAAGGAGAAGGGAACGAACTTCGGCGCCTCCCCTCTCAGCGCCGACTCGATTTCGCTCCGATAGTTTCTCATAGTTTCTCACGGCTTTTTGCGTGCTACAGTCTTTCGGGCTTCACACTCCTGCCGGTGGCCGCCGCCTGCAATGCCGCGAAGCACACGGCTGCGGTGTGAAAGCCGCTTGCCGCGTCGTTGGCGGTCGGGCGGCCCAGTCGCACGTCATCGATGAAGCAGTCCATGCACGCCTTCCAGGTCTCGGAGATTCCCCCCTGCACGTTATCAGGCACCCAGGACCGGGGAAGCTGGATGAAGTCGTTCTCCCGTCCCGTTTCGGCGAAATCCGGAATCGTGTCCAGCCACAGCCTGTTGTTGTCCAGGCTGCCCTTTGTGCCGAAAAGCCGGAGCGTGAAGGTGAAGGGCATGATCGGCCCGAGGAACAATCCCACCCGGCCCAGCGCCCCGCTCTCGAAGCGCAGGTTGATGAGGGCGATGTCTTCAGTCCGGACCAGGATCTTTCGCGGCATCCGCACGTCCTTGTAGCAGCTGACTTCGGCCACCTCGCCGGCGAAAAAGCGCAGCAGGTCCACGTTATGGCCCGTGCCCGCGTGGATCAGGGATCCGGCGATTTTCTCGTTCCCCAGCCAATTCCAGATGTCCAGGTTTCCAGGGACGAAGTGGAAGTAGTCGGATTCCGCCAGGACGAGGTCACCCAGCTTCCCCTCCGCCATGAGCGACCTGGCATGGAGCACCAGGGGGTTGAACCTCCTGTGGTAGCCCATTGCGCTCTTCACGCCCGCCGCATGGGCGGAGGCGGCGACCTTCCGGCAGTCCTCCAGGCTGATGGCAAGCGGCTTCTCAACGTAGAAGTTCCGTCCCGCCTGGGCCGCGGCGAGGGCCTGCTCCGCGTGGGCCGCGTTGGGGGAGGCGATGACGAGCGTGCGGATGTCGTCCTGCTTCAGCAGATCCTCAAGCTTCCCATAGATCCGCGCCTTGACGCCGAGCTTCTCCGCGAAGGCCTTGGCCTTGGCGGTGTCGGCATCGCAGACCGCGGCGAGCTCCGCGTTCGGGTTGTTCACCACGTTCGTCCCGTGGTGCTGGCCAATCCAGCCGGCCCCCACGAGCCCTACCTTCACCTTTTCCTCGTTCGCCATCCCAGCCTCCTCATGTATCACGGGCGGGTGCCCGCGTCGATTCCCTGACGATCAGCCGTGTCTCCACGACCTCGGTCACGTGTTCGGTGAGACCGCCCCGCATCAGGATGTCCACTATCCGGCGCGCCGACTCTTTTCGGGAGAACCGCACGGTGGTGAGCGGGCATTGGAGCAAACTCGCCACGTACAGGTCGTCGTACCCCGTGATCGAGAGGCGCCCGGGGATATCCAGCCCCAGCTCGCGGGCAGCCCTGCTGATCGCGATCGCAAGCCAGTCGTTGTAGCACACCAGGGCCGTGGGCGGGGCGGGGTCACTCTGGATCGTCCGAACGAGCTCATTGCACCCGTGCCTGTCCAGCGGGTCTATCGCGAAGTGCCTCTCTGACGGAAGGGTGAGACCGTCCTCCCGCAATACCGCGGTCAGGCTGCCGTACAGTGAGTCCTGCGCCGCAGGGAAGGGGCTCGCGTATGCGATGCGGGAGTGGCCGAGCCCCTTCAGATGGGCATAGATTTTCCGAATTCCCGAATCCACGTCCGAGACAATGGAGGAAACCGGCCCCGAGACGGGCCCCGTGTACACGGTCGGGACCCGGTCCGGGCGCGAGGGATCGAACAGCATATGGTGCTTCACGAGGTGAGTGAGGCCCGTCCCGGTCAGGCGGGCATCGTCGATGCCCTGCTGCACCAGGAGGCTCCCATGGTGCCTGTGCAGCAAGCTGTCCAGCTCACGGATCAGCTCGAGGTGAAAGGGGTCTTGCAGGTCCGGCACCAGGTAGCCGACCAGAAGGGACTCCTCGACTTGCCTCCGCACGATGGAACCAATGGATGGGCTGCACTCGATGATCCCCTCCGCCTCGAGTGTCTTGATGGCGCGCTTCACTGACGGCCGGCTTACCGACAACTCGTCCGCGAGGACCCTTTCCCCCGGAAGGATCTCTCCGATCCGGTACTTCCCTTCGCTGATCCGACTTTTGATGTAGTCCGCGACGTGCTGGTGCTTTGGAATGGAAGAGTTTCCGGCGCTCCGTCTCACGAGATCAATCCCCCTCAATCCAAAGTCACCGGTTACTGACCGGTATGGAATTGTAAGGGACGAATCCCGAGGCTGTCAAGTTTTATCGAGAATCTGGTTTCTCAACAGCCTGCGAACCCCGGCGGCAAAAAAAGCCGGCTGTTGCCGGCTTTTAAAAAATCCGGTCGAGGTACTGCATTCGCAGTGTCAGACGCGGACTCAAGTGGTGGAGGAAGAACCTGTCTTCTCTCCAACATCTAGCATACCATTGTTGACGGCCATCGTCAATGTTTTTGCGGCACGCGCGGCACGCCGAGCAGCCGGACGTGCCTTTCCATGTGTTCCTGCACGGCGGCGTAGTGAAGCTCCTCGTGTGTCCCGAGAGTCGCGAAAAACTCCGCGCGTATCCCAGGGTCGTCAAGGAGCCCGCCATAGGTGATGTGGAGTAGCTGCCGGGAGTCCTTCGGGTCCAGGTACTTTTCCAGCTCGCCGTCGGGCACGCCATCCGCGGCAGGGATTGCGGCGGGATCCGCGTCGACGTGGTACAGCTTTGCCGCGTCGGGGAAGCTGGAGATCGCGCGGGCGAGCATCCGCCGGAACAGGAGGGGATTGGTCCGTGAAACGACGCGCACGGCCTGGAGCCAGCTTGTGCCCGCGGTTTTCAGGTGAAGCCGCATTCCTGTGTGCCGTCCAATGGCGGGGTACACGGAGAACTTGTCGCTTCCCGAGTGGATCGAAATCTTGTACCCCCCCCGAGCCCGCGCAATGGCGCAATGGACCGCGAACTGCTTCTCGAACTCCGCGAGATCTCCGATGTAGTCGATTCCCTTCTGGAACTCCCCGACGAAACGCGGCGCCATCGAGGTCACCGCCACCTGGCGCCGCTGGAGCTCCGCGGCGATGAAGAGATGGTGCGCGGGAAGCGTCGGCGTCGTGGTCTCATCGATGCTGATTTCCAGGTCATATTGCGAGCCCCGCCTTTCCCTGAGGTGGCGGTCCACCTCGGCGGCAAAATCCAGGGCCCTGCCGTACATGAGGGCGCAGCGCCGGGCCTCCACGGCCGGGAAGTCGACCCGACTGCCCGGCAGCTCGAACTGCCGGCCCTCGTACGCGCTTCCAATGTGCGACCTCACTCCGGCGTCCAGCGCCTGGAAGGCGGTATCGACGCGGCTCTCACTCCACTCCGCGGGCTCCGTGGCCATGACCTCGGTGAGGTCCAGTGTGATCATTGGCATCCCGGCATCGAGGGCCGTGTCGATGTCGCGGATGTTCTTCAGGTGGTCCCCGTCGGCGCCGTAGCCGTCCTCGTATCCCTCCTGGAAGACCAGAAACGAGGCATCCCGCACGACAACTGGAAAATCCCGCCTGGTCAGGGTGAGCTCGCGCACGGACTGCTGGGCCAGCACCGGTGCCGCATCGAATTCTTTCAAGGCGCGGATATGACCGGGCGTTGCAAGCCCGAGCCTGTCGCCGCACCCGATGGTCGTGGTCCTCTGCCGTAATGAAACGGGTGCCGTAAAGGGGAAGACCGCGTGAAGCACCCTCGCGTTCTCCAGGGAAAGCTCTGCCTGGAGCATGTGAAGACCCTGGAACGTCGCGGAGGTTCCCGTGAAATCCGTGCGGAGAGGAGACGCGGCGGCAAGGTAGAGGTGCTTCTCCGTTCCGTCGAATCCGATGAAATAGAGGATCCCGTCCTGCAGCCGCAGGGAGTGGCGATAGATGCGCCGGTCCTCACCGACGATCCAGGGCTCCTCGCCGGCCTTCAGCGCCGCGACCTGGTTCCTGCCCGCACCCGCAAGCCCCGAGCTCATGACCAGACGGGCAATTTTTTCCACCGCGTCATCTCCCCTTCAGATGTTGTCCACCAGGTAGCCCCCGTCCACGGGAAGAGTGACGCCGGTGACAAATCCCGCAGCCGCTTCGCTGGCGAGGAACAGAAGGGCACCGGCCAGCTCTCGCACCTCTCCGAAACGTCCGAACGGGGTGTGGGCGATGATCTTCCGCCCCCTCTCCGTAAGCTCTCCTGTGGCCTGGTCGATGAGCAGCGCCCTGTTCTGGTTGCCGAGGAAGAAACCCGGGGCCAGGGCGTTCACACGGATCCCGTGAGAGGCAAACTCCTTCGCCGTGGCCATCGTGAGGTTGTGAACGGCCGCCTTGGCCGCATCATATGCCCAGATTCCGGAGAGCGGGATGAAGGAAGACATCGAGGCGAGGTTGATGATGCAGCCCCGGGTCTTCCGTTCGATCCAGCGCGCAGCGACGACCTGCGTGGGCACGACGAGACCCGCGGTGAGGTTGAGCCGCAGGACCTCTTCGAATTGTGCGATGTCCAGCTCGAGGAACGGGGATTTGCCCTTGTTGCCACCGGCGCAATTGATGAGAACATGCACGGCGCCAAACTTCTGTTCGGTCTTCTCAAGAACGGCGCGCACCGAGGCCGGGTCCGCGGCATCCGCTTCCAAGGCAAGCAGCCGGTCTGCCGCTCCCATAGCCCCGGCGAGCCGGGTGAAGGCTGCGTCGGCGCTCTCCTTCCGAACGTCCCAGAGGNNGGCTTATGCTGCCCCCTGCCGCGAGCAGGGCCTCGGCCATAGCTCCCGCGATAACGCCGCCGGCGCCCGTGATGACGATGGTTTTTCCCCCGAGCCCGAACATCTCATCCATGTAGCTCATTGTGGAACAGATACTATTCCAAACGGTCGAAGTTGTATATCCTTACCCTGACGTGATCTTCTACGCACGCGGCTCGAAACTCGCAACGATTTCCGACGATCAGCTCAGGGAGGGACTCTTCGAGGCGCTGGGGGCGTTGGGCCCCCGGCAACGCGTTCTTGCCGTGCCGCCGGATTTCACCCGCTTCCANNGAGCTCGCCTGGGAGCACTACGGGGCGGCGCTCACGGACGTGCTCCCCGCCACCGGAACCCATTTCGAAGTGACGGATGCCGAGAAACGGGAGATGTTCGGCCGTGTGCCGCGGGAGCTGTTCCGCGTCCACCTCTGGAAGCAGGACCTGGAAACCCTCGGCCGGGTGCCGGCCGATTTCATCCGCGAGGTTTCCGAGGGCGCCCTCTCCTTCGACTGGCCGGC
>PMZS01000226.1 GCA_003170115.1 Spirochaetaceae bacterium
CCTCTGGACCCCCTCCTATGCGCCGCCTCGATCGATCAGCTCGTTGAGCCTCTTTCGATAGTAGCTGAACTCTTCCCAGTGGACCTCCGGCGGGATCAGGTGGTCGCCGAACGGCACGTACCCGCCCGTCTTCAGGACCTCGGCAACGGGCTTCAGGATCTGCTCGATCCGTTCCCGTCCCTTGGGAATCTCCGATTTCGGGATCCCGCCCATGAGCTGGAGGGTGGGATGCAGGCGGCGGACCTTCACGATGTCCACGCCGCAGGTGGCCTCCATGGGGTACATGCCCGTGATGCCGCCTTCCATGAACAGGGGAATCAGGTCGGTGCATTCGCCGTCGGTGTCGATGAAGATCGTCTTCACCCCGTGGGCCTTGAGGAAGCCGGTGAGCCGCTTGTAGTAGGGCAGCATGAACTCCCGGATCATGGCAGGGGCCACCATGGAACCAGTGCCCGCGGAGATATCCTCCCAGATCACGAACAGGTCCACGTCCGTCTGCGAGAGGACCTCTTCGTACACGGCGATCCAGACGTCCGTGAAAGTCTTCTGGATGTCATGGATGAGCTTCGGCTCGTCGGTGTAGTTGTAGAACAGGTGCTCGTAGCCCATGAGATGGGCCAGGGTGCCGAAGTAGCCCTGCGGATACCCGCCCAGAACCAGGGGATAGTCGCGGTTGCGGTATTTCTGGAGGAGCCGCGGCCAGTGCGCCGGGAACCGGCCCTTTATGTCCTTGACGTTCATCCGCTCGTCCTTCAGGCGCAGCCAGGACGGCCAGTCGCGGATGGGGTTCTCCAGGGCGCTGGGGATGACGCCGGTAGCCTTTGTGAACACGCGCTTCACCCCGTCGATGTCGACGTACACGAGGGAGCTCTCCGTCTCCTCGATGATTCGCACGTCGAACTTGGGATGGAAAAGAAGATCCACGTTGACGAGGACCTGGCCCTTGTCCATGCCGAGGGCGGTGCGCACGTCGTCGTCCAGCGCGAAGCCCTGCGACGGCCAGTACAGCCCCCCTCCCAGGACCGCCATTCCCGCGGCCAGGCGGCCCGGGGGCAGAGTGTTCCAGCAGGGGATGTACAGGGACGAGCTCGCCGTAGTGACCTTTGTCAGGGGACGCGGCGGCTTCTTCTTCGGCAGCCCTTCGTTGTACCAGTTCTCGTAGTTGGCGCCCCAGTACCCGAACTCCCACTTCGGCGGCCGGGCCTTCGTGCCGAAGTTCTCCATCACCTCGCGGAATCTTTCGCGGACGTTCATGCTTTCCGTTCCTCTACTGCTTTCTCAGGGCGCCGCTCCTGACGACATCGATCATGACCGCGATCAGGAGCACGCCTCCCGAGACGACCATCTGAAAGTATGCATTGACGCTCTGCAGGGTGAGCCCGTTGTTGATCGTCTGCAGGATCAGGATGCCCAGGATCGTTCCCGACATCTTTCCCTTGCCGCCGCTCAGGCTTATTCCCCCGAGGATGACCGCGGAGATGGTGTTCATCTCGGACCCCGCGCCGGACTGCGGCAGCGCCGCCCCGACCTGGCAGGCCACCAGGAACCCGGAGATGCCGGCGGTCAGACCGCTGATCAAGAACGCGATGAACTTCACCCTGTTCGCGTTGATGCCCGAAAGATAGCTGGCCCGTTCATTTCCGCCGACCATGTACACTTTTCGCCCAAAAGACGTGAAGTTCAGCAGGTACCAGACGATGACCAGCACCACCAGGGCGATGATGGTGACGTAGGGAACGACGCCGAACATCCTGCCTCTCCCCAGGGCGAGCAGCACGGGATCCGTCACCATCACCGTGGCATCCTTGATGATCCAGGCGGTCCCCCTGAATATCTGCATCGTGCCCAGGGTCGTGATGATCGCCGCAATCTTGAACACGGACACCAGGGTGGCGTTGATGAACCCCATCGCCAGCCCGAGGACCACGACAAGGATCAGGACCTGCCACCACGGCGCTCCCGAGGTGCTGAACAGGATGCACAGCAGAGCGGTCACGGCCCCGACGGAGTTCTGGGAAATGTCCATCCCGCCGAGGATCATCGACACCGTGAGCCCCGACGCCCTGATAGCCAGGATCGAGGCGAACATGAGCACGTTCATCACGTTCTGCAGGGTGAGGAAATAGGGTGACATGAGCGCCCAGACCGTGGCCAGCAGGAAGAGCGCTATCGCGAGGCTCAGGGTGTTGCCGAGGTCCATGATGCTCCTGAAGAGCTTCGGCCTCTCGTTCATTGCCAGGATTCTGCTAGGCATTCTCGCTCCCTTTGACGGCCATGTGGAGTATGGCTTTCTGGTCGTAGTCCTTGCGCTGGAACTCGCCTTCAATTTTCCCGTTGGCGAAGATGAGCATCCGGTCCGTGATCCCGATCACCTCGAGCAGCTCCGCGGTAACCATGATAATCGAGATTCCCCGCCGGCACAGGTCTTCCATGATCTTGTATATTTCCACTTTCGCCCCGACGTCGACGCCCCGCGTCGGGTCATTCATGATCAGGACCTTCGGGTCCGTGAGGATCCACTTCGCCACGACGACCTTCTGCTGGTTCCCTCCGCTGAGAGACTCGACAATGGCGTTGCGGGACGGGGTCCTGATCTGCATCTTTTCGATCCAGGTGTCGCTGTATTCCTTCTGCCGGGCGCTGTTGATCTTGAGGCCCCGGCCGAGCTCGTCCAGCTTTGTTATGGTCAGGTTGTCCTTGAGGGAATGGATCAGCACCAGACCTTCCGCCTTGCGATCGCTCGGAACATACGCGATCCCCTGCTTCTTGGCCTCGATCGGGGTGTTGATCTTCGTTTCCTTCCCGTCCAGGATCACCTTCCCGCCGGAAATCGCCCGGATGCCCAGCAGGCCTTCCACCGTCTCGACGCAGCCGGAACCCACCAGGCCGTACAGGCCGAAGATTTCCCCCTTCCGCAGGGAAAATGATATGTCCCGGGCGCATCCGCAGCTCAGGTGCTCGATCCTCAGCACCTCTTCCCCGATCGGCAATTCCGCCTTTGGATACATCTCGGTAATGGCTCGTCCAACCATCATTTCCACCAGCTGGCCGGACGTCGTCTCTCCGACGTCGAGGACCCCCACCCGTTTCCCGTCCCTCATCACCATCACGCGGTCCGCGAGACGGAAAACTTCTTCCAGCTTGTGACTGATGTAGATGATCGTCACTCCGCGGCGCTTCAGGCTCTCGATGTAGCCGAAGAGCCGCTGCGTCTCCACCTCGTTCAACGATGACGTCGGCTCATCCATGACGAGAACTTTCACGTCACGGGAAACGGCGCGGAGTATTTCCAAAATCTGTTTCTCCGCCACGCTCAATGACTTGACGAGCGTAAACGGGTTGTAGTCCATGTCGAACAGGCGCATCAGCTCCATCGAAGCCTTTTTCATGGCCTGGTAATCAACGCGCCTGAGTATTCCCTTGAGCGGCACTCTTCCCAGGAAGAGGTTTTCCGCGATCGTCATCTCGTTGAGATAGTTCAGTTCCTGGTAGATGATGCCCAGCCCGTAGTTGTCCATCCGGGCTTTCGGGCCGGTTTCCGGCGGTATCACTTTCCCATCCAGCCGGATCTCCCCTGAATCCATCAGGTGCGCACCGGACAGGATCTTCATCAAGGTCGATTTTCCCGCTCCATTCTCGCCGATCACCGCGAGCACTTCTCCGCGCCGTGTCTCGAGATCCACCTTGTCGAGCGCGAGAACACCGGGGAATCTTTTTGTGACATTCTTTATCTGGAGATTGTACTCGTTGCCCATGCCCTCCCTGCTCGTCGCCACGGAGACCCCCTGCTTCGATTTGTCGAACCTGGATTGAGCGATCAACCGCGGACCGCGCAGGCCCGCGGTTGACCGAATACCATGCTACTGGTTCTCCGCCCTGATCTTGTCGATTTCGGCGCGCGTCAGGAACTCGTGCTTCATCGTCTGGATCTTGGCCGGCTTCTTGCCGTTGATGATGTCGATGGCGAGCGGGATGATGTAATCGCCGTACTGCGTGGGATAGTACGCAGTGCCGCCGAGCCAGCAGTTGTCACCGAGGGCGAACGCTGCCAGGGTCTGCTTCCCGTTGTTGTTGGTCGCGAGAAGGATGTCCTTGTCCCTGTTGGCCGACTGCACCGCGGAGAATACTCCCTGGCCCGTCTCCGTGTTGACCGTTCCCACTGCGATGTGGTGGAGCGTCGGATGGGCCGTCAGCCAGTCCGTCATCTTCTGGTTCGCCGCGAGTGTCGTGTCCGATCCGCCGCCGCCCATGTCGATGAACTCGACCTTGTTCGCCGCCAGGGTGATGCCCGCGGCCTTCATCCCGTCGTACATCCCCGACAGTCTCTTCTTGACCAGGTCTCCGTTCTCCGAGTTGAAGAACAGGAGCAGGGTGTCGACGTTGCCGGACCACTTCGACTTGATGGCTTTTGCCAGACCCTTGCCGGCAACCTCACCGGCCATCTGGTTGTTCGCCCCGAAGAACCAGCCCTGGGCGCCCTTGGCGCCCGTGTACATCACGTCGATGCCGATGACCGGCACGCCCTTGGCGCCGCAGTAGTCCACGAGGCTGCCGCCAACCTGCGCGTTTACGTTGAAGTCGACGATGAGCTGCGCGCCCTGGAGAAGCAGGTTGTCGACGTTCGGGAGGATCTTCTCTGCGTCGAAGTTGGATTCGGCGACGAGCAGCTTGACCCCATACTTGTCCGCCGCCCGCTTCATGCTTTCCCCGACCTGGCGCAGGAAGTCCACCGTCGTGGACCCGTTGTTGAACCCAATGATGATCTGCTTCTTGGCTTGGCCGAACAGAGCACCTGTCGCCGCCATCAAGACAACCAGTACCAAAACCAGTGCTTTCTTCACATCCAACCTCCTGTAGGCTTGCCCGGATTTGTCCCTACCCTAAGGGCACGGAGCGACAGTATATCAGATCGGAGGTCTGAAAGGTGAATGGAGAAAAGGGGCGGGTTGATGTCTTTTTACGCGGGCCCGGGGCCGCTACATTCCGAAGACCGACTTCGTCATCCGCACCCATTCCGCCAGGCGGCCGCGGTCGTGGTTGATCGTGTACACGTCCCGCAGGAGGATCTCGAGGCAGGAGCCTTTTGTCGCCCGGAAGGTCTTCTCCATGTCGTCCCGCGCGAGGTTCCACGGCGGGTTGGCGCCACTCAGGAGCGCGGGGGTGGGCTTGCGGGAGTAGACGTACCTGCTCCCCAGCATCTCGGCCACCTTCTCGAGATCGGACCAGCCCGAGACCGAGACGGAGCGGAGGTTCGGGATGGCTTTCATGATGAGGGGAAGCCGGTCGTGCACCGGCTCGCAGCAGCCGTAGTAGATCAGGCCGAACCTGCTCGAAAGCTCGGCGAGCCCCGGGAGGACGAATTCCCTGTACATCGTCGGGGAGATGTTGATGGTCTCCTGGGACTCGGCCCAGCCCCACAGATTCTTCAGGGTGAGCGGTCCCGTGTGCGACGGCCCGGGAAGCTCCGACACGTAGCCGTAGGCGCGCGGGCCCGCCATCTGGGTGTCCGCGTTCGGCGTCAGGAGCCGTTCGCGCTCCATGAAATTGAAGAGCGCCAGCTTGTCGTCCGTCAGGTATCGCATCAGCCACCGGATGGTCTCCGGCGAGTCGTATACCCAGTAGAGAAGGCCGTCGTTGCCGATGAAACGGTAGACCTGCCACGTCAGGCCGAAGAAGAAATTGCCGCAGAATCCCTCGTCCCCGGACTCCGCCAGGAAAGGGTCGTAATTGCCCACGCGAACGGGAAGGATGTCGCCGAACACGTCCTCCAGCAGGGCCTTGTACCCGGCGGTCTTTTCACGGTCCACCTCGAACGCGCGCTTTCTCAGCAGGGAAATGTCCGCGGGCGTCTTCACGGGGAAGTTGAACGAATACCCAAGGGAGGTTTCGTTGTTCCCCATGAGCGCGGGCTTCTGCTCGACGCTCACGCCGAAGTCCGGCAGCTTCATCTGCCACCCGAACCGGAACCAGGGTTCCACCACGATGTCGTCACCCACTTCGTCAGCGTGGCGCACCGTGTCGCGCATGTTGCGCTCGACGGCGCGGAGAAACGGGTCGGCGCACTGAAGCTCGACCGGCTCGACGAACCCGTCGACCGAAGAGGTTTCCACCAGGATGACGGGACGGACGGGCTTCAGGTCGTGCACCGCCGTCCAGAGCTTCTTCCGCTCCCCCATCGCGGGGTTCGAGGCATGCGCCATCCACCGGACAGCAAGCTCTCGCAGCACACTTTTCTCGATCGAGGATACCGTGTTCCCGCTCATGACCCGATCCTACACCTCCCGCGAGAAACCGGGAATGGAGAAAACGCCTTGCCCTACTTTCCGTAGAACGTGCGGCCGCCGTCGGCCATGATCTCCTGGCCGCAGATGAAGTCGCCCCACGGGCTGGCCAGGAAGGCCACCAGGCCAGCGACATCCTCGGGCCTGCCAAGCCGCCCGACAGGGATCTGGGAGGTGAGCTTCTTCTTTGCTTCCGCATCGGCATAGCGCTGCTTCAAAAGCTCGGTCGCGATCACGCAGGGGTGCACGATGTTGGTGAGGATCCCCTTCTTCGCGTAATTCCTGCACAGGTAGGTCTTCACGCCGGTCAAGCCCGCCTTGGCGGCCGCGTAGTCAATGGCCCCGCCCCCGCCGTCGAACACCGCACTCGAGCCTATGAGGATGATGCGGCCGTGCCCCCGGGCCAGCATGTGCGGGACTGCGGCTCGCACGGCGTAGTATGCCGTGTCGAGGTTGATTGCTATTGCCTGCTCCCACTCCTCGTCAGTCTCGGTCTCGACGGGGCGCGCGGTGTTCACGCCCGCGTTGCACACCAGGATATCGATGGAGCCCCGCTCGGCCGCCACGGCGTTCACCAGGCGGCGCATCGCGGCCCCGTCGCGGGCGTCCGTCGTCTCCGCGCGCGCCCCGCCGCCCTCGCGGCGGATGCCGTCAAGAAAATCCGCCACCTGCGCGGCACGCTCCGGGTTTCCCGTGTGGGTGAACACAGTGAACGCGCCGGCGCGGCAGAGGTGCTCGACGATGGACCCGCNNCCCGCCGATGCCGCGGCTGCCCCCGACGACCAGCGCGGTGCGCCCGGCAAGATCGATTCCCAGCATATTTCCCTCCCCGCCCCTCCCACTCCACGATCAGGCCCGTCGCGGTCCTGAATCGGCTCATGCCTCACTCTCCGTCAGACAATGGTGATCCTGATTCCCCGGTCCCGAAAACTCTGCGCGGTGTCGGGCGCGATGCCCGCGTCGNNAAGGAGGTGCGCCCGAACTTTCGGGATGACACGAGACCGATCCTGCGCCGGGCGGTTCTGGTGAGGATGGTGCGCGTGATCTCCGCCTCGGTCATGCTGTCCGCCGTTACGCCGGCCCCCAGGTCTAACGCGGTGGGGGAGATGAAGGCCGCGTCGACCCTGCTGTCCTCGAAAAGGATGCGGGAGTGAGGGCCCATGAGAAAGTTCTTGTACACGTTCAGCGTGCCGCCGCTGCAGATGATTTCCATCGGGACGCCGGTCTTCTCCACAAGTTCGGCCAGGGCGGTCACGATCCGTGGAGAGACGGTGAGAACGCGCAGGTCCTTCTTCTCCTCAAGGCCCGGCACGACGGCGAGGCAGGTGCTCCCGGATTCCAGAACGATGTAGTCCCCGTCGCGGACGCGCCCTGCCGCCTCCCGCCCGATGCGCATCTGCTCGTCGGTGAGCCGGTGATGCTGCTCGGAGGCGCGCGGCGCCACGGCGATTGCCTCCAGGGCCATGGCGCCGCCGTGCACGCGTTCGACGAGGTGCTCCGCGGCAAGACGGTCCAGGTCCCGGCGGATGGTGATGGCGGACACCGGGAACGCCTCCGCCAGCTCGAGCACGGTGACCGAGCGGCGCGCGTTCACGAGCTCGAGGAGCTTGCGCCTTCTCTCGGAGGACATCAGGCTGTCGCTGTCGTTCTGCGGCATGGCTCCCTTGCCCGGCCCACGTGACGGCGCTCAGCCCTTCAGGGCGGCGCGCAGTGATTTCTGGAACAGATGGAGAATGGTGTCGGCCTCGTCCGGGGAGACGATGAGGGGCGGCTTGATCTTCAATACGTTCTTCGCCGTTCCCCCGAGACCGAAGATGATCCCGTTTTCGAATCCCTTCTTCCTGACAGCGGCAAAAAGCTCGGGTGCCGGCGTCCGTCTGGCGGGATCCTTGACGAGCTCCACGCCGATGTGCAGGCCTGCCTGCCGGACCTCGCCGATGACCGGAAACTCCTGCTGCATTTCCCGCAGCCCCTTGCCGATGCGCTCCCCCATGGCCCGGCAGTTGTCGAGCACGCCGTTCTCCAGAAGGTCGATCAGCTTCATTCCCGCCACCTGGGCCACGGTGCTGTTGGCAAAGGTATGAAGCTCTTCGCTTTCGGGGGAGAAACCCTCCAGGGTGTCCCGGATGATGATGGCCCCGATGGGGAAACCGGCGCCCAGACCCTTCCCCAGAACGATGATATCCGGCGCGACGCCGTAGTACTCGCTGGCGAAGAAGGTGCCGATGCGCGCATAGGTCTGGATCTCGTCGTAGATCATGACGATGCCGAACTCGTCGCAGATATCGCGTACACCCTGGAGGTATTCCTTCGGGAAAATGACCTGCCCGCCGCTCGCCTGCAGCGGCTCGAGCACGATACCGGCCACCGGGCCGTTGACGCCGCGCTCGATGGTGCTGCGCAGAACCGTCAGGCACAGCATGCCGCAGCCGTCAGGTTTCTGGCCCAGCGGGCATCTGTAGCAGTAGGGGTTGGGGACTCGGATGAATTGCCTGGTGAGACGGTTGTAGGAGGCGGGCGCCATGAGCTTTCCGCCCGCCAGGGTCGATTGCCAGCTCGCGCCCATCGTGCCCAGCGTGGTGCCGTGATAGGAATCGTAGAGGCAGAGAAACTCCTGCGCTCCCGGCCTGTTCTTGATCGCGATTTTCATCGCCGCTTCCACGGCGGGCCCGCCGCCCACGGTGAAGGAGACGCGGTTCAACTCTTTCGGTGAAAGCTCGGCAAGCTTTCGAGCCAGGGCGAACCGGGAGAGCGTGTCGAAGCCCTGGTGCACGTGAGAGAGGCTTTTCAAATGCTCGGAGACGATGGAGTTTATCTCGTCGTTGGCGTAGCCGAGATACAGCGCCCAGCTCTGGGAGGTGCAGTCGATGTACTTCTTTCCGTCGATGTCCTCGACCCAGCAGCCTTTTCCCCTTACAAGAACGGGACCTCCCCGCGTGCCCCCTCCGACCATGAGGTGCCTGGCGTACGCGGGGATTTCGGACTTTGTGATCGCATAGATTCTCTCAAGAACTGGGTCCATGGAAATCTCCTGCCACCGTCGATAATATCAATAGTTATCTTCTTTTATCATCTATGATCAAATCAGTCAATCAATAATTATCACCGGCGGCGTGCCACCATTTCAGCCAAAGAAGCCGCGGTACCGGGAGTACGCCTCGTCCCAGGCCGCGGAATCCTGCGGGACATAGGCCTGCGTCTCGGATGAGCGGGCAATGATCTCCCGCCCGTCCTCCAGGCCTGCGATCTCCCCGGTACCCTTGAGCTGCATGATGAGGTTCCCGGCCACGGTTGTCTCCACCGGCCCGGCGATCACGGGGATCCCCGTGGCATCCGCGGTCCACTGGCAAAGGGCGGCATTCTGCGTGCCTCCTCCCACGATGTGCAGGAGATCGATCCGCTTCCCTGAAAACGCCTGCAGCTGCTCGAGACGCCGGCGGAATTTCAGGGCGAGGCTCTCGTAGACGCATCGCGCGGTCTCTCCCCGGCGGGAAGGCGGGGTCATGCCCTTGCGCGCGCAGTACTCGGCGATGACACCGGGCATGCCGGGCTGCACGGCGGCGAACTGGGCGTCGTCAACGTCAATGAAGGACTGGAAGCGGGGGGCCTCCAGGCAGCCGCGAGCCACGGTGTCCCACGGCAGGTCAGCGTCGTCCTCTTTCATCCATTTCTCGCGGCACTGCTGCACGATCCACAGCCCGGTGATGTTGTTGGCCAGAAAGTTCCTTCCCTCCGCCCCGCCCTCGTTGCCGTACCCCGCATCGAAGGCCTCGTCGCTCAACACCGGCGCCGGGGTCTCCCGTCCCACCACCGCCCAGGTGCCAAGGCTGAGGAACGCCCAGCTGCGTTCATGATCGGTGACGGGAAGCCCCGCAACCGCGGAGGCCGTGTCGTGGGTGGCCGGTGCGATCACGGGGATCGCACTTGCTTCCAGCTCCCGACGCACGGCCGCCTGCAGGCACCCGACCTGCGTGCCGGGCATCACGACCGGGGAGAAGAGCGTCTCAGGTATGCCGAGCCTGCTGAGGATCCCTGAGTCCCACCTCTTCGCCGTCTGATCGAAGGCCATGGTGGTCGTGGCGATGGCAAACTCGTTGGACATCTCCCCGGTAAGAAAGTAATTGAAGAGATCGGGCATCATGAGCAGCCGGCCGGCCGCCCCGAGCTCCGACGCCCCGTCCTGCTTCATGGCGTACAGGCTGAAGATGCTCGCGATGGACAGGACGAACAACCCGGTGCGACGGAACATCTCGCGCTCGGGAATGATGCGGAAAAGCTCCGGGGCAGCGGCGTGTCTCCTCTCGTCCCGGTAGTGCACGGGGTTGCACAGGAGCTTCCCCTTCCCGTCGATCAGCCCGAAGTCCACGCCCCACGTATCAACCCCGATGGAACGGACATTCGGGGAGACCTTGAGGGTCTTCTGGATACCGATCCCCAGCNNGAGACGATGTCGGGGTACTTCTTCAGGGATGCCTGGAGGCCGAGCTTCAGCTCGGAGAAAAGGCGCAGGATGTCCCAGTAGAGGGTGCCTGCAACGCGCACCGGCCGGTTGTCGAAGCGGTGGGTCACCTCCAGGGTGAACCGCTCCCCGTCGAACCGTGCAAGCACGGCGCGGCCGTTGCTCGCCCCGAAGTCCAGGATCAGGTAGTCCCTGGTCGCCATGGAGTCCCTCCCTTTCCGCCGGCCAGGATTTTTGTCACTTCGCGGGCAACCGCCTCTCCGAGTGTCCGGTGCCCCGCGCGCTCGAAATGGACGCCGTCCAGGTCGCTCGATCTGATGATCGTACCCGCGTCGAGAAATGCACAGCCGCGCGCGTGCGCGAGCTCGGCGTACAGCTTCCCCAACTGGAGCGATTTTTCGCTGCCGCCCTCCAGCATTCCGGCATATGCACCAAGCTTCGCCAGCGGGGGAGGCGCAAGCAGGAGGACGGGCGGCGCCTTCCCAGCCCTGCCGGCGGCGCTTGTGCCGATGATGTCCAGAAGCACGCCGACTCCCGCGGCGATATCGCCGGCCGGGGCTGAGCAACGCTTTTTCAGGTCATTGGTTCCCAGCATGAGCACGACGAGGTCGAGGGGCGCCTGGCTTTCAAGACAGGGCATGAGGTGCCTCCTGCCCATCTTGTCGCCTTCCACGGGGTCCTCCCAGACAGTGGTGCGCCCGTTCAGGCCCTCCTCGATGACCCGGTAGCCCTGGCCCAGCGCCGCCTGCAGGACGCCGGTCCAGCGCACCTCCCGGGGATACCGCTCACCGGCCGCGGGGTCGTACCCCCACGTGTTCGAATCACCGAAGCACATGACCTCGAACATGGTACCCTCCTTGCACGGCCCCGCTCTCCCCGGGCATGCGTTCCTATGCCGTGTACTCGCGGCCCTCATCGAGCATCGCCAGGTAGTTGTCCAGCGGGATGTAGTTGGCCACGCTGTTGCCGGTGCCCAGGCACCAGCCGCCGCCCGGCATGCACCGCTCGATGGTGCGCCGCGTGCGGGCGCGCACCTGCTCCTCTGATGCCCGGCACAGGAAGTCCACGTCGATCCCGCCCAGGACCGCGATGCGGTCACCGTACAACCGGCGCGCTTCCTCCACGGTCTGGATGGTGTCCTCGAAAGAGTGCTTGGCATCGATGCCCACGCCCGCGATGAGATCCTCCATGATCGCCGACAGGTTCCCGCACGAGTGCAGGATATAGGGCCGCCCCGCCTCGTGCGCCATGCGGGCAAGCATGGCATGGCCGGGGAGCACCAGCTCCCGCAGGTCCGCCGGGGAAAGGAGCGTGCCGGTGCGAAAGCCCATGTCGTCGCTGCCCCATATCATGCGCACCTTCGGGAAGGACAGGATGAGTGCGAGGGCTTCGCGGTAGAAGGCGAACAGCCTGTCGCGGATGGCCGTGACCAGGTCACGCGCCTCCACCAGGGCGTAGCACAGGGTCTCATACCCCATGAGCCACACCAGATACTCGCAGAAATGAGCCATCCCCCCCGTGGCCACGCACATGCCGTCGGGAAGGTGTGTCTCGTACCATTCAAGCGACCGCGTGGAGATCTTCTTCGGATCCGGCCAGGGATAACGCTCGAACTCCGCCCAGCTCGTGACCGGCCCGCGCGCCTCGTCGACGAAGCTCCGCCCGCCGATGCGGGACAGGGACGCCGAATCGGACACGCTGCTCCTGTTGTGCGGAAACTGCAGGCCGTCGGGCTTGCACCGCACCGATTCGTAACCGAGGAAATGCATAAGGCCTGCCTGGACTTTCTCCGCCAGGAAGGGGTCGCCGGCGCTCACCTCCGCGGCAACGCCGAATCGGCCGGCGAGGGCCGCCTGCACTTCCGCGTCAAGGAACAGCTCCGTGTTGTGCACGCGCCGCGGCGTGCCCTCGCGCCTGATACAGGCAAGGAGCCCTTCGGTATCCGGCTGCACGGGGCGGGAGAAAAACGTGTGCGCCATGAAGGCGATCCTTGCGCCGGCCAACGAAGCTGTCAAGGAACAGGCAGCCCCGGGGGGCCCCGCAAGCCGCCGCCGCGGGCGGGGCGGCTTGACAGGTGAATGTAATAAAATTACAGTGACGCTCGACAGTTTGTAAAAATCATACCTGCACGGAGCACCCATGGCACGGACGCTTCCAGGGCGGCTGGTGGACCTCAGCCATTCCCTGCAGCCGGGCAAAGAGGAATATCACCTCGACCTGGCCACTCATTTCACCGACGAGCTGTACCCGCAGTACAAGTGCAGCCCCGACACCTGGTACATCCTTCAAGACATCAGCATGTCATCGCACTGCGGCACGCACATCGAGTTCCCCTACCACCACAACCGCACGGGCATGGACGCGGCGGCCTTCCCCCTGGAACGACTGGTCGGGGATTGCGTTCTTCTGGACTTCCGGCACAAGCAGCCGGGCGATATGGTGAGCCGGGAGGATCTGGCCCCGCACGTGGATGCAATCCGTGAAAGAGACATGCTCCTGTTCAACTTCAACTGCGCGCGCTTCTACCGCACGCCACGCTCACATGATCGGCCCCAGATCGCCTACGACGCAATCCAGTGGCTCATTTTCGAAAAGAAGATCTCCCTGATCGGCTCGGACGCGTCGGGCATAGAGCTGAAAGGCGTGCCGGACCAGCCCAATCACCAGCTCCTCATGGACAACGGCATTCCCATCATCGAGTTCGCTGCCAACCTCGACGATCTTCGGGCGAAGCGATTCACCCTCTTTGTGCTCGCACTCAGCGTGCGGGGACTCGACTCATGCCCTGTTCGGCTGCTCGCTCTCGAAGATGCTCCGGGAGCCGGCAATGGATAAGGCAACCGCGCTCGGGCTCTACCGGAAGATGGTGGAGATCCGCAGGTTCGAGGAAAAGCTCTATCACCTCTTCTCCACCCGCGACATGCCGGGGAGCATGCACCAGTACAACGGCGAGGAGGCGGTGGCGGTCGGCGTGTGCGCGCACCTGTCCCCCGCGGACTACATCACGAGCACCCACCGGGGCCACGGCCACTGCATCGCCAAGGGCGCGGACATCCGCGCCGTCATGGCGGAAATGTTCGCGAAGAGCACAGGCTGCTGCCGGGGGATGGGCGGCTCCATGCATATCGCCGATTTCAGCGTGGGCATGCTTGGGGCCAACGGGATCGTGGCGGCGGGCATCCCCATCGCGGGGGGCGCGGGGCTGACCTGCCAGGTGCAGGGGAAGGGTCACGTGTCCGTTGCATTCTTTGGCGACGGTGCCGCCAACGAGGGCGCCTTCCACGAGGCGGTGAATCTCGCCGCCGTGTGGCGGCTGCCGGTGGTGTTCGTGTGCGAGAACAACGTGTACGGGTTCTCCACTCACTACCGGCGGACCATGCTCCTCGAAAACATCGCCGACAGGGCTGCCGCGTACGGGATCCCGGGGGTCGTGGTAGACGGCATGGATCTTCGCATCGTCCACGCTGCCGCGGGAGAGGCGGTCAGGAGAGCGCGCGACGGCGAGGGCCCGACGCTGCTGGAATGCAAGACGTATCGCTTCATGGGTCATTCACGGTTCGAGCCGTCGAGCTATCGCACAAAAAAGGAGCTGGAGGAGTGGAAAAAGAGAGACCCGATCGCACTCTTCCGCTCGGCGCTCCTGGCGGAGGCGGGGGTTCCCGAGGCCGAGATCGTGCAGGTGGAACGCACGGTGGACGAGGTCATCGAAGAATCGGTGCGCTTTGCGGAGCAGAGCCCCGATCCGGCGCCGGGTGACTGGCGGCGCTGGATTTTTGCCGGGGAGGACGCCTGATGGAGTTGCGCACAATCGTACTGGCGCTCCGGCAGGCGCTGGTGGAGGAGATGGACCGTGATTCGTCGGTGATCCTCCTGGGGGAAGACATCGCGGTGTTCGGCGGCGCCTACCGTGTCACCGAGGGCCTGCTGGCCCGGTACGGAGAGTCGCGCGTTCGCGACACGCCCATCTCGGAAGCCGGCATCGTCGGCGCGGGTGTAGGAGCCGCCATGACCGGGTTGCGTCCCGTGGTGGAGATACAGTTCAACGACTTCCTCGCCTGCGCCATGGACCAGATCTGCAACCAGGCCGCCAAGATGCGGTTCATGATGGGCGGCCAGGTGAAGGTGCCCCTCGTCATTCGTGCGCCCGTCGGCGCCACCGGCAGGGCCGCCCAGCATTCGCAGTCCCTGGAGGCGTGGTTCATGCACACCCCGGGGCTGAAGGTGGTCTTTCCCTGCACGCCCTACGACGCCAAGGGTCTGCTGGCCAGCGCGATCAGGGACGACAACCCGGTGATGTTCTTCGAGCACAAGCTCCTCTATGGAGGAAGCTCCCCCGGCGGCAAGGCGAAAACCGCGGTGGACGGGCTGGGAGAAGCGTTCCGCGCCGCCCCCGAGGGTGAATACCTGGTTCCCCTGGGGGTCGCCGACATCAAGCGCGCAGGCAGGGACGTGACGATCGTGGCCACGGGCCTGACCCTGCACAAGTCCCTCAGTGCGGCAGACATCCTTGCGCGTGAAGGCATCGAGGCCGAAGTGATCGATCCGCGCACGCTTGTGCCCCTGGACAGGGAGACGATCCTGGCCTCTGTTCGTCGCACCGGCAGGCTGGTCGTCGCCAGCGAGGACCAGCTTACGTGCGGAGTGGCTTCCGAGATCGCCGCCATTGTCGCCGAGGAAGCCCTCTGGTACCTCGACGCCCCCATCCGCAGGGTATCGGTGCCCGACACGCCCATTCCCTTCGCGCCGGGGTTGGAGCATGCCGTTCTCCCACAGACGCAGACCATCGTCGAGGCGGTGCGCTCGACCATGGCGGGGCCGGCCGGCCGCGCCCCGGGCGGAGGCACGCCATGACCGGAGGCACACGGTGAGCGCCGCATGGATCTTCGATTTCGACGGCGTGCTCGTGAACACGATGGAGACGCACTACGCCTGCTACAGCCAGGCACTTGCCGAGGCGGGCGTCCCCATCGACAAGGCACAGTTTTTCTCCCAGGCCGGCATGACCGGCAGGGAGCAGATATCCTGGTTCGCCCGGAAGGCGGGCATCAGCGTGGACGCCGATGCAGTCTACCGGCGCAAAGGGGAGATCTTCCGGGAGCGCAAGCCGGAGGCGAGGAAGATCGACTGCATGGTCGAGCTGCTGCACCTGCTGCGCTCGGCGGGACATCGCATTGCAATCGCAACGGGCAGCTCCCGCCCCTCCGTTCAGCCGGTGATCGACCAGTTCGACCTCGCCCCCGGTGCGCTTGTCACATCGGAAGACGTGCGACGCGGCAAGCCCCATCCCGACCTGTTCCTTCTGGCAGCCGAGAGGCTGGGGGTCACGCCGGAGCAATGTGTGGTGGTGGAGGACTCGGACGTGGGCATCGAGTGCGCGAAGCGGGCGGGGATGCGGGCGCTCCGGTTCTTCGATCTGGCGTAGCAGTTCCGGCTCGCCGCCTGCATCGCCTTTGTCATTTTTCTCTTGACAGGCTGCTGTAAAGACCTTACTCTGGTGCCGCTCAGGACTGTAATTAAATACCGCATGAGGTTCCCGTGCCAGGAGTTCTTGTAAAAATCCGCTCCCTGTACAGCTCGCTTCCGAAGGCGGAACGGAACGTCGCGGATTTCATCCAGCAGAACCCCGAGCGCGCTCCGCATCGCTCCGTGCACGAGTTCGCCCGGGCGGGCGGCGTGAGCGTGGCCTCCGTGAGCAGGTTCGTGCGCAAGCTGGGGTTCTCGGATTTCAAGGAGTTCAAGCTCGATCTGGCGCGGGAGACGACCGGCAGCGTGCAGAGCCTTTTCAAGGAGATCACCCCGGAGGACTCGGACGAGGAGATCGCGCGCAAGGTGTTCCTGGGCGACATCAAGAGCCTGGAGGACACCCTCAAGATGCTCTCCTTCGCGGACATGTCGGCTGCGGCCCGGGCAATCTGCACAGGCAGGCGGCTGGTGTTCTTTGGAATCGGGGGCTCTGCGTACGTGTCCCTCGACGCGGCGCTGCGCTTTTCCTACCTGGACTTTCAGGCAGAAGCGTATGGGGACGCATCCCAGATCCTCCTTCAGGCGCTGCGCGTGGCGGCCGGGGACGTGGTGATCGGCATTTCCCATTCCGGCAGGTCCACGATAACAGTGGAGGGCCTGCGCATCGCGCGGGAGAAGGGAGCGCTCACCATCGGGATATCCAACTACCCCCGCTCGCCGTTGAAGGAAGCAAGCTCGATTTTTTTCTGCACCTCCTTTCCCGAGAACAAGGTGAAGGTGGCAGCCATCTCCTCCAAGGTGGCCCAGCAGTGCATACTCGACGCCCTCTACCTCCTGGTGGCGCGCCACACGGAGAGGCTGTGGGACGTGGAACGGGTCAACTTCCTGACGGAGAGGATGATCCGCCTCAAGCCAAGGCGATAAGCGGCCCTGGGCCGCATCCCATAGAGACAAGGAGAAAAGCATGGATCGCTATTACCTGCCGGNNGATCTTTACCCACACAATGGACGGGCTGGATCTCTCGAACCACATCGTGGCCACCTACTACATGAAGGACAGGCTGGAGGGAGAGAAGTTCATCGAGCACTTCTCCCTGATCCAGGCGCTCGCCCTCGAGGGCTCCACCGGTACCTGGGAGAAGGTATCGGAGGATACCGCGGACGTGCGCATCAAGCTTTCCGGGAAAATGGTCGGCTACTTCGAGATCCCCAACGACGACCCGTTCACGAAGGAGGCAGTCGTTCAGCTTGCCTTCCCCATTGACGCCTGGATCGACAACGTCCCCATGATGCTGCTGTCCATTGCCGGCAACTGCTTCGCCTATTCGCAGAAGATGCGCCTCCTCGACGTCTTCTTCCCTCCCAACATGCTGAAGAATTTCAAGGGACCGAAGTTCGGCGTGGAAGGTCTTCGCAAGCTCACCGGCGTCAAGGACAGGCCGCTGTCCCTGCACATCATCAAGCCCAAGAT
>PMZS01000125.1:0-2827 GCA_003170115.1 Spirochaetaceae bacterium
GTGATCACGGGACGCATGCAGCATGCCCTGGTGCTGCGCTCCGGAGAGCGCGTGGAACCCGAGCCCATCGAGATGGTGATCCAGGAATCGCCCTACATCCAGGAGGCAGTCGTGGTGGGAGACAGCCGCGAGTCACTGGGCCTGCTGATCGTCCCCAACATGGACTGGCTTCGCCGTTTCGCGGATTCCCGCCGCATCAGCTGGGGGGACCCGAAGGAACTTGTCGGGAACCCTGCTGTCAACCGATTCTTCCAGGAAGAGGTGCAGACCCACCTTGTGAACAGCGGGATCCACTTCCCTGGCGGCGCGACGCCGAAGATTGCCCTCCTGCCCTCGGCCTTCGAGGTCGGGCGTGAGTTGACCCGCACCTTGAGCAAGCGGCGCGAAGTGATCACCGAGATGTACGGCAGGGTGATCGAGAAAATGTATCGGTCGTGAAGACCGGGGCAACCTGCCTTATTCCAGGACTGTGAACATCTCACGTCGACCGGAATCGACCAGCGGCACGAACTTCTGGTACAGGGCGCCCATTCCCTGGACCGCCATCTCCTTCTGGGAGAATGCCTGGTAGTCACCCAGATCCTTGTACGCGGCCTCCAGGACCAGCGTGTAGTACGGTCCGGTGAGGTCGGTGAGGAGCCGCGGGCGGCCCTGCCCGGGAAAGAGCTTGAGCATTTCCTTCCAGACTTCCTTTGCTTCCTTCATCCTTCCGAACTTCACCTGAAAAATATCGCGAACGAGTATCATCGCCGCCTTCTCATGGTGTGCTGGCTGAAAGATAGCTCCCGCAAGTGAATGAAGGCAAATTATCCGCCGCAGACCCGGCAACGAGGGTTTCTCAAGATTTCCACGACCTCGAATTTCAGCGTCTCGCCATCCAGGAATACGATCCTGTTTTCCGCGCGCTCGCCGATCCCCGTCAGGAATTTCAGCGCCTCCAGAGCCTGCAGGCAGCCCATGGCGCCCGCGACCGCGCCGAGGATCGGCGGTGGGCTCGATGGCTCGGTTTCCATGCCCGAGGATGCGGCAACCGGGTCCTGGGGGGAAGCCTCCTCCATGAAACAGGCAAGGCAGGGAGTNNCCTCCGAGACCCCGCACCCCCGCGTGCACAAGGGGCAATCTTGCGCTCACGGAATGGCGGTTCAAGACAAGCCGGGAGGGAACATTGTCCAGGCAGTCCAGGAGGATGTCCGCATTCGCAGCCAGCTCGCCCACATTCGGCCCCGTCATCTCCACGACGAGCGGCACTACCCGAACGTCTCTGTTCAGCCGGGCAACTGCCTTCCGCGCGGAGGCGGACTTGCGCATGCCTATGCCCCTTTCGGTGTGGAGGATCTGCCTGTTGAGGTTCGAAAGCTCCACCCTGTCGCGGTCGCACACGCGGATGCATCCAACTCCCGCGGCTGCGAGGTAGAGGACGACTGCGCTGCCCAGTCCGCCGGCACCCGCAACAAAAACGGTGGCCGCCTTCAGCCTGAGCTGCGCCTCTTCACCCCATGAAGGCAGCACGAGCTGCCTCGCGTACCGCTCCCGTTCACGTTCCGACAGCCCGCTCATCCGGGATCCCTCCCCACCTTCAGTCGGCCTTCCGCGCGCTCGAAGATACGGCATCCTTCACGGACCTCCTCGTCGGCAAGCTCGGGCCTCAGAAGGAAATGGTCGATCATGTCGGCGATGTCCTGTGCGGTCAGCATTCGTGCTTCCTCCTCGGTGTATGACGGCCGGCTCAATGCGTTCCTGCGTCCGTCCTCAGGTTCGCCATCTTCTCCCGGGCCTGCCGGGTCCTGCCGTCCAGCTCCTCCCACTTCTCCATGGCTTCCGTGTGCCGACCGTGGTTCTTCTCGTGTTCGCCGCGAAGCTCCTTCATGCGTTCGCCGTTCGCATAGACTTCGGGTCGGGACATGGACTCCTCGATCGACAGCCTCTCAGTCTCCAGCTCCTCCAGGCGCTGCATCAGGAGCGATTCTTCCTTCTCCAGCGCTCGAAGCTCGCTCTTGAGGCGCTTCTCCTCGACCCGCTCCTTCTGTACGGCGGACGCCGCGCGCTGTTCTACCGGGGCATGAGCGGATGCCGCATCCGCGTCGGCCGCCTTCGCCGCCTTCCCGAGGTAGTACTCGTAGTCGCCCGGCAGGTAGCGCGCGTACCCGCCCTTCACTTCCAGCACGGCGGTGGCGAGGTGCGAGATGAAATGCCGGTCGTGGGACACGAAGATCACGGTGCCGGGGAAGTCCCGCAGGGCCTGCAGGAGGACGTCCTTCGAAGCGATGTCGAGGTGGTTGGTCGGNNAGCCTGCTCCGCTCCCCCCCGCTCAGCACCGCCACGCTCTTGAACACATCGTCACCGCGGAACAGGAAGGACCCCAGGAGCGTGCGCACCTCGGGCACAAGGGAGGTGGGCGCCGCGCTTTCCAGCTCCTCGACGACCTGCTTCTCGCTCGTCCATGCATCCGCGTTTTCCTGGGAGTAGAAAGCGGGGACCACCCCCGTGCCCCAGCGGAGCGTGCCCGCGTCCGGCGCCTCCTTCCCCGAGATGAGCCTGAGCAGGGTGGACTTGCCCGCGNNCCGACGACGACGAGCTTGTCGCCGCGGCTCACCTCGAATCCCACCCCGGCGAATACCGGCCGGCCGGAATAGGATTTCGCGAGCCCTTCAGTGGAGAGCACGAGCCTGCCGGACGGCGGCGGTGCGGGGAACGAGAAACGGATGGCCTTCACGATCGGCGGGACCTCGATGCGTTCGATCTTCCCGAGGGCGGTGATCCGGCTCTGCACCAGGCGCGCCTTTGAGGCATTGTAGCGGAAACGATTGATGAAGGCCTCGATGTGGGA
>PMZS01000125.1:2901-3888 GCA_003170115.1 Spirochaetaceae bacterium
GGCTCGTCCAGGAGCAGGATGTCCGGTGCTTCGAGGATGGCACGGGCGAGGGCGATCCTCATCTGCCATCCGGCGGAGAACTCCGTGCAGGGCTTGGAAAAGTCGGCGGATGAGAATCCCAGGCCCGAGAGCACCCGGTGCATGCCCTCTTTGCGGGCGTGGTAGCCGCTTGCCTCGATCTTTTCCTGCAGCTCGTGGTGTTTCCACAAGAGGCTCTCGGCATCTGGAGAGTCCGGGGAAAGCGCGCCCAGGCGTTCCTCCAGCGCCGCGCTCTCCTGCGCGAGCCGCGCGCCCCGCACGAAGGCCTTCTCGGCTTCCTCCCAGAGAGATGTCGTGGAGGAACCTGGGTCACCAACCGGCGCGGGCGGCGTGCTTTGCGGGACNNCGTCTCCTTCTCCAGCACGACCGTTCCCGAATCAGGCGCCGCCTGGCCCGCCACGATACGCATAAGGGTGGTTTTTCCGCTGCCATTGGGCCCCACGAGCGCCATGCGGCTCCTCATGGCCACTGAGAGGTTTACAAAGTCGAGGAGTTTCCTCTCACCGAACGAGACGGATACTCCCGAGAGGCTGACCAGCGGCATCGCGCCGGTTACGGGGCCTGGGTGAAAAAGATAACCACGGCCGAAAGGTTGGCGTGCGTCACGAACAGGTCCTGCACGCTGTCCTTCGCCAGGGACGTAAATCGAAGGCCACCCGCAGTCGACTTGTAGAGGAAACTGAGGCCGGATTTCGGGTACTCGTCGAAGAAGAAGGTGATGGCCCCGTCGTACTCCGGCAGAAGTTCCTTGCGGACGTGAAGAGTGAAGTCAAGGCTTCCCCTGCCCTTCGCGTCCGCCCCAATCAGCGAGGGAACGAGCTTGGAAAACCCGACCCAGCTGAACCGCATGCCGGACTGCAGGCGGATCGTGCCGTAGGCGCTGCTGGCGAGGGTCGTCCCCTTCTTCACCAGGCCATCGAAGAGGTCCGCGCGGCGCTGCTGCTCCGT
>PMZS01000402.1 GCA_003170115.1 Spirochaetaceae bacterium
TCAATTTCAAGCCGGTCGATTCGGCGATCGAGGAGATCATCCGAGGTGCTCCGGCTCTTGCGGACTGCAAAACTCTTGACACAATCCACGTCGCTACGGCACTCCACTTCAGGACGTTCGTTGACGGCAATTTTGAGGTCGTGACCCTCGACCGAAAGATGCGGCAATTGGCCGCAAAGCTGGGGTTCGTGGTCCAGCCGTCAGAATGAGAGGCCGACGGTGTCGTTGCGACCCTGCACGCCTTGCGGTACAGAACTGCAAACCGAAAGCTTCTATGTGGTAGAATGAAAGCGGAGCAGCCGCAGATGCCCACCGCTGACACAAGCCCTGAAGCCGAAGCGATCCAGATCGACCTCCTCCGAAAGGCCCCGACTTGGAAGCGTCTGCGCGTCGCGGCAGAAATGTCGGAGACCGTTATTTTACTTTCGCGCCTCGGGGTGGCCAGGAGGAACCCCGGCGCTTCCCCATCCGAGCTTCAACGTCTGTCCGCCGTGGCACTCCTCGGGCCCGAGCTCGCCTCAAGGGTGTACGGCCAGTGATTCCAGAGCCGCTTCGCGTCACTCTGACAGTCGCCAAGGCCTTCGAGCGGATGGGGATCCCGTACTTCGTCGGTGGTTCCCTCGCGTCTTCTGCCCACGGGGTGGCGCGGGCGACCCTGGATGCAGACATCGTAGCCAGGCTCGAGCCCGGCCAAGCCGGCCGGTTGGTGCAGGAGCTGGGCCCGGGGTTCTATGCCGACGTCGATGCGATCGCCGNNAAGCCGGCGAAGCTCATTCAACCTGATTCACATCGCCACCGCGTTCAAGGTCGATGTTTTCGTGCCCCGCCCCACTGCCTACGCCGACGTAGAGATGGAGCGCCGCCAGTCTCATGTCATCGACGAATCTACCGGAGAGAGAATGGCGTTCTGCACCGCAGAAGATACCCTGCTCGCCAAGCTCCTCTGGTATCGGCAGGGCAGCGAGGTGTCAGAACGGCAGTGGCGGGACGTGCTCGGGATCCTGAAGGTCGCGGGCAGGAACCTGGACATGAGCTACCTTTCACTGTGGGCAAGGGAGCTCAACGTCGTCGACCTGCTCGATCGCGCCCTTGGTGAAGCCGGGCCTCCCGCCGGTTGAAGGGTTTAAGGCGGAGGCGACTTCTCGGTGAAGGAAGTCGGTGATGGGAACCCGAATCTCGTTTTCATCGTCACAAACCGGGATGAGCCGGGCCAGGCAAGCAAGGCATCGAAAAAGCCGTGCGCTATCCGGGGACGTACTTGAGCGTCTTGACTCGGAATCTCAATAAGTGCACTTTAAGTGCATGGAGTGTGACGATGGCCGTAAAGACAATCACGATAGACATGGAAGCGTATGAAAAGCTGGCCTTGGAAAAGAAAGCAGGCGAATCTTTCAGCCAGGTGATTAAGCGTATCCTCGGGTCGCGCGTGATGACCGCTGAAAAGCTGCTGGCAAACGCAAGGAGCCTCAGCTTTGCCGAGGGCACGCTCGATCGGATGGAAGAAATCGTGAAAGACCGGGAAGCAGACCTCGTTGGAGCGCCCCGCCTCGAAGGCGCGTAGTCATGTTTCCGGATACGAGCTTTTGTATCGATCTCCTTCGAGAGCAGAGACGCGGGGAGAGAGGGCCTGCGTCATCGAAGCTCGAGGCGTTGGGCGGCAAATCGCTCCTGATCTCTCTCTTTGTACTCTGCGAGCTTCGGGCGGGCGCCGAAATGTCGAGCAATCCGCAGCGGGAGCTCTCCAGCGTCGTCAGGCTGGTCGAAGGATTTGAAATAGTCTCCCCGGCTCCGCCGTTTGCTGTCCTGTACGGGGAGATCGTCGCCGCGTTGCTGAGAAATGGAACCCCAGTTCCTCGGATGGACGTTCTCCTGGGCGTCATGGCGAAATCATTCGGAATGCCCGTGCTCACACGAGACATGAATCATTTCTCGAAGATTCCCGGCCTTGTCATCGAGGCGTATTAGCAGCCAGCCTCCCTCAGGCCGACAGCAGCCCGTGCGGGTCCAGGCTGAACTTCGCTGCGGCGCCCCTGTCGCAATTCTTGTAGCCTTCTGTTGTGGTGCCTCTTCCTCGACCCGCTGTTCTTGACGCCAGCGTCTATATTGTATAGTTTGTATTTACAACGAGATCGGAGGGTGGACATGGAAACGCAGCTGATTGTGAGAATCGACAAGGGAAAGAAGCAGAAGTTCTCAAAGCTCGCTCGCATGGAAGGCAAGACGGCAAGCACGAAAGTGCGGGAGCTGGTGGATTCATATATCGAGACCAATGATTTTTCCCGAATCGTCACCGATGTTTGGAGCCGGATCTCCTCCAGGCTGCGGGAGAAGGGAGTCACGGAGGCGGACGTTGGAAGGGTGATTCGAGAGGTGAGATCCTCCAAGTGAACGTGGTCATCGATACGAATGTATTCGTATCGTCGATACTCAATCCCGTGGGAACTCCCGGAAAAGTTATAGATCTTTGGAAGGAGGGCAGAGTTATTCTCTGTCTTTCGCAGGAGATCCTGAATGAATACCTTGAAGTGATTGCGCGGTTTGGAATTTCAGATGATCCCGCCGTGGCTGACTTGCTCAAGATCTTCGAAGGACGCTGCAATCAGGTATACGTCGCGCGCACGGTGGCTCTGTCAGCCATCGAGGACGATCCGCATGACAACAAGTTCATCGAGTGTGCAGTTGCTGCCGAGGCGCACGCCATCATTTCGGGAGACCGTCATTTGCTGAAGCTGAGGGAATTCCAAGGAATACGGATAGTGACGCCAGCGGCTTTCATCCGTGAGGGAATGGATCCCGTCGCGGCGGAGACCGCCAGGAAGTAGGGTTTCCGGCTGGAGGAGAATCGTCCGAACACTAGTGATGCCTTGACATCACTCTTGACGATGGAATGATGCTTTCATGCGAACCACGATGAATCTTGAGGAGGATCTTCTGGATATGGCCAGGACATCTGCCAGAAAACTGAAAAAGCCTCTACGGGCGATCTTGAACGAAGCTCTGCGTGCGGGGCTGGAACGGATCGGTGATGTGGCCGCTCGCCGCACGTATAGAACAATTCCTCACGACATGGGTCTTCGGAAAGGACGAAGCCTGGACAATGTGCAGGAGCTTCTCTCGCAGCTTCAAGGAGACGAGTCTCGTTGATACTGGTTGACGTGTTGCCCTCGCCGCTCACAAATCCTTGCGGTGAAGAAGGAAATCAATCAGGTTCAAGTGACGAATGCCGCCTGCGTCGCTTGCGGGAAAATCGTCAAGGCTCAATACAATTTTGGGGTAGTTGTCTTCGATGGACCTGAGCGAACGAAACTCGCGTTCCCGGGTTTCGGGTTGCTCCATTCGGTAGCAAACCTGAATGTAGACTCGCGAGCCCTGGCTGACCGCGACAAAGTCCACCTCAAGCGGACCAACTTTCCCTACGGATACCGAGTATCCACGGCACAACAGCTCGAGGAACACGATGTTCTCCAGGATCGCGGCGATGTCGTTGTCCCGGTGCCCCAGTCGTGCGTACCGAAGGCCGATATCTCCAAGAAAGAACTTATCCTGTACTTCGAGATGCCTTTTGCCCCGAATATCGAATCGCCGCGCCCTCCGTATGGCATAGCTGGATTCAAGAAATCCGACGTAATTGAGAACGGTGTCGACTGTGGTGGATCGCCGCTGGGACTTCAGGTAGTCTGCGATTTTCTTGGCGGAGAGTGTCGTTCNNCGATTGAATCGAAAAGGAACGTGCAGATATCTTCCAGCAGACGGGGGTTGCGGACGGAGTACCTGTCCATGACATTCCGGAGGATAATCGTGCTGTATATTCCGTTCAGATATTGGTCGATCTGCTCATCGGTGAACAGCACGTGGTGGATCCCGGGCAGGCCTCCATACCTGATGAACGATCGAAACATCTCCGCCTCATCGGCAGTGCTTCCCGCAGCCTTGCGGAACTCTATGAACTCTCCAAAGGTCAGGGGAAACACTGGAAACTCGATGTATCGACCAGCAATTCGTGTGGCGAGATCTGATGCGAGCAGCGAGGCGTTGGATCCGGTCAGGAAAAGCTCAAAAGGTCCCTCGGCTGCGAGCGACGCTACTGCGCGTTCCCAGTGATCCACGTTCTGAACCTCATCCACCAGCAGCGCCAGGCGTCCATCGGGGGATTCTTTGCGTGCTTCCTCTGCCAACTGGTGTAAATCACGATGATTCCTGACCATTTCATATTTGATGGACTCGGTACTCACCAGGAGGACTTTCCTGGGGTCGTTGGTACGCGCTCTGAGGCGCTCGGAGATTTGTCGGAGCAGGATGCTCTTCCCGACCCTGCGCATGCCGGTCAATACCTTGACGACGGGCGTCCCGATCCATTTGTCAATCGAGTCCAGGTAGATCGTTCTCTGCACTTCGAAGTCGGCGGCCAGCATAATTCGATTATGATCGAAGAAATATCAATTTGCAAGAGTATTTCGATTGTGATCAACAAAGTCTTTCAAAATGTCTTTCAAGGATATTTGGTAAAAGTGCTGAGAGCTTCGAACCCTACCCGGCCAGCAGGATGCCAAGGGCCCCCGCGTTGCGCATCACACAGCCGTCGAAGGAGAGCACCTGGAGATCGGGGAAAATGCGGAGAAACCCCGGGGAAGTAGCCAGGTGGATTGCGTCCGGGCTCCGCACGGGCTCCATGGGGAACTCTTTTGCCGCTCGATCCAGGGATATCCGTACTCAACTCGCGAATGATCCAGGAGCGGTTCTTTGCGCGCCGTTGGGAGCGTCACCAAAGGATGACGCTGCCTGACCTGACTTTCCGCAGGTAGGCGCTGAGCTTGTTCTTGAGCTCCTTGATACCGGTAGTCTTCAGAGATCGCATGCTTGTGTAGTAGCTACATGTAGCTACTTCATTAAGAGGCGCCTGGAAGCACGCACATTTCTTCTATTTGACAATCAGTCAATCTGATACTATAGTACTATCAAGCTATGCGAAAGACCGCTTCGGGACGATTTGTTCTCCGTCTGCGCCCTTCAGTTCACGAATCTCTTCGAGAAGTGGCATCACAGCGAGGAGTTTCCCTGAACGCGATATGCGAAGAGGCTCTGGAAGCCCTCGTGTCTGGAAAACGCGAGGACCCGCACGTCATCGCCGGAATCCGCGAGCTTCTTGGGGATTCCATGATCGGCGTCGTCCTCTTTGGCTCCGTGGCACGAGGGGACTCCCGCAATTCGTCAGACACCGATCTGCTGATTGTCCTGGACCGACCTCGCCCGCTCAGCAGAAAACTGTACTCGCTCTGGGACGATCATTTCGGAGAGAACCGGCACAGCCCGCACTTTGTTCACCTGCCTGAGAAAACGGAAGATGCCGGCTCGTTGTGGTGTGAAGCAGCGGTGGACGGCATCGTGCTTGTGGACCATGAAGGCGAGGTCTCACGGTTCCTGGGAACCCTCCGCCGGGAAATTGCCTCTGGCCGCCTCAAGCGGCTCTCCGCATATGGCCATCCCTACTGGGTGAAAACGCAAGGAGGCGCGGAGCATGTTCAATGACAGCCTGGCCATGGACTACCTGAAGCGTGCCGGCCACCGGCTCAAGGCCCTGGAAGTGCTCATGGAGGAACAGAGTTGGGCCGACGTCGTGCGGGAAGCGCAGGAACTGGTGGAGATCACCCTGAAGGCACTGCTGCGAGCGGCACGGATCGAAGTCCCGAGAGTTCACGATGTGAGCCCCCTTCTGGAGCAGAACCGTGAAATGCTGCCCCCCGGCATTCGTCCCAGGGTCGAGGAGCTGGTCCGCATCTCGCGTTTCCTCAGACGCGATCGCGAACTCGCCTTCTATGGCAGCGAGGACCTCACTCCGTCGGATTTCTATACTCGTGAGGACGCCGCCACCGCCCTGGGTTACGCGCGGCTCGTTCACGGGGAAGTGTTCAAGGCGATGTCGAAGCCATAGAGGAGTTGTGATGGCATACCACGCGCTGAACGAGAAGACCCTTCCCGACTACCTCCGCGGCCGTCCTGCGGTCGCCGCGAGGTTTGACCGCGGGGCCGATCTCTCCGTGAAGGAGGTGGGGGATGGGAACCTGAACCTCGTGTTCATCGTTGCAAACCGGGATGAGCCGGACCAGGCCGTCATCGCCAAGCAGGCCTTGAACTACCTGAGGGTGGCGGGGGAATCCTGGCCGCTCACACGGGAGCGCATGCGCTTCGAGTCCCTGGCCATGCAGACCTACAACCGCCTGTGCCCCGGGCTGGTGCCCGAGATTTATGACTACGACGAAGAGATGTCCCTCATGGTCATGGAGTATCTCGGAAGCCACGAGATCATGCGCAAGGCGCTGGTGGAACGGTGGCGCTTCCCGAAGTTCGTGGACCACATCAGCACCTTCCTGGTGAGCTCCCTGTTCTACACTTCTGACTTCTCCCTGCCCGGCGTCCAGAAGAAGGAGATGCAGGCGAGGTTCATCAATCCTCACCTCAACAAGCTGCAGGAGGATTTCGTCTACACGAATCCCTACATCAGCTCACCCGAGAACAAGTGGAATCCGCTGATGGATTCAGAGGTGGAGGCGATCAGGGCAGATGCCGGCGTGAAGGCCGAGATTGCGCAGATGAAAGCCGCCTACATGACGCACGCGGAGGCACTCATCCACGCGGACCTGCACACGGGCAGCATCATGCTGAATGAGACTGACACCCGTGTGATCGACCCTGAGTTCTGCTTCTTCGGGCCCATGGCATATGACGTCGGTGCCGTGCTGCAGAACCTCGTGTTGAACTGCCTGTCCCATTTTGGTCACACACCGGACCGGGCGCAGCGGGAAGAATACCAGGACTACGTGCTGGGCCTGGTCCGCGGAGTGTGGAACGAGTTCGCGCGGAAGCTCGACGAGGTCTGGAAAGCCCATCCCGAGGGGGACCTCATGCCCGCGCGGTACTGGGAGTCTGCTGGAGGAACGGATGCTTTTGCGACCTTCCGCCGCGCTACTATTCTGCGGCTCCTGCAGGAAACCGCGGGCCACGGAGGCGTGAAGTTCCTCAGGCGGATGATGGGCATTGTGAACGTGTGGGACATCGAAAGCATCACGGACATCCGCAAGCGCGCGGTCGCGGAGAAGGCCGCAATTCGGATCGGCGTTCGCTGGCTCATGGACCGGAGCAGGGTGACCTCGGTGGATGACTTGATTCGAGTCGTGAAGGAAGAGATTGCCGGAATCCAGACATAGGGATTGCGCCGCAAAAGCTGAGCAAGCACGGGGAATTCTGCGCCGCTCTTTTCTCCATGAGGGGCTTGAGTAAAGTAGCTAAGTTAGCTACTTTATTGTCATGAAGTCCGTCGGCATCAAGGTGCTCAAGGACAACCTCAGTAAGTACCTCAAGCTGGTCAGAGGCGGAGAGACAATACTTGTGACGGACAGGAACGAGGTGATCGCGGAAATCCGGCAGCCAGCACGGCACTTGCCCGGTGGGGGGAGCCGGTTGGCGACGTTCCTGGATGAAGAGGCTCGGCGAGGCAGTGTTGTGCGGGCCAAACCAGGCGCCACGTCCAGCTTTTCAAAGCTTCGAAGTTTGCCTCGGCCGCGTGTACCCATAGATCTGCAGTCGCTCCTGGACGAGACCAGGGCTGACTGATTGACCTGCAGGTACTTTGATTCCAGTGCTGTTCTTTCTGAATTGCTGGTTCAGCAAAGTCCCCCCGCAATGCGAGAGCTCTGGCAAAGCGCGGAAGAACGGCTTTCCTCAAGCCTGCTCAGGATCGAATGCGTCATTGCCATTCGTCGGGCATCTCTCCTCCAGGGGGGAACCGCTGACGACGCGTGGGTCCAGGAGCGGCTGGGCCTCTTATCCGATGTCCTGGATGAGCTCAATTTCAAGCCGGTCGATTCGTCGATCGAGATGATCATCCGAGATACCCCGGCCCTTGCGGGCTGCCGGACGCTGGATGCGATTCATGTTGCCACCGCCATGCATTTCAGACCCTACGCGGAAGGCCCGCTGGAGATCGTGAGCCTCGACAGCAGGATGAGGCGGGTGGCAGGAAAGCTGGGGTTCCAGGTTCAACCGTCGGATTGATGAGCGGCGGCTCCTCGTTTTGCCCGGGCCCAGTTTTCTACCCTCAACCCCTGGACTCTCTTGAGCTCACGCTCGTTGTTGGTCACGAATACCAGACTTCGCGATCTCGCCTGTGCTGCAAGCAATAGATCCATTGGCCCGATGGGTGTGCCAGTGGCCTCCAGGGAGTGTCGGATCCGACCATATTCAGAGGCTGCCGAGGAATCGAAGTTCAGCATGAGGTTTCTTGTTGATAATGTAGATGCAGATGTTCGTATCAAGAAGGCAGGTCATGAGACGACGTCGCGTTTTTCGTAGTTCCCCTGGTCACGTTTGAAATCCATGAAATCTTCGGAGAACTTTTCGAGGCTCCTTCTAAAAAGCATCCACGGGTCCTGATCTTTTGGAATGAGCATGACGATTCCATTGATCTTGGACGAAGTCGGGCCGCGCTGGTGGCTATAGAATTTCATTTGCGGGCTTGTAGCCGGCCACCTCTTCAGCAATCACCATTCTATACGCGTCCGCGATGTTCTTTTCGAGCTCATCGGGGGATTCTCCCTGGTTGAAGACGCCAGGAACCTCCTTGATGCGACCGACATACCAGTCGTCGTCCAGCCAGTACTCAAGAGTAAACGTACGTTCCATCGATTTTCCTCACCTATACTATACTGGATCGAAAAGAGGTCACCCACTGCCTTTCCCGGGTGAGAACGATCGAGATGATTGCCGCGAGCTTTCTGCCTCGGCGCGGGGTAACGAGTGCGAAAGTGCGGTAATGTACTTTATCGCGGGTTGGCGCAACACGGCCCGCGCGTCTTCGGATGACGAGTTGCTCCTGATCGTGCGGCGCATTGCCAGGATCCCGCGCGTGTTGTTCTTCCGCGCAAGTGCCATGGCTTCCTGGAATCCCTTGCGCGCATAGCCCCAGTAGCGGGGGATCTTCTGGAACTCCACCTTCGTCCAGTAGTACTTCAGCTCATCGCTCTTCCAGTCCTTGTAGACCTCTTCCCAGGAGAGCGGGGAGACATCGGTCATGTGGGGCACCAGCATGTGCTCCGAGATCCTGTCGCCCACCCGCTGGTAGCGGTTGTCCAGGGAGATGCGCATCCGGTCCTCGGTGAGGTTCGGGAAGGCCTTGTGCGCCGTGAGGGCGGGAAAGAAAAGGGTATCGCGAAGCTCGAAATTGGTGGAAAACCACCCCATGTCCAGTTCGGGATGTTTCGGCGTCTGCTCCTTCAGGTCGATGATCAGGCCTCCGGCGCGCAGGGAGAAGTGATGTTGTGGTCCACGTCCCCCTCGGTGCAGCGGTGCGTGACATCGGCGGTGCCCAGCATCGGGTTGACATCTGCAACAAGCCATCCGCCTGCATGGAGGGCATGCGTCATGTCCCGTCACAGGCCGAAGCTCTTCGGCGTCCATCAGCGCGTCATTGGAAACCCTGAGCTCCTGCCAGGCCTCCGCCATGGAGCCTCCTTCACGAAAGCCGGCGGGCCTCCATGCGGTACATCGCCTGGATGTTTTCCGTCGGCGTGTCCAATTGAATATTGTGGGAAGGGGAAAGGATGTACCCTCCCTGCTCGCAGAGAAGCCGGGCAACCCGGTGTGTCTCGGAGGCCACGACCTCAGGCGTCTTCCGGGGCAGGAGATACTGGATGTCGATTCCGCCGTGGAACGCGATATCCTTTCCGAAATCCTTCTTGAGGCCCGCCGGCTCCATGCCCTTTGCCGCCGGCTGGAGGGGATTGAGAATATCCACGCCACAGGCGATGAGATCAGGAATGACCTCCCGGACCGCCCCGCAGGAATGGAACATCAGCTTGACTCCTTCCCGGTGCACGACATCCGCCAGCCGCTTCAGCGGCTTGAAAATGTAATGGTCCATCGCGTCCCGGCCCATGAGGAGCCTTTCCTGCGTGCCGAGATCCGTGAGGGCCCAGAACACGTCGATCTTCCGCCCGGCCGCCTCCATGGTCCGATAGAAGTCCTCGATGAAAAAAGATACAAAGCGCTCCTGCAGGTAGTCCACCATGTCCTGGTTGATCATCACGTCCACCAGAATGTTCTCCAGACCACGGACCAGGCCCGGCCGCTCGAAGAAGTCCGCATTGCCGTAAAAAATGGCGCGGCCCTCGTATCGCCTGACATCCTCCCTGACATGGGAATAGTCCACCTGGTCGCAGGTCGGCCACGGGAACGCCTCCAGGTCGGACTGATTTTCTGCGTCGATGAGGACGCCCCGCGTGTGCTCCCATTCCAGCCCGTAGACGGTGGAGGTCTTTTCCCAGCGCTCGCCCCACATGTTCTGCTTGACGCCGTTGGTGATCGTGTCAGGCGGATAAGTCGGGGAGATGTAGCGGATGTCAATGTCCAGCGCCGTGCGCACCGCTTCTTCGGAGTCCGCGCGGAGGTCCTTTTTCAGGCGCTCCCAGACGCCGGGCTCGGCCCAGAGGTCGCAGGGAACCCGGTCGGGCCTCTGGTGATTGATCGACGCGAGCACTCGTTCCCTGCTGTCCATTGCTTCCCCTGCCGTGTGCATCCTGGCGCTCCGCTATGATGAACGTCAAGCCGCCAGTCGCTCCTCCTTCGCTCTCTTCAGGACGCGCTCATACTGCCCGAGTTTCTTCTCGTACAACCCCGGCACGAGAAGTTGCTCGGCACCGTGTATCATGGCGATCTTCCTGTTGGGAATTCCCCAGATCTAGGCGAAGATGGTGAGTGGAGCATAGTGCACCACATCGAAGCGCTCCCGGCGAAGCGCGAAAGCCGCCCTTGCTCGATCCCGAGGGACTATGAGCTCTCGAACGCGCTGGTAGATGGGATTCTCGCTCGGCCGGTAGTGCACGAAAGTGAAATCGAACCGTCCGTCGTTCTGATCAAGGGTAGCGCTGAGGATCTCGTTCAGGTGATGCCCCGAGCCCGATGTCCAGTTGTCCAGGGACTTTGTGAACACGGCGATCCTGGGTCGGGTGCTTCCGTTTGTCACAGCGCCATGATACACGTTAGGCCATTCAGGTAAAGAGCGCAGGGGGAAATGAGCCGCATAACCGTCCTTACGATTCATGACCGAATCGCCTGTTTCCATACCCTTATGCCCTTCTTGTTCTCTCGTGATCCGCGGAGGTTCCAGTTCACCGATTCCCCCCAGTGGTGCCTGGAGAAAGACCGCAACGACGTGCTGATTATGGTGCGGCAGTTCATCAAGCCGGACCGGGTTGATCTGGATCTCCTGCGATCGCTGCGCAGCAGATATCGGCGGATAGCTTTCTTCCATGACGATGCCGGGGGCGGCATTCCGCGCCTGGAGGTGCTGCCCCTCGTCGACCTGTTCTACAGCAAGGCCCTGTTTCGTGATCGATCGCTGTACGGGAAGCCGTTGTATGGCAAAGAGCTGTACTCGGACTTCTTCCATCGGCAGCATGGCGTCAATGATCCCAACCACCGCGAACGGCCGACGGAAAGTCGGCTTGAGGAGCTTGCGAAGCTGCGGCTTTCCTGGAACATCGGCATCGGGGACTACCCCAGGGCCAAGATGCGCCAGCGCGCAGGCGTGGCGGCCACGTTGGCTTTCGGCTTCAGTGCTGCCCGCGCTTTCTATGGCCGCTCGCCGATGCCGAAGGATCCCGTCGCGGACAACCGGGGCTTGCATCCCGTGCACGCGCGCATCGGACTTGCCGGGCCGCCTTCAATCGCTCACCAGCGCGTACTGATCCTGGAGCGGATACGCGGAAACCCCGACTTCCTCGTGGGCATGGTCTCGCAGCGGCGGTTCAACCGCGAGGTGCGTAACTCGCGCATCACATTGAGCCCTTTCGGCTGGGGCGAGCTGTGCCTGCGAGATTTCGAAGCGGTTCGAAGCGGTTCTCTCCTTTTGAAGCCCGATATGTCGCATCTGGAGACCTGGCCCGACATTTTCGTTCCCACCGAGACCTACGTCCCCTTCGACTGGGAGGCCCGGGATCTTGTGGCACGCGCGCGTGCCTGGCTGGCCGACGAGCCTGCGAGAGTCCGGGTGGTTCGACGAGCCTACGAGAGTTATCTCGACCAGCTTGCGGGCATGCGGACTCGGTTCGAGTCCACGATCGAAGAGATCCTAGGAGAAGGAGCATAGCGAATGGCTCGTATCAGGCTCAAGGAAATCGTTGACTCTCTCCCGCCGGGGAGAATTCGCACCGACTCGCCGCTGACCATCGTCCTCTTCAGGCCTCTTTCATTCATGGTCGCCTGGCTTTTTCTGGCGATGGGATGGAGCGCCAACGCTGTGACGTACCTCTCCGCAGCGCTGTGCCTTGCGGGATTCGCATTTCTCGTCTCCGGTCCCCTTTGGGCGGCCTGGGTCGGGCTGGGCCTTTTTTTCATTTTTGATATCCTCGATTGTACGGACGGCAACATGGCCCGGGTGAGAAAGACCGCGAGCCCCTGGGGTGAATGGGTGGACGCTTTCGGAGGGTACACGGCCTACACGACGATACTCCTTGGCGCGGGAGTTGTGGCCCAGGCGCAGAGCGCGGGCGCGCTGCCTGGTATCCAGAG
>PMZS01000153.1 GCA_003170115.1 Spirochaetaceae bacterium
AACCTATATTCTGTTGGCGGTCGTGGAAAACGGCCGAATCTTCTCCCAATCTGAAAAGGAGGAATCCCTTGCCGCTGCTTTCGATGACAAGTCTATTGAGGCATGCACTGGATGGCGGATATGCCGTCGGATATTTCGAAGCCTGGAACCTGGAGTCCCTGCTTGCCGTGAAGGATGCCGCTGAGGCGGCTGAATCTCCCGTCATCATTGGGTTCAACGGAAAGTTTCTCGGAAACAGGCATCGAAGGGTGAAAGAAATAATCGACCATTACGGCAGCCTCGGACGGTCTGTCGCGGAACATGCGCGAGTCCCCATAGCTCTCATCCTCAACGAGGCCTATGAGCCCGCGCTTCTCCAGGCGGCGCTCGACGCAGGGTTTAACGTGGTCATGCACGACCATGAAGGCTGCAGTCTCGAGCAATCGATCCAGATCAACATCTCCCTGGTGCGCGCTGCTCATGCGGTGGGCGCTGAAGTCGAAGCGGAGCTTGGAGAGCTGCCCGCCTGGGACATTGGAGAGAAGAAGATGAGCGCGGGCATCGCCACTGATCCTGGTGAAGCGGAGCGCTTCGTTACAATGACCGGCGTGGATGCCCTGGCCGTCGCGGTAGGCAATGTTCACATCCTAGAGGGGCGGAAATCGAGGCTCGATCTGGATCTGCTCGCCCAGCTGCGAAAGAGAATACGAATCCCCCTGGTTCTTCACGGCGGCACGGGCATCGAAAAGGACGACCTGAAAGCGGCGATCGCTGCGGGGATCTGCAAGGTGAATGTGGGCACAGCCCTGCGCCGAACGTTCATCAACTCGATGAAGGGCTACTTCCAGAAGCACGATGCCGATATCCTCGATCCCGGCGAAGTGACCAGTACCGGGGGCGAGTTGGACATGCTGGCGGCCGCGCGCGCCGATGTTGCGGCGGAGGTCGTGCGGCTGATGCGAATCTTCGGGTCCGTGAAGAAGGCAGGTGCATGACATGGAGTGGCCTCTGCGTATGCCAGACCTGGGCACTGTTGAAGGCAACGTCACCCTTGTGCGCTGGTTGACGGCCGAGGGAGACACCGTGGCTTTAGGGTGACTTGGAACCCCACCGCCTATCAGACTGTGTGAATAGTCCAGCTTGGCCGTGGGTGAATAGCCAGGACCGGGCCGCATATCCCAGCGGGCGGAGGTGCTCCAGGGGGGGGGTAGTGAGACGCATCGATCGACCGCTGTTCCACCGCCTTTTCCTTGGCCCCGTCTATCCGCTTAAGGCTTCCATTAACGTGCTCAACGGCACTATGTTGAGCACCCGCTTCAAATTGTAGATGAAGCAGCTGAACTGAAACTCAGCCCCTACCGCCTCAAGCCCTCGCTGCAGGAAGTGCCCGAAGCCAAGCGTGCGTTTGATCGTGCCAAAGGGATGTTCGACCAATTCCTTCCGCTTGCGGATCAGAGTCTTCCTTTCGGGATTCTCCAGTTGTTCGAAGTACGCCTTCAGCTCCTTATGACGCACCGAGACCCGAAGCATCCTACCCCCCCACTGCCCTTGGTGCAGCAGCTCCTTTTTGGGCACGCTGCACACTCCGCGTCTTCTGCTTGATACTTCCAGGTCATCCGCCCGTTCTTGTCTGCCACCGGGTGAGCCGTGATCTTGCGCAGCTCCGCACCCAGCGGGCACACCCATATATCCCGCTCGGCAGTTTGAGCGGGTGGTTCGAGGAATAATGTGTCTCAGCGATTCGGCGGTGTTGCTTCCCCTTTTAAATACATGAGGGCATTAATGGTCTGGGGATTCAACGGGGCACAGGAGACGCTTGGCCTCAGAGCTCCAATCCGCCTCGATCACGATTTGATCTGCGGACGATACCATCGTCACTCAATCGATTGCTGGTCTTCTCTTATAGAAGGAATTGGAAACACCCTGTTGATCAAGACCAAGAGACAACTAAGTCAGGGAATGTTATAGTGAAATCAAGAGTCCCCCTTTCGGCGGAATTTGTCGCTACCCCGCTACCCATCGGAGGGGATATTTCAACTTTGCTTTGAAAAACAGAGTTTTTTTTCTTGACAAATCCAAAACAGTGACATTATAGTGCTGAGCTAGTACACCACTATAGATTTGACTATGCGAAATGCTTGTGGATATGATTTTTGAGATGAATTGGGTCAATTGCTGCAAATACATGCAAGTCATTGCAAGATGACCGACGTCGCGGCAGATTCCGATTGACCCAACTCTTTGTAAGGACTTACAATAGCTTGCAGTGAGTTGCAGAGAGACTCGCGCCGACCCGGTCCGTCGTCGTTTTCCTAAACCCTAGGTCACCTTTCTTCGCCTTTTGCGCGCTCGGTCTTTAGAAAAATGAGATGATTTCTGAGAAACACTTGCAGTATCTCATTTTTTTTTGACATACTCCAATCTGCCGCTGTTGCGGCAAGTCCATATCAATAGTACACTTAGGTATAGAGGGGTACCGGTGTGGGGATTCGAAAACGGACTTAAAATCCCCTGCCTCGCAAGGGGCATACGGGTTCGACCCCCGTCTCCGGCAGTATACTCTGAGGAGGACCTATGGCAGAGAAGATCGGTGAATTCCTGGTCGGGATAGGCGCGCTGTCATCGTCCCAGGTCACCGTGGTGATCAACCGCCAGACGGCGGGGGACGAGCGGCTGTTCGGCGAGATTGCCATGGAGCTGGGCTACCTGGCGGACAACGAGCCGATCGACAAGTTCCTCGAGTACCAGGAAAAGCAGCTCGGTGATTGATTGGTGCCGGTCAGCGAGCCGCCGAATGATCCATGGCCGTCAACAATTCCTCCAGGATCTCATCGTGCTCCAGGATACGAGCGCCCGCGCACACCTCCGCGAAAAGTGTTCGTCCCTCCTGTGAGAGAATCGATCGCGGCACTTCTTCCGGGCCCGGGTTCAGGACCACGAGCCGTCGCGCGAGCGATGCAAGACTGAGGTTGCCAAGGTTCCCCTGGCCGATAGGAAATGAACACAGAATTGTCAGGTCCGCCTGTTCGACGAAATGAGCTGCTTCCCGGATCTGCTCGTCCGTGATTCGTGAGAATGCACCCACCGTCATGCACCTGATTCCCAGGCTCCTCCAGAGTTTCTCGTCCGAATCGTATTCATGGGCAATCCCGCCGGTGAGTGAACAGCCGAGCCTGTACAGCTCACGTGTCAGGTTCACCGCGCTCCCTGCCCCGCCGATGAGATGAACCTTCGTGCCTGCTGCACCCTTGTCCCGCGGCAGGACCGTGACGGTGAGGCTGCCGGTCGCCAGGCTCGGTGAGACCATCGTCCGAATACCATAGACCCTGTCAAGAACCTCGGCCTTGAGAACCTGTTCGGGCCGCCCGCTGCATGCAATGCGTCCCTTCTCCAGCAGGACGAGGCGCGAGCAGTATTGCGCCGCCACCGACAGGTTGTGCACTGAGGCGATCACCGCCCTGCCTTCCCGGGCGAGCTCCTGTGCCATGGAAAAAATCCTGTCCTGGTGGTGGATGTCCAGGCTCGAGCTGGGCTCGTCGAGGAGCAGGAGGTCGGTGTCCTGCACCAGCGCCTTGGCAAAGAGCACGAGCTGCCGCTCTCCGCCTGACAGACCGCTGAAACCGCGGTCCTCCATCCCCGTAAGGCCGACATAGGAAAGCATCCGCCGCGCCCGTTCCATGTCTTCGGCGCCTTCCTTCTGGAACCTGCCAAGGTGCGGATATCTGCCCATCAGGAGTATTTCCATCACGGTAAAAGGAAAGACCTGGGACACGTCCTGGGTCATGATGGATACCAGTCGTGCGCGGCCGCGGCTCTCCATTCCCGCGATTCCCCCGCCGTCAAGAAAAACTTCTCCCGCGGTCGGCGTCAGGAGGCCCGCGAGAAGACGCAGGAGGGTGGTCTTGCCGGCCCCGTTGGGACCGATGACACCGATGAGCTCCCCCCTTTCGACCGCGAGGTCGATGTTGTCCACGATCGTGGTTTTCCCGACCGTCCACGTCAGCCCCCGGGCCATGAGGAACTCGCCGCTCATCGCGCCCCCACGGCGTTCCGCCTCTGGATGCGCACGATAAGGCTGAGAAGGTAGGGACTTCCGAGGATCGCGGTGATGATTCCGACCCGGATCTCGAATGGCGGCAGGAGAGCTCTCCCGAGCAGGTCGCAGAGAACGAGGAACAGGGCGCCCCCGAGGGCCGACGCGGGCAGGAGGGCGCGGTGATCCGGACCGACCAGGAACCGCAGCAGATGGGGAACCAGGAGACCGACGAACCCGATGGGTCCGCTCACCGCAATGGCGACCCCGGTGACCACCGCGGCGATGGCCAGCAGAATGCGCTTCGCGGTCTCCACCCGCATGCCGAGGGAGAATGCCTCTTCCTCCCCGAGTGTGAACAGGTTCAGCTCGCGCGCGAAAAAGGAGAGCGCGATCATGCCCGGCACGAGGACCGGCGCGGAATACAGGATGTGCTGCCAGCTCCTTCCGTCCAGCCCGCCCATCGTCCAGAAGATGAACTGGCTGACCTGGTACTGACGGGAGAAAAGCAGGAGCGCAGAGGTGAGACCGCTGAACAGGGATGAGATGGCCATGCCAGCGATGACGATGTACAGCAGGGAGGTCGTGCCGCGCGACGAGGACAAGAGGTAGATGCAGACGGCGGAGAGAAGGGCCCCCGCAATTGTGAAAGCGGGGATCGCAAGAAGCGACCCCGAGGCGAAGCCCGCGGTGATCGCAATCACCGCGCCGAGGCTGCCACCGGCGGAGAGGCCAAGGATCTCGGGGCTGGCCATCGGGTTGCGGAACAGTCCCTGCATGACCACGCCGCACGTGGCCAGAGAGGATCCGACCAGCATCGCTGCGACGACCCTCGGCAACCGCAGGAGGAGGAGGATGGTGATGTCGCGCTCGTCCGGCAAGGGGAGCGCGCTGAGACCGAGCTTCACCAGGAGGAAACGGATGAGGGATGCGGGAGACACCTGGACCGCCCCGATCCCCACCCCGAGAAGCACCGCGGCGGCGAGCAGGAGGGAAAGCACGATGAATGCGGGCGCGTGCCTTGTTTTCACGGTGGCGTCATGGTGCGGCACGCGCCGGATCCTGTCAACGCGCTTGCATTCGGGCCGCGAAACGGGTACATACAGACTCATGAACTGCACGAACCATGCGGGAAACGACACAATGTGCACCTGCACCTACGAGGGATGCTCCCGACACGGCGTGTGCTGCCAGTGCATCGCCTACCACCGCGCGAGCGGTGAACTGCCCGGATGCCTTTTCACACGGGAAGAAGAGCGCTCGTATGACCGCAGCATCTCGCTCTTTGTGAGCCGTCGGCGGTAAAGGCGCGTGCTTGACCTGGTCATCCTCTCCCTCGGGCTCCTCATCCACATGTGGGCCCTCCCCTACTCATTCAAGAACCTGTTCTTCGATTCCATCATTCGCGTCATCCAGCTCGGGTACGGCATCACGATTCTTGCCGCGCTGTACCCGTCCCTGCTCCTTCCGAACGTCCGGGGACTCCTCACGGGCGCGGGGGTCGGCATCGCCTGCATGCTCTTCCACATTCTCTGGAACCGGGGCGCTCTTCTGAAGGCCGACAAGGTGGACAAGCGATTCGTCCTCTCCCAGGTCGTACTCCTGTTCTTCCACGCCCCCTCGGAAGAGCTTTTCTACAGGGGAGTCTTCTTCACGGTGCTCGCCGCCATCTGGGGTCCCTTCACGGCGGTGGTGATCTCCACGGCGCTCTCCACGATGGTCGCGGTGGTCTCCTCACGGCGTCAGGGCCTCTGGCTCGAATCGGCGTTCGTCAGCGCCCTGGGCTGCCTCGGGTACTACTGGTCCCAAAGCATCTGGGCTCCCCTGCTCATCCGCATATTCAACGACGTGGGTTTCGTCACGCTCACGGAGCAGAGAAACATCTTCGATTCCTGACGGGGAGGTTTCCCCCCGTCCTAGTGCACCATCTCCCCTGCAAACAACCACTGCGACGCGTCCTGGAGCAGCCGCGAGAGCACAACGACCTGGATGTTGGCGCTCGACTTTTCGATCGCCTTCTGGAACGAGACCGGCGTGTGCTGTGCTTTCAACGCATCACGTTTCGAGGACACCCGTGACTCCACCGAGGCGTCATTCCTGGCAAGCACGTCGAGGAGATAGATCGTCAGCAGGAGAAGGACGGGATCCGAGACCCTGTCGACAAGCACGGAGAGCTCGGTGCGCGCCGCATCGCTCTCCTTTGTCTGCAGGAGGCTGAAAGCGTGGTTCCAGCTCACCCAGTCTCTGTCCGCCAGGCGTGGACGCGAAAGCATTCCGCGGAACCACGACTCGGCTTCTTTCGGATCTCTCGAGATCAGGTGGGGAATCCCGAATGGCAGGCTGAATCTCGGAATGATCCCCGGCTTCTTCCCTTCAAGGTACGCCTCCAGGGCGAGGATCCCCTCGGTGTTGGACGTGACGAGGTAGGTGTTCAGCAGCAGCCTGACGCGCGCGGCGGAAATCCACCCCCGTTTGAATATGCGGTCCTCCAGGAACCCGGCCACCTCTCCCCAGTTCTCCTTCTCGAGTCCGCTGAACAGCTTCCAGTTGAGGAGAAAATAGGAGTCGACGGCGCAGAGGGTCAGCACAAAGACCACGGCGATTGGCCAGTTGCGGATCCAGAAGAGGCTGAACCAGTCACCCCCCACGATGAACAATGGCGTGAGGAAAATCACGAGGAACGCGATTCCAAGCACCACGTTGAGGAGGAGAAATATCGCTTTCATTTTCATGGAATTCCCCTATAATAGGGTTGAGATAGTAGGACAAACTGGACCTCCCGTCAAACAGGCAACGCCGCGCCGCGGTGCCGCGCTCCGGGGGGCTGATCGGAAGGAATCGCAGGGATGAATGGCATTCCGCTCTCGAGCTTGGTGCCCGGCACCTACTTCGACGAGCCGGTGTACCTCGACGCGAGCTATATCCTCCTCACCCCCGACTCGCCGGTGACCCCCGAGCTTGTGAAGCGTCTGCAGAGATGGAAGTACATGCAGGTTGCCACGGACGGCAAGGCCAAGGATGTGCCGGGGTATCTCTCGAGGGCGAACACCGCGAACATGGCGCCGCAGACAATTGACGAGGATATCCAGCAGAACGCGCAGGTGGAAGCCGCCCAGAAGTTCCACGCGGAGTTCACCGCGTTCACGGACGGGCTTTTCGCGAAGTACTCCCTCGAGGGGCTCCTCAATCTCGGCCAGGTCACCGAGTGGGTCAAGAAGGCAATCCAGATCGTCCACGAGAGCCGCGATTTCCTCCTGCGATTTCTCGACGTCAGCGCCGATGCTGACCGCTACATGATCACGCACGCGGTCAATTCCACGATTCTCGCCCTTGCGATCGGGGACTACCTGAAGGCGCCGCCCCACCGGCTCATCGAGCTGGGCCAGGCGTGCCTTCTGCACGAGATCGGCATGCTGAAGCTTCCCCCGGACCTGCGCCGTACATCCAAGATACTGAGCCCGGAGGAGCGAAAGGCAATGTCGACGCACACGCTGCTCGGCTACCGGGTACTCAAGGGGTTCTCGGCGCCGGAGAACGTCGCCCTTGCCGCCCTGGAACACCACGAGCGCATCGACGGCTCCGGTTACCCCCGCGCCCTCAGCGCGCCGAAGATCACCGACTATGCCCTTATCATCGGGATCGTGTGCTCGTACGATGCCATGCTGTCCCGCCGGCCCTACCGTCCGGGCACCCTGGACGGGCACGCGACGATCAGGGACCTGGCGCAGAAGAACCGCAAGCAGTACGACGAGAGAATCCTGAAAGCCCTCGTGTACACGCTGTCCATCTACCCCGTCGGCACGGCGGTGCTCCTCTCGAACAACAGCCGGGGCATGGTCGTCAAGACCGATCCCACCAAGCCACGATGCCCCATCGTGCGGGTCGTGCTCGATCCCAACGGCAAGGGGCTCGTCGATCCTCCGCTCGTCCAGGTGTCCGACACGGAAGGCCTCACGATCACCGGCGTGCTCGTCGCCGACGAGGCGCAGCAGGTGAAGGATCTTTCTTGAACGTCCGGGTGACCTTCCCCGGCGGTCAGGTGAAAGAGTTTCCGCGAGGAACAGCCGCGGGAGACGTCGCCGCCGACCCCGCGTTCCCGGCCACCCCACTGCCCCTCGTCGCGGTCCTTGTCAACAACGAGGTGGTGCAGCTGCAGCATGGGCTGTCCGTGAACTGTGCAATCGCGCCCGTCGAGCTGGGAAGCCGCCAGGGCCTGGCCATCTACCGCAGGTCTCTGTGCTTCCTCCTCGCGATGGCCGCACCGCGGATCTTCCCGAAGCGGCGGCTCATCGTCGGGCATTCTCTCGGGCAGGGATACTTCTACCACTTCGACGGAATGGATGGCGTTCCCCGCGACGACCTGCTGAAGATCGAAGCGGAGATGCGCGAAATCGTCGCGCGGGACCTGCCCATTCGTTCCCTGTCCCTTTCCTACCAGGAAGCGATTTCTTTCTTCCAGAAGCACAAACAGCCCGATACGCTTCTGCTCCTTCAGAATCGCAACGACCCGGCCATCACGGTCCACTCCTGTGACGGGTTCCTCGACCTCTTCCACGGCCCCCTGGTTCCGTCCACCGGACTGCTCTCCGTCTTTGTCCTGAAGGACTACCCTCCGGGGTTCCTGCTCCGCTATCCACCCGCGGAAAGCCCCCTTCGCATGGGAGAGTTCGTGCAGAACCCCGTGCTTTTCTCCATCTACCGGGAATACAAGAACTGGGGAAAAATCCTGCGCGTGGGCAGCGTGGGGAGGCTTGACGAACTGATCCGGCAGGGAGGCATTCAGGATTTCATCCTGGTGGATGAGGCCCTGCAGGACAAGAAGATCGCGGAGATCGCCGACCGAATCAATGCAATGAGGGACCAGGTGAGGGTCGTCCTGATTGCCGGCCCCTCCTCGTCGGGCAAGACGACCTTCTCGAAGAAGCTGATGATCCAGCTTCGCGTGGTGGGCCGCAACCCGGTCACGATCTCCCTGGACGACTATTACAAGCCGAACGACCGAACCCCGCGGGACGAGGAAGGGAAGCCGGACTTCGAATCTCTCGGCGCGCTGGACGTGGAGCTGCTCAACGACACCCTCGTGCGCCTCCTGCAGGCGGAGGAAGTGGAGACGCCGGTCTTCGATTTTCACGCCGGCGCGCGGAAGCCGCAGGGCAGGAAGACCCTTCTGCCCGACAGGGCCATTCTCATTCTCGAAGGCATCCACGGGCTGAACGACGCCTTGACGCCACTTGTGCCCCGGGAAAGCAAGCACAAGATCTACGTTTCCGCGCTCACTCAACTCAACCTGGACGACCACAACAGGATCGCCACGACTGACAACCGGCTGATTCGCAGGATCGTCCGAGACAGCCAGTTCCGCGGGCACACCGCGCTGCAGACACTGACGATGTGGCCTTCGGTGAGACACGGTGAAGACAGGAACATCTTCCCGTTCCAGAATGGAGCGGATTCAGCCTTCAATTCTGCGCTGGACTACGAACTGGCCGTCCTCAAGGTGTACGCGGATCCGCTTCTGGCATCAGTGAAGCCGGATGCCCCCGAATACCAGGAGGCGCGGACGCTGCTCTCGTTCCTGTCCAACTTCGCGCCCCTGCACCCGCGGTGGGTGCCCGCCACCTCGATCCTCAGAGAGTTCATCGGCGAGAGCGCGTTCAAGTACTAGCCGGTCATGCGAGCCGCTTTCCGCCCGCCGTCCTTCGCAGCCGGTAATGCTGAACGTAGCCGCACGTTGGCGGCAGCCAATGGACGAACATCGCGTGCAGGATAGTCATCTTCTTGCAACCCGCACAGGTCTCGAACCTGCTCTCGTAGACGGCGCACTGCCGCGACGGGAGGTCCAGGTGCGGACACGGACGACTGAAGTTCGTCACCACGGCCCTCCCGCGGTACTCCTTCTCATAGCAGCACAGCCCGCAGCGGCGGCAGAGGGCATCCCAGCGGGCCTTCCTCTTCATGCGGGCCGCGCGCATGCGCGCCGCGGTACCCCGCGGATTTGGTGCCAAAATCATTCTTCCCGCCTCCGACGCCCCGCGACCATCATCCACAGCGGGAAGAGCAGCCCGGCGAGCAGCAGGATGACGGGCCAGAGGATGCTCCAGCGTGCAAGCAGGATACCCAGGAGGTACAGGAAGGACCCGCTCACGATAAGCGCGCCGACAAGGAGAGTCCATTTCATTCGCTGCTTCTGCACCGAGTACAGCCAGATCACGAAGAAGGAGATGCCGAGGCAGAGGAGCGGCGCAATGGGGTGCCACCCAATGACGGGAAACCGGCTTACCATCTCCACCCAGATGGAGAGCCCGATAAAGACGCCGCACGGGATCAGCACCCACCAATGTCCCCGCCGGAAATAGAACAGCGTGAGGAAAGTGAGCCCGAAGCCGAGCGCAAAAAGGCTGGCCGCATCCGGGCTGAAGAAGCGATTCCACCCGAAGACGAGCGTCACGATGCCGAGGGTGAGGAACGCGCCGGCGGGAATCACGAACCACGTCAGCCATCTTCCCGCCCCGGAGAAGAACAGGAAAATGAGCCCGACCATCGTGAACAGGATCCCAAACACCCGGGGCACGACGAAGTCGCTGGCGGGAATGATCTTGAAGTTCACCAGGAGGAAGAACATCCCCGTGACGACCATTGCGATGCCGACAAAGTCGGTCCGCCAGAAAAGGACTCTGAGCCCGGGCTCCCCTCTATGCCGCTTCATATCCGCCGGCGAGCGCCTTCCTGTTCACCTGGTTGAGCTCCCGATGACGCGCGGACACCGCCTCGTTCAGCACGGCGAGCACGGCGTTCATCGACGCGACCGAGGGGCGGCGCTTGATCAGCGCGCCGAGCATCACCATGTTGGCCGAGCGGTACGAGCCGGCGGCTTCCGCGATGTCGTTCGCGCGCACCGCGAGAATCTCGATATCGGTCCTCTCCGGTGCACTATGGATGAGGGATTCGTTCCAGATCAGGAGCCCTCCAGGCTTCACGATGGGCTGGAACTTCAGGAGCGAGGGGGTGTTCATGACGACGCAGACGTCCGGCCGCGGCACGAGCGGAGACCCGATCTCCTCGTCTGAGACGACGACGGAACAGTTGGCCGTCCCTCCCCGCATCTCAGCCCCATATGAGGGAATGTGGGAGACGTGCTTTCCCTCCCCCATGGCGGCGAGGCAGACCATCCTGCCCGCCAGGATGATGCCCTGTCCCCCGAAACCGGCAAAGAAGATGCCTACGTACATCGCGTCCCCCCCGGTCACGGTACTCCGTGACATTAGCGGTCCCTCAGGTTCCCCAGGGGGAAGACGGGAACCATCTCCGCCTCCATCCAGGAGACGGCCTCGCGCGGCTCCATCCCCCATCCCGTCGGACACATGGAAAGGATCTCGATGAACGAGTACCCCTTGCCTTCCACCTGGTTGCGGAGGCCCTTCATGATTGCCCGCTTGGCCTTGAGGATCGTCTTCACCGAGCTCACGGCGCACCGTTCGATAAAGACGGGGGCCTGCAGCGTGTTCAGGAGCTCGCAGGCACGGATGGGAAACCCGACATCCGCGGGATTGCGGCCGTAGGGAGACGTCTTGGTCTTCTGAGCCTGAAGACTCGTCGGCGCCATCTGCCCGCCGGTCATCCCGTAGATAGCATTGTTCACGAAGATCACGGTGATTTTCTCACCACGGTTTGCCGCATGAATTGTTTCCGCCGTCCCGATTGCCAGAAGGTCCCCATCTCCCTGGTAGGAGATCACCGTCGTATCGGGATGCACCCTCTTGAGGCCGGTGGCCACGGCGGGAGCCCTGCCGTGCGCCGCCTCGCAGCCGTCCACGCGCAGGTAGTTGTATGCGAGCACCGAGCAACCCACGGGGGCCACGAGGATCGTGGACTCCTGGATTCCCAGCTCGTCGATGCACTGGGCGAGGAGCTTGTGGATGATTCCATGGCCGCACCCGGGGCAGTAGTGGTTGGGCACGTCCGCCAGGGACCGGGGCCTTTCATAGACGACCTTTTCCTGGACCGTATCAACCGGCATGGCCTGTGATCCTTTCCACGATGGCATCCACCTGCGGCGTGGCTCCCCCAAGGGTGCCGAGAAAATCCACCGGCGCGCCACCCACCGAGAGCCGCACATCCTGCACCATCTGTCCCGCGTTCATCTCAACGACCAGCACTTTCTTCTTCCCCGCGGAGACCGCGGCCAGCTGCCCGGCAGGGAACGGCCACAGCGTGATGGGCCGGAAGAGCCCGGCCTTTACTCCCGCCTTTCGCAGCACGCTCACCGCGGACTTGCAGATCCGCGCCGAGAGCCCGAATCCGACGAGGAGATACTCCGCGTCGTCGACGCTCACTGACTCCCACAGTGTCTCACTCTTCTCGATCTGTCGGTACTTCGCCTGCAGCTTCAGGTTGAGCATCTCCAGCGCATTGTCGGGGTTCAGGCGCATGGAGGCGATGATGTGAGGGTCCCTCCCTTTCGCGCCGGAGAGTGACCATGAGCTCTTGTCGAAGCTCCTCCCGGAGGGCTTCGGCAGCGTGATGGGCTCCGACATCTGGCCGGTGAAGCCGTCCCCCAGGAGGATGACCACCATGCGGTACTCATCGGCGAGATCGAATGCCTTTCCGGTCAGGTCGGCGAGCTCCTGCACCGTGCTCGGCGCGAGCACGATGCTGTGATAGTCGCCGTGCCCGCCGCCCTTCACGGCCTGGAAGTAGTCTCCCTGAGCCCCCGCGATGTTGCCCAGCCCGGGTCCGCCGCGCATCATGTTCACCACGACGGCGGGGAGCTCGGCGCCCGCGAGGTAGGATATTCCTTCCATCTTGAGGCTCACGCCGGGCGAGGACGAGGAGGTCATGACCCGTGCGCCTGCGGCGGCGGCGCCGTACACCATGTTGATCGCCGCCACTTCGCTCTCCGCCTGCAGGAAGGTGCCGCCCACCTTCGGGAGCCGCGCGGCCATGTAGGCGGGCAATTCGTTCTGCGGGGTGATGGGATAGCCGAAATAGTGTCGGCAGCCGGCGATGATAGCCGATTCGCCGATTGCTTCGTTGCCCTTCATGAGAATCACACCCATGCGCTACTCCCCACCGATCGTCACGAGTCTGATGATCCGAATGGCCATATCCGGGCAGATGATGGCACAGGACATGCACGCGGTACACCTGGACTCGTCGAAACATTCAGCGTACGGCACACCCTGGCGATTGAAGCTGTCCCGGGACATGGCGAGTATTTTTTCCGGGCACGCCCCGATGCAGAGCGTGCAGCCCTTACAGCGTTCGCGATCGATTTCCGCTCGTCCTCTTGACACCGGGATACTCCTCTATCATGATGAAAACTCAGAGTATCATTTCCGGCAAATCGTGGCAAGAAAAAGCGCGGCGCTGACATCCTCACTATCAACGGATTCCGCAAGGAGGTCTGACGTGGCAACCTATCAGGAATTGTCCGAAGCGATCCAGAAAGGCAATGCATCCAAGGCAAAGGAGATCACGACCGCCCTGCTGTCGGAGAAGAACGCGCCGGGAGAAATCCTCAACAAGGGCCTCCTGGACGGCATGGACAAGGTGGGCCAGCGATTCAAGTGCAACGAGATCTATATTCCCGAGGTGCTCATTGCCGCCCGGGCAATGAACGCGAGCATGGACATCCTCAAGCCCGAGCTTGTGAAAGCCGGTGTGAAACCGGTGGGAAAGATGCTCCTCGGGACCGTGAAGGGTGACCTGCACGACATCGGCAAGAATCTCGTGAAGATGATGGCCCAGGGCGCCGGCATCGAGGTCGTGGACCTCGGGATCGACGTCTCGGCGGACAAGTACCTGCAGGGACTGAAGGACAACCCGGACGCGAAGACAATCGGGATGTCCGCCCTNNCAGGTTCGAGAAGGAAGGCCTGCGGAAGAAGGTGAAATTCATGGTGGGCGGAGCGCCGCTTACGGACCAGTACGCGCGGGAGATAGGCGCCGACGGGTATGCGCCGGATGCGGCCAGCGCCGCTGAAAAGATCAAGGCCTTTCTACGGGCGTGACACGTTGACGGATCTTCGAGAGGCTCGGGCGAACCGCCCGGGCTTTTTCTATCTGGAAGGCAGACTGGTGGTCGCCGGCGCGTAGTACCCCGACTCGTCCCGGCCGCTCGCCTTCTGCACCGTCACCTGGATCTCCAGCGGGATGTAGCGGTCCCCGAAATTGGCGGGCGTGAGAGACACGTACCGGATCGTATAGACCGTTCCGACGCGCCCCTTGATGTCGCGGACGACCTCCTGCATTCCTCCGGGAGCCGAGACGTTGTAGATCTTGCCGCCCGTCGCGGAGGCGAGATACGAGATGTCGTCGTCGGGCGCCTGGTTCCCGAACGTCACGGGGTAGAACCCGATGCCATTGTTGCGCAGGTAATCGGCAATTTCGAGAACCGAATACGTCGTGAACGGCCGCTGTCCGAGCGTCCCGCTGGTGAAGAAGACCACGGCTCTCCGTGCTCCGGACACCGCGGTGATGAGCTCATCCCCTGCCAGCCGGGCTCCCAGGTCAAAGCGCCACCTTGCAGACGGCAAAGCCTGGAGGCTCTGGCGCACGAACCGCAGCCGTGTTTCCCCGAAGTCGGCCTCCCGCGCGGGTTTCTCCGCGGCGGAGATGGACTTGATTCGACCCGTCTGCGTCACGAGCCCGTAGAGGTCCGCCACGGCCTGCTCGACGTCGGAACGGGTCGATTCCATGACCGGAGATCTCTCCAGCAGGAGGGATACATCCACCGTCTTTACCTCGGTGTTCGCGACCACCAGCGCGGGCGAATGGACGCCGCCAAGCGACTCAGTGACAATGAAGTTCTCCATGCCGAGCCCTGCCACGGGCTTCCCGTACCTGTTCTCCACGGAGACGTCCGCGTACACCTCGGGAAATTTCACCGAGTTCACCCGGTCGACACGCACGACGAGACCCGAGTAGAGAGCGGTGACATCGGAGAGAAGCACGACCCTGCTCTGGTCGAAGTCCACCCCGAGCACGTCGCCATTCACGGTGGAGGCCTGTTGAACGAGCCTCTTCGTGTGCGCGCTCGTATCTCCCCGCACCGACCAGGTCTCGCGCTCGAGGTCGCACTCAAGGATGCGGTTCCCGTCCGCCACAAGAAGCTTCCCGGCACCCGGGATGGAGAGTCCCTCCGGATCCTGGAGTGTCCCCTCCCCGATCGTGGAGAGCGGGTTCCCGTTCAGATCATACACGAGGATGCGCTTGCCGGGCTTGTCGGAGATGTACAGGCGGTCTTCCCCGGCGACGATTCCGGTGGGACCCGTGATGCCCGTGATGGACTGCACGTAGGCGCCGTCCAGGTTGAAGCGGACCACGCGCGAATTGCCCCAGTCGGTGACCCACAGGTACCCCCGGCGGTCAAGAGTCATGTACTGGGGTCCGAGGAGGGAGCCCGGCGCGCTTCCGGTGCGGCCGAAGGTGGCGATCTTCTCTCCGCGGGGGCTGCATCGGGCGATCCTGTTCGCCCCGTACTCGGAGACGTAGAGAGTCCCGTCATCGGTCTCCACCACGTCGTAGGGGCGGTCGAAACCGGGGAGTCCGCCGCGGAGGACCTCCAGGAGGCGGAAGTTCGCATCGAAGTGAAGGATTTCGTTGGAGCCGAAGGCGACGAGCCAGAAAGTGCCGTCCGCCCGGGGCCGGATGCTCGTCGGCCTGCGGAAGGGATAGCCCCCCTTCAGGGTGCCGTCCAGTTCAGCGGAAACGACCCAGGTTGCTTTTCCCGCCAGCTCCGCACCGAGGCCGCGCCGGAGGGTGAGCACATCCACCCATTCCCGGACCATTGCGCTGCCCCTGCCCGCATCCAGGACCTGCTGCCACGTCCGCAGGGCCTCCTGTTCATAACCGGATTTCCACTGGGCGCGTCCAAGCCAGATCTGGGCGAGTGGGTTCGCGGGCTGGTAGCTGATCGATTTTTCGAGGGAGATCCACGCGTCGTTGTAGAAACCGCGGTGAAATGCCTGGACGCCGGCGCGAAGCTGTTCAGCGGATCGTACGGCGTTGAAATCTAATGTCTGGGCGGGAAGCAGCGCGGCATGCAGGCACAGGAAGCAGACGAACAGCGTTCGCAGTTTCACGCAGCCAGTATAGAAAAATCAGGCGAACGTATCTACCGCGTGCTTTGTGCCCGTGTCGAGCTTGATCTCTCCCTTGATGCCGAGGTACAGGATCGTTTTGATGTCGTCTGCCTTGATGATCGGCAGCTCGGCGGCCTGGGTATTCGGTACTGCAGGAAGAGCAACACTATCAACCTTCATAAGCTCACTCCTGCATTCATTCTCGACCGCCACGAGGTTGGGGATAAGGGGAAAATTCTGGCACGCCCTCGCGGCTCTTGCTGTCCTGCCTACGGCGAATGCACGTCCTTCAGCGCATCCATGCAGGACCGCATGTGGCCGGCGATCTCCTTGTTTCCAGGCGCCAGGTCCAGCGCGCGCCGGAAGGTTGTGCGCGCCTCGGCGAAGTTGCCCATGCGGAAATATGCCCACCCCAGCGAGTCCAGGTAGGCGGCATTGCGGGGCACAAGCTCGACCGCCTGCCGGCAGAGCGTCACCGCTTTGCCAAGGTCGATCTTCTCCTCCGCGTAGATGAAGCCCAGCGAGTTCAGCGCGTTGGGGTTCCTCGGCTCGATCTCCAGCGCCTTCTTGAGGGTTTCAACGCTCTCCGGCACCTTCTTCTGCGCGTAGTACACGAACCCCAGGGCCGCGAGCGCCTGCGAGGACTGCAGCCCCATCTCCGTCACCTTGGCGAACTCGAACTCTGCAAGTCGAAACCGCCCCGTCACCGAGTAGATGTACCCCAGCACCATGCGGGCCTGGATAATGTGGAGGAAGCTGAAGTGGGAATTGACGACCTTCTCCAGGGAAAGCAGCGCCTCCTCGTACTTGCCGAGCTGCGTGAGTGCGAGCCCCACGTAATAGTCGCTTTCCGGCGTGGCCCCCGTCTCCGCCTCCAGCGCCCGCAGTTCGGCGAGGGCCTGTTCGAACCTGTGCGCATGGTAGAGCCTGACGCCCCTCTCCAGTTTTTCGTTCATCTGAACTTCACCCCCCGGTAGCTCTCCTCGATTGTGGCCCAGTTTCGCGGATGCGCATGGATGGGGGAAATGCTGATCCGCCCCTGGGATACGACCATGCAGTCGGAACCTTCCTCGGGATGCGCCTCGGGAAGCGCGCCTCCCACGAAACAGTACATGTCGCCGTCCGGCGAATCGTAGGTGTGAAGCTCCATGCGATAGATCCTGCGCGAAGGGAACGTGATGACCGTTTCCGCCTCGCGTGTTCCCGCGGCGGGGAAATTGATGTTGAGAAAATGATCGTCGGTGCCCAGCGTGCGGAAACTGTCCAGGTTGCGGGCGGCAAACTCCGCGGCGCCGGCGAAATCGTACGGCGCGCGGTAGGCACCTACTGACAGGGCAACGGACGGAACCCCCATGAGCGCGCCCTGGCGCGCCGCCGCCGCCGTACCGGAGTACAGGATGTCGGTGCCGAGGTTCGGGCCGTGATTGATCCCCGAAATCACGAGGTCGATCTGGCGCGGGACGAGGCCCAGGAGAGCGACCATTACGCAGTCCGCGGGCGTGCCGCGGCAGGAGTACCGCCTGCGGGCAATCGTCCTGACCCTCAGCGCGTCCCGAAGCGTGATGGAATGCGAGCCGCCGCTTTTCTCCGCTTCCGGGGCCACCACCCAGACCTCGTGGGCGCTCTCAAGAGCCGTGACAAGAGCCTGGATTCCGTCGCTGTGGATGCCGTCATCATTGGTGAGCAGGAGCCTCATGAGCTCTGCACCCTGTTCTCCACGATCCGGGCGCCGGCGGATGGCCGGCAGACGTAGACCTCGGGCTTGAATCCGAAGATGCGCTCGTACTGGAGGATGTGCTCCTGGTAGGAGGGAATGGCCTCCTCTTCGATCAGGGTGACCGTGCAGCCCCCGAATCCCGCGCCGGTGAGACGGGAGCCGTACACGCCGTCGGTCTCCCATGCACGCTTCACCAGCCAGTCCAACTCGGGGCATGACACCTCGTACAGGTCCCTGAGGCTTTCGTGGGACCTGTTCATGAGCTTGCCGAAAGTGACCAGGTCCTTCCTGCGGAGCGCTTCCTCGGCCTCGATGACCCGCTGGTTCTCTTCCACGACATGCAGACATTTCTTCCGTGTCGCCTCTGGAATCAGACCCATGCTGTCGCGCACGTCGGAGGCGGCATAGTCCCGCAGGGCCGTGCCGGGTTTCTTCACGGAAAGAATCTCGACGCACACGCGGCAGTCTTCCCGCCGGCGCGCATACTCGGATTCGGCGAGGCCGTGCGGGACCTTGGAGTTGGTGATCAGTATTTTCACTCCCTTCAAGGCGAGCGGGACGTAGTGGTAGGTGAGATACCGCGCGTCCAGCAGCATCGCGTGGCCCTCCTTGGCCAGCCGCGATATGAACTGGTCCACGATGCCCGTCTTCACCCCGACGAACTCATTCTCGGCCTTCTGCGCGAGCCTCGCGAGGTCCTCCCGTCCGATCTCGATTCCGTACAGGTCCTGGATGGCCAGCGCGGTAGCCACTTCAAGGGCGGCGGAGGAGGAAAGGCCGGCCCCCTGCGGGATGTCGCCGTGGATGGTGATGTCCATGCCCCCCAGGGACTGCCCCCGCTCGAAAAACTGGGCAATGATCCCTTTCGGGTAGTTCGCCCAGCGATCCTCCTTTCGAAATCGGAGTGTGGGGAGGGTGGCGCGCTTGCGGTCCTTGTAATCAACCGAGTAGAAATGCAGGTGAGAGTCCTTGCGTCGGCTGATGGCAACGCGGACGGTGAAATCAATGGCCATGGGAAACAGGAAGCCATCGTTGTAGTCGGTATGCTCCCCAATGAGATTTACCCGGCCCGGGGCCGACGCGATGATCTCGGGTGCCTTGCCGTACTCTTCGACATGGCTTTGCTTCACTGGATCCATTCATGTCTCCCGCGGGATGCGCTATTTGTGGGTTGCGTCAGTATAGACAAAGAGGAAAAAGAATTCAATAAAAAGGTGTAAAATTGTCGAAGAATTCATCAGAATGGACGCTCTTCCCCGCATTCTTCAGTATGGCGAGGAGAAAACTTTCCCCTCCCGGACACCGATCTACCGTACCGGCGAGCCTGTCGGCGAAAAACCAGTCTTCTATGTGATCGCGGGGCTCCTCAAGGTCGAGTACCCCATGCGGGATTCGACTTTCACCCTCTGGCTTCCCCCCGACGGCATTTTCGGCCTCGTCGAGCCCCTGGCGGAATGCGATCGGTTGAGCGTCGTCCAGGCGATGGAGCGCACCATCTGCTACACCTGGGACCTCGAAGGATTCTTCATGGCGGCGGGAGTTTCCTGGGAGCTTGCCCTGGCAGCCACGACGGGCCTGACCNNCTCGAAGGCTTTTTCACCGCGGCGGGCGTGACGTGGGAGCTGGCGCTGGCGGCAACAACGGGCCTGACCCGGGAGCTGCGGATCCTCAACGCCGAGTTCGGCGAAAAGCTGCGGATCCAGGAAAAGAGCGAGCGCTGATGGACGCGTACAACGAGATCATGAAGATCGCCTTCCAGGCGGAAGACGCGCTGGACGAAACCGTCATCTCCCGGTTCGGCCACAGGTTTACGGACAAGCAGGTCCTCATCCGTGAAGGGGAAATTCAGCAGAAGATCTTCTGGATCCTCGACGGAGAGGTCTACATCACCCGCAGGATGGGCGACAAGTACAAGGTCCTTGCCATCCTCGGCAAGGGCGAGCTCATTGGCGAGATGAGCTTTTTCGACAAATCGGTGCGTTCCGCGACGGTGATCGCCAAAGGCGGAGTGCACGCACTCGAGTTCACCAGGGAAAACTTCGCCGACATCTACGCGGCCAGCCCGATGTGGACGAGACGGCTCCTTGTCTCGCTGGCGAAACGCATCCGGTTGATGGTGGAAAAGCTAGGTCAATTCTGATCCGCTTCCCCGTGCTGCCGCGCGGGGCCCCCTTCGCGCTGCCAATTGCGCCCCTTCGGGCCGCAGGGGCGTCGAAATGCCACGGAATACCGTGGCCGCCTTATATCGTGACGATCTTGTCCGCGTCCAGTTCGTTGACGAATATCCTCACGTACCGACCCGAATGATGCACGCTGAGAGTTCCCGGCAGGTGTGTCTGCGCGAAGAAGAACAGGATGTCCGACATGTCGTCGCTGCTACTGAGGAGGGACCAGCGGTACCAGCAGTCGTATTTCTCCAGCAGCGCCCGGCGCGCCGCGTCGTTCTCCAACTCCGCGTCCGTGCGGAGTCGGATTTCGTTGCGCAGCCCTCCATACCATGACTTGCCGATGTGAAAGAGGCAGAGCTTCTTCATCCGGTCCATGTAGTACAGCTCGTAGATGCCCGCATCGGAGGGCACGGAACGGACGATCTCGTACTTTTCGCTCTTCCGAAGCCGTGACCAGCTCACCGTGAAATAGGCGTCCCTGCCACGAACGAGCTTCTGGACGACAGGTTTCCGATCCATCACTCAATTCCTGATGAAATGCATATGGTACCTGCCGGCGTCCTGCTCGATCCGACAGCCCTCACCATAGAGCCGGAGAACGCCAGGCCCCGCCATGACCGCCTGGATCGTGCCCTGGTCCACCACCCTGCCTCCGGCCAGCAGCAGCACGCGGTCATAGCCCTCGATGATTTCCTCGACGTGGTGTGTGACGCCGATCACCGTCAGGTCGGGACGGCGGTGGAAAAGGAGCCCCATCGAATGGAGGAACTCCTCCCGTGCCAGTGGATCCAGGCCGAGGCACGGCTCGTCGAGGATGAGCAGCTCGGGGCCTGCCGCAAGCGCCCGTGCAATCAGGACCCTCTGACGCTCGCCGGTTGACAGTGTGTTGAACATCCTCTCACCGAGGCGCCCGGCGCCGATCGCGGCCAGAGCCTCGTCCGCATGCTCGACGGCATGAGCCGGCATTGTCTCATGCAGGGCAATGCTTCCTTCCGCCCCGCTCATGACGACCTCGCTGCAGCTCATGAAGCCGGGGAAACTGGCAGCCAGGTCTCCGTGGACCCATCCAATTCGTCTTCTCATGAAGCGCAGATCTACCTTCCCGAAATGTTCGCCCAGAACGTGCATATTGCCGCGGGAGGGATAGCCGAAGCCGGAGAGCAGGCGCAGCAACGAAGTCTTCCCGCTGCCGTTCAACCCCAGAACGACCCACTTCTCCCCCC
>PMZS01000113.1:0-11888 GCA_003170115.1 Spirochaetaceae bacterium
GACCTCAAATTTAGAATTGCTGTCGCTGGTGTATACTCTCCCGAGTGAAGGCCAAAAAAACGGCGAAGAAAACGGCGGGCAAAACCGCGAAAAGAACTGGTGACCACCGGGCAAAGCTGGAAAAAGAGCTGCGCTCCGCGATCGAGGAAATTGACGAAAAAGGCCTTCTGTTCCTCCTGCGCCAGGCCCAGGTTCTCATTCACAACGCACGCCTGGAGAGCATTGCAGGGCAGCCGGAGCGCGAAGGGGCGGCTGTTCCCGTGCCCGAGTCCGTCACCATCGAGGACGCCCGTGAGGGGAAGGCGATCTTCCTCACAATCGGCCGAGCTCGGAAGGTGCTCACCCCGGAGGAGATGAAGAGGCTCGTGCGCATCTGCTACGGCGCGGAGACGAAGAGCGAAGCGCTGCGCCAGCTGTTCACCGTACTCGTGAAAGAAAGGAAGGACATCCTTACGGATGCGATGATCGGCGGCCCCGACAGCCCGCTTCTTCGGGAGCTGTTCGCCGCGGTGCGAGCGTCGTACCGGCTGGAGGACCGCTGACTTGCGGCGGGCGCATTTTCCTTCTATTGTTGTGCGGAAATGGCGCAGGGAGACTTAAGCGGCAGATATTATCTTTCTTATGAGCACATCCATCTGAGCGTCCGCACGCTCGCGAACCGCATCCGGGAAAACGGATTCCATCCCGACCTCATTGTCGCGATCGGGAGCGGGGGTTTCATCCCGGCGAGAATCCTCAAGACCTTCCTGGAAATTCCGATCTTCACTGTCGGTATTTCCTACTATGGTCCCGACAACAAGCCCGGCCCGGCCCCGCGCATGATCCAGTGGATCGACGAGGTGGAAAAGAAGCTGGCGGGACGCCGGATCCTCCTGGTCGACGAGGTGGACGATTCCCGGGTGACGCTTGAATACTGCCTGCGGGAGCTGCTCCAGCATGCACCCGCCGAGATCGCCGTCGCGGTCCTGCACAACAAGAAGAAGGAAAAAAAGGGAACGCTCCCCCCGGAGGTGCGCCGCTATTTCGCGGGGGAAGAGCTGGACGACAAGTGGATCTGCTATCCGTGGGACGCGCAGGACATCACGGCGCACGAGAAGATCGCCCGCTCGGGAATCGTCGCACACTGACCCATGGGTATGGAAACCTTCTGGCTGAGAGACTCGCGTTCCCTGGTGGACGTGGCAATGGGCCGGCGCCCCGCCGACCTGGTGCTCCGCGATGGCCGGTGGGTCTGCGTGCAATCCGGAGAGCTTCTTGCGCATACCGATATTGCGATCGCCGCAGGCCGCATCGCCTACGTCGGCGAGGATGCGCGGCACTGCATCGGACCGGCGACGGTCGTGGTGGAAGCGGAGGGCATGCACCTCGTGCCGGGCCTCCTGGACGGGCACATGCACGTGGAGTCGGGGATGGTCACCGTGACGGAGTTCGTCCGGGCGGTGCTCCCGCGGGGCACGACCGGCATTTTCATCGATCCCCACGAGATTGCCAATGTTCTGGGCCTGAGAGGCGTGCGTCTGATGGTGGACGAGGCGGCCCGGCAGCCCGTGCACGTATTTGTCCAGGTACCCAGCTGCGTGCCCTCCGCGCCGGGATTGGAGACTCCCGGAGCCGTGATAGGGCCGGCGGACGTCGAAGAGGCGCTCACCTGGCCGGGCATAATCGGGCTGGGTGAGATGATGAACTTCCCCGGGGTGATCGAGGGAAACGACAAGGTCCATGCGGAGATGTCGGCCACCCGCAGGGCGGACAAGGTCATCGGGGGCCACTACGCCTCCCCCGATCTCGGGCGTCCATTTCACGGCTACGTTGCCGGCGGGGCGCAGGACGACCACGAGGGTACTGGCCTGGAAGATGCCGCGGCCCGGATCCGCCAGGGCCAGCGGGTCATGCTTCGCTACGGATCGGCCTGGCATGACGTGGCCGCGCAAGTGCCCGCGATTCTCCGCATGGGTCTGGATTCCCGGCATTTCATCCTCTGCACCGACGACTCGCATTCGGAAACGCTGATCAACGAAGGTCACATGGACCGCGTGGTGCGGCATGCCGTCGATCAGGGCCTGACACCCATGGCGGCGCTGCAAATGGCCACGATCAACACGGCCGAGCATTTCGGCGTCAGCCGGGACATCGGCTCCCTTGCGCCGGGCCGTTTTGCGGATGTGCTTCTCGTGAAGGACCTTGCGGATTTCCGCGCGCAGCTGGTGATCGCCCGCGGTTCGCTGGCCGCCCGGGACGGAAAGCTGCTTGTCGACCTTCCGGCCGCCGAGTATCCGTCGTGGTCAAAGGAGACGATGCATCTGGCCGGGCCGCTCGCGGCCGGCGATTTCCGGCTCCACGCGGAGAGATTCGAGTCCGAGGCCACAGCCCACGTCATCGGGGTGAAAGAAAACCAGGCGCCCACCGAACACCTGGTCATGAAAGTGCGCGTGCAGTCAGGAGAAGTGCGGGCTGACATCGGCAGGGACATTGCGAAACTCGCGCATCTGGATCGGCACCAGGGGAGCGGCAAGGTGCAGATTGGACTCGTGCGCGGGTTCGGATTCAGGGAAAAGTGCGCGGTCGCCACCACCGTGGCCCACGACTGTCACAACCTCCTTGTCGCGGGCACCGATGACGGGCAGATGGCGATCGCCGCGAACGAGCTCGCCGTCTGCGGCGGAGGCCAGGTTGTGGTCCGGGAGGGAAGGGTGATCGGAAAGGTCGCCCTCCCGATCGCGGGCCTGATGTCGGATCGTCCGGCCACCGAAGTCGCACGAGCCGCGGCCGGGGTGCTGCGGGGATTCCGCGAGTGCGGCTGCGTTCTGCACAACCCGAACATGCAGCTCAGTCTCCTGGGGCTCGTGGTGATCCCCGAGCTCCGCCTTTCGGACAAGGGACTGGTGGACGTGAATCGCTTCGCAGTGATCCGCGTGCTGGAGTAACCATCAGTGCCCCATGATCCGATGCGGCCGATAGGGCTCTTCCAGCGCCTTCACCTGCTCTGGAGTGAGGTGGATCGATACTGAATCTATTGCCTGGTCCAGGTGCTCAGGCTTGCTTGCCCCGATGATCGGCGCCGTAAGCCCGGGCCTGGAGAGGATCCATGCCAGCGCCACCTGCGGGAGAGCCGCGCCGACCTGCCCGGCAACGATTTTCAGCCCGTCCACCACGCTGAAGTCATCCTCCTGGTAATACAGGGAGTGCGCGAACTCGTCGGACTTGCTGCGCGTCGTCACCCCGCTCTTGTCCTTCGTCCTGTTTCCCGAGAGGAATCCCCGTGCGAGCGGGCTCCACGGAATCACGCCGATCCCCTGGTCAATGCACAGCGGGATCATCTCCCGTTCCTCCTCGCGGTAGACAAGGTTGTAGTGGTTCTGCATGGAATCGAATCGCGCCCAGCCGTGCCGGTCGGACACGGCGAGTGACTTCATGAATTGCCACGCGTACATGCTTGAGGCACCGATGTAGCGCGCCTTCCCCGCGCGCACGACGTCGTTCAACGCTTCCATGGTNNATGGTTTCCTCGATCGGTGTCTCGGGATCCCAACGATGGATCTGATACAGGTCGACGTACTCCATACCCAGCCGCCTCAGGGAGCCATCGATGCCGGCAAGGATATGCTTGCGCGAGAGTCCGACGGCGTTGGGGTCCGGGCCCATGCGGTTGAAGACCTTCGTCGCAACCACTACCTCGTCCCTTTTCGCGAAATCGCGCAGGGCGCGGCCCGTGACCTCTTCACTGGCGCCCAGGGAATACATGTCCGCGGTGTCGAANNNNGTCATCGTGCCCAGGCAGATGCGTGAAACCTTCAGACCTGTCTTGCCAAGACGAATATAGTCCATGACGGCCTCCTGACCCTTCAAAGAACCTAACGCCGTCAGGCCGGCTCGTCAAATAAACGGGTGGGCGGGGGCGGGCGCTACTCCTTTGTGAACGGCGTGCCCAGGGCGGCCGGGGGCGTGGCCTTCAGGGCCCTCAGCGCCCGGGCCACCCGGCGCCTCACGGGCTCTGGAAGACGGGAGAGTGAGCGTTCCACCCATTCCGCGTTGCCGATGTTGACGAACAGAAGAGTGAGGATCATGAGAGGGAAAGGCGCAACCTGCAGCACCTGGGAGGGAACTCCCGGCAGGGCCGGCTGCAGCACGAGGCCCAGCCATTGCAACAGGGAAAAGAGGTACGCGCCGAAGGCGGCCCGGAACGGGTTCCACCCGCCGAATATCGTGATAGCCAGGACGATCCACCCGATTCCGTCCAGTCCCGAGATCGTTCCCTTCCATCCCGCCTTCACCGACAACGAGTAGATCGGTCCTGCCAGGCCGGCAATGGCACCGCCGGCCACCGTGTACAGGTAGCGCAGACGGTTCACGTTCGCGCCCCGCACGTATGCCGCGGCGGGCCGCTCGCCGATTCCCCGCAGCATCAGGCCCGGGCGCGTTCGAAATATGAAGACCCATGCCGCCGCCACGAGAATGAAGCTGAGATAGGTCATCACGTCCTGGCGAAAGAACAGAAGCCCCAGCACCGGGATGTCCTGGAAGAAAGGGATCGAGAGCATAGAGAGGCTCGGCCCTGTTGTGCCCATGACGGGATTGCCGAGAAAATAGGAAAGATCGCGGCAGAGAAGAGTCAGCACGAAGCCGACAGCCACCTGCGACTGGCGCAGGGTAATGCTGGCAAACGCGAGCAGGAGCGCCACCAGGCCGCCTATGGCCGCACCGGCAAGGAACCCAAGCAGAATGCTCCTGGTCGCCAGGGCCACGGCGAAACCGCCCATGGCGCAGAGCAGGATCTTCCCGTTCATCGACAGGTTGGTGACTCCGGCGCGCTCACTTATGGTTTCCCCGATCACGCCGAACAGGATGGGTGCCGCGGAGGTCAGGACTCCTGCCAGCCCGACGAGGGCGATTTCCAGAGTCATTGTGGCAGCCCCTTGCCCGCAAGCCGCTCGCGCACGCCCTGCATCAGCAGGACAAAGAGAACGAGGGTGCCCTGAAGGACCCCGGCGAGAGAGGAATCCTGCCTCAGGACGATCGGAAGCTGGATGCTCCCGACGTTCAAGGCCGCAAAAAAAAGCGCCACCGGAGCGGCCACTGCCGCGTTGAAGCCCGCCAGCATGGCCACCATCAGCCCGAGGTAGCCGTAGCCGCTGGAGATAGACGGTATGAGCCGGTGGTACACGGAGGTGACCTGTACTGCCCCGGCGAGCCCGGCGAAGATCCCGCACAGCGCGAATGAGATCATCATGTGCTGCCACGTGGGCACGCCCAGGAGGTAGGCGGAATTCGGATTCTTCCCCACCGCTTTCAGGCGGAGCCCGAAATAGGTCCCCTTGAGGAGCAGGTACACGAGCACAATCGCAAGGAGCGCGATCACGAGCGCCGAGGGGCTCAGCCGTGACTGCTCGGTGAGAGTGGGCAGCCACAGAGAGGGAGCGAATGGAACCGTCCCGGACATCGATGCCACCCCGGGGCGCTTCCAGGGTCCGAAGATCAGCCAGAGGTTCAGGGCAGAGGCCACGAAGTTCAGGCCCAGCCCGCCGAAGATCTCGTTCACCCCCCCGAAGGTCTTCAGTGCCCCGGCGAGCAGGGCCCAGAGGGCCCCGCCGGCCATGCCGGCAAGAATGCTCATGCTGATGATCAGGGATGGATCCAGTCCACTTGCCTGCAGGCCGCGCAGCATCCAGGTAGTGAATATCGCGCCGAGTGTGATCTGCCCTTCAATGCCGATATTCCACAGGCCCGCTGTGAAAGTTATAAGAAGCCCCGCGGTGACAAGAAGGAGGGGCACCCACGACACGAGCACGTTTGCCGCGACGTCCCAGGAGCCCACGGCGCCGAGGACGATGTTCGCATAGGCGGCAAAAGGGGGCGCCTTCGCGGCCAGCAGGACGAGGGTCGTGAGCAGCACCGCCAGGACGATGGCGGCTCCCTGCAATAGTGCGTTGGACGACCGCGTCTTAGCCATGCGCCACCGCCGCTGAGGCAAGCACGTCCCATCCCTTTCCTCCGATCAGTCCGCCCAACTTTTCCACGGAGAGACCCTCGGCAGGGAGGGGAGGGGACACGCGCCCGGAGAAGAATACCAGCACCCGGTCGCTGTATTGCAGCACCTCGTCGAGGTCGGCAGAGATGAACACGATCGCGGCACCCTGCGCGCAGCGCTCGCGAAGCTTGCTCCAGATGTAGAGGGTTGATTCGATATCCAGCCCCCGGGTCGGGTGCTCCAGCAGGATCAGGGAAAGGGATTCCTTCAGCAGGGCGAGGAGCATGCGCTGCTGGTTTCCTCCGGACAGGGATTCCACCTGGTGGGAAGGGGCGCCCTTGATGTTGTAGGTGCGTATCCTGTCAGATGCAAGATCCTGCGCCCGGCCCCGGTCGATGAAGATTCCGCCGACACCCTCAGAGAGGATGAAGTGGTCGGCGAGACTGAGCCCGGCGACCAGGCCCTGCTCCAGGCGGGCCGCGGGGAGGTAGGCGACTCCGCGTTTCATGAACGCGTGGTAGGAAAGACCGGTGACGTCATTCTCGCCGAGACGGACGCGTCCCGAGACAGGTTGTGCAAGACCGGCGCAGGCGGAAAGGAGCACGGACTGCCCCGAGCCTTCCATGCCGGCAAGCCCGATCACTTCTCCCGCCCGGGCCTCGAAGCTGACGTCCCTGATCTGGAGGCGCAGCGCCTCGAGGGACACGCCGCGCAGGGACAGGATCGGGCCGCCGGGAGGCACCGAGGTCCTCCCCGTGAAGGCGAGGTCCCGGGAGAACATCATGCGCACCAGGGACTTCGTCTCGTAGGGCGGCTCGGCGGAACCCACCAGCTCGCCCTGGCGGAAGACGGCCACGCGGGAGCAGAGCAGTTCGACGTCCTCCAGCTTGTGGGAGACGAAGATGATGGTCATTCCCTGGTCCGCCAGCTTCCTCAGGGTGGCAAAAAGCTTCTCCTTCTGCGGCTGGCTGATGCCGGTAGTCGGCTCGTCCAGGATGAGAACCCCTGCACCGAACCAGAGGAGGCGCAGAATCTCCAGCTGCTGCCGTTCACCCACCGTCAGGGTGTCCACGTACGCCTCCGAATCCAGGTCGAAGTCGAATTGCGCCGCGAGCTGGCGGAACTCGCGGGCAGCTTTCCGCCGGTCCGGGAACACCGCGCCTCTCCTTCCGAGGATGAAATCGTCGAGGATCTTCAGGGGAGGGAAATCCAGCGGGTCCTGGTGGAGCATCCCGACGCCCCGGCGGATTGCATCCGCAGGGGAATGGATGACGACCCTGCTCCCGTCCATGATGATGTCCCCGGAATCCGGAAGGATGAATCCGGAGAGTATCTTCATGAGCGTGCTTTTCCCGGCCCCGTTCTCCCCGAGGATGCCCTGGATGGAGGCCGGCGGGATGAGCAGGGATATCCCCGCGTTGGCGCGGACTGAGCCGAAAGTCTTCCTGATGTCGCGAAGCTCGATCTGCATGGGGTTCCAAATGCGAAGGGCGAGACGACGCGTCTCGCCCCCCGTGATTCTTGAGCGAAAAAACGCTACTTCGAGACGCTCTGTCCCTGCATGCCCTTCAGGAGCTGCGGCAGATACCAGACCTGCTGGTCGGTGGCGACGGCGCCGCTGGCCAGGAGCTCCGTGCCGTCCTGGAGGGAAAGCGGGCCCGTCCAGAGGTTCAGGCCGCCGGCGAGCTCGCCGACGAACTTGTCCACGCCTACCGCCGCTTCAGGTGACAGCGCGCCGCCCTTGTTGAACCCGACAGCGCCGCTGTCAGGATCGTTGAACTTATTCCAGTCGGGTCCGTTCCATTCGAAGTGCGAAACGAACGTTCCTGCCATTGCTGCCTTCGCCGTATTGACATATGCGGGGCCCCAGTTGAAATACGGAACCCCGAGGTTGACGTTGGGCGCCACCTCGCTGGCCTTGGCGTAGTCGTAAGCGACCGCCCATACCTTCTTGCCCTTGGCAGCGTACTTCACGGCTTCCGTGACCGCCTCGGTCGTATCGATCCCCGAGACCACCACGTCGTAGCCGCTGTTGAAGAAATCATCCGCGACCTGGGTGGGATCCGAGGTGACGCCGGGAATATTGAACCAGAACCCTATCCAGGTGACCTTGAACTGCAGCTTGGCGGGATCCTTTTTCAGGTAGTTGGTCCACGCGTAGCGCGCGCCGAGATACACCGAGGAGGCGAGTCGGCGGGTCTCGTCATTGATGAGGGGGCCCAGATACCCGATCTTGCCGGTCTTCGTGGTGAGCGCCGCGGCAACGCCGCCGATCATCTTGCCGAGCTCCATGCGGCCCATGATGTTGACCATGTTGGGAAGCGCCTGGTAGTTCTTGCCGTCCTTCCAGACCTGGCTGCCCGAGCTCATCACGACAAAGATGTCCTTGTGCGCCTGGGCGAACTTCACCGCCTCGTCGCTCATGTCGTCGGAGCTGAAGATGATAAACTTCGCTCCCTGCCCCATGAGGCTTTCGGCGAGCTGGGACACCGTGGTGCCCGGCCTGTCAGCGGAGTTGGCCTTGTCGATATAGACCATCTTGGTGCCCGGGACCTTGCTGGTGACGTACTGCACTGCGTCGTAGTTGGCCTGGCTCCAGCCCTGGTCGTTGTACGGCCCCACCAGCACGAGGCCGATGGTAAGCGCCTTGCCGGCCGCCTTCATGGCACCCGCGGGTGCCGGTGCGCCCTTGTTACAGCCCGCCAGTGCAATTGCAACAATCGCAACCAGCAAGACGAACTTCCTGAGATTCCGCATGTTTCTCCTCCTTATTGCCGCGTTGTGCATCCCCTCCCCGAAGTCTACCGTGCTCCAGCCAAAGGAGTGCACCGCTCGTGTCTTTGGATGCCGGGAAGTATACAACGGCCTGCTCCCCGCCACAAGCATCCGTGTCTACGGCCTCGTTCTCTTCCTGTCTCTTGGAAACAGAGTTGCTTCCTTCACGCTGGCAAGCCCCAGGACCTTCTGGGTAAGCCGCTCCATGCCGATCGCGAAGCCCCCGTGGGGCGGACAGCCGTATTTGAATATTGAGAGGTAGTCGCTGAGGCCCTCGGGCTTCAGGTCGAAGCTCTGAAGGTTTTCCAGCAGCATGTCGTAGCGGTTGATCCGGATGCTCCCTGATGTCACCTCGAGCCCGCGAAAGAGCAGGTCGAAGGACTTCGTCCTGTTGTTCTCCGCGGGGAAGGTGTAGAAAGGACGGGACTTGCGCGGGTAGGCATACACGAACGCGGCCTCCACGCCCGCGGTTTTCATGGCCCAGTCACACAGGGCACGCTCGCCTTCGGGGTTGATCTCGTAGACCTTCTTCCCCGTCTCTTTCGTGACGATCTCCTTGGCCTCGTCGTGGGATACGCGGGGGATGCGGGCGCACGCGTCGGGATCAGGCACCGTTGCCTTGCAGGTGTCCAGCTCGCGCTGGTTGGTCTCACGGATGCCGCGGAAGATCGCGGACAGGATGCCCACCTCCAGATCCATGAGGTCCTGCTCACTCTCGATGAACGCCATCTCGACGTCCAGGGAGACGAACTCGTTGATATGTCGCGGTGTGTCATGCTTCTCGGCCCGGTAGGCCGGTCCGATCTCGAACACGCGCTCGAGCCCCGAGGAGATCAGCGCCTGCTTGTAGATCTGCGGGGACTGGGTGAGGTAGACCTTGGAATCGAAGTATTCCACGGCAAAGAGGCCGGTCCCGCCCTCGGTGCCGGTTCCGATGAGCTTCGACGTCTTGATCTCGGTAAAACCTTCACCGCGAAGATGTTCGGCGAAGCAGCGGAGGATCGTGGACTGCACGCGGAAGATCGAAAGGATCGTGGGATTGCGGAGAGAAATCATGCGGTTGTCGAGGATCGATTCCAGCGAGGTTTTCGCCGGGTCCTGGTTCACGGGAAAGGGCAGATCCAGGGCAGCCGCCGACATGACCTCCATGTTCTTCACGAGCACTTCGACCCCGCCGGGCGCCTTCTCATTGGCGGAGACGACACCCACCGCGCGGATGACGCTTTCCGGTGTCACATCGGGCTTCGCATCGAAAACAAGCTGCCCGATTCCGCTCCTGTCCCGCAGCAGAACGAAGGAGACGCCGCCGAGGTCTCGAACGCGATGCACCCATCCGAAAAGGGTGACTGTGGAGCCGGCGAGCCCTGTCAGCTCAGAGACAAGCGTCCGCATTTCCCTGCTCCATTCTCGCTCGCATCTCCTCCGGCGTATCGGAGAAGGCTGAGCACACGACCAGCTTCGTCCACGCGGATTCGGTTGCCAAAGGCCCCATCGGGATGGCCCCCTCGCGCCACAGCTCGTGGGCGGCGGCGTAGCGCGAAAGGTCCACGATTCCTTCCTGCTGGGACGTGCAGAAGAAGCGCACGTCCTTCTCCCGGGCCGCAAGAAGCGCCCGGCGGAGGGAATACGGGGAGTCGCGGAGGTTCGCCGTGCCCGTGTCGTACAGCTCCAGGACGAAGTTCCGCACTCCACGATCCATGAGATCGATGATGTGGTCGGCGCGCATGCCGGGGTAGACGCGCAGTATGAGCGTCGAGTTGATGGCTGCCTCCAGCCGGGACTTCAACGATTCCCTGTCCATGCCCAGGGCCGGCTCGTCGAACAGCGGAGCCCCCGTGTGGCAGGGCCTGCTCATATTCCAGTTGCGGAATCCGTCTGGCGCCATGCGCTCGAACTTCAGGTTCACGGGCGAGAGGACCCGGCCACCAAAAACGACATACACGCCCGGCGGGCTCCCGGCAGCGACCTGGATCGCCTTGCGCAGTGTGGGTATGGCGTCGCTGCCCGCGCGCCCGGCGGGCTGAAGTGACGCGGCAAAAACAATGGGAACCGGCGGACGGGGGAAAAGCCAGAAGACCAGGGATGCCGTGTAGGCCAGGGTGTCCGTCCCGTGAGTGACGACTATTCCGGACGCCCGTCCGCCGCGCAGGCGCTCGTCGAGTCCCAGCAGCAGCCGTGCCCAGTCCAGGGGCGTGATTTCCTCGGACAGGATCCTGCCGAGCTCTCCCTCCTCGAAGGCGATCGTCCGCGGAAGTGTGCCTTCCGCCTCCAGAAGGCTCACCAGCTCCGCCGGATCCCCCGGAACAACCTCCCCCTGCTCGGATTCCGTTCCCACGATTGCCCCGCCGAAAGCGAGAATCTGGATGACGGACACGGCCAGCTTCTTCTTCACGAGGGATTGCACGAGAGCAGGTTCAGCCCTCCCCGAAGTCTCGCGCATGATCTCGCCGATGAGGAAAGTGGTCGGCTTGTTGTCCCCCGAGCGGATGGAAGAGACCGCGGCCGGGTGCGCCGCCATCACCTTCTCGATGTACCCTTCCAGGACATCGGGATCCGTGATCTGCTCCCACCCCTTTTCACTGATGATCTCTCCCGGATCCTTGTTCTCCGTGAATACTGCCTCCACGACTGACTTCGCGATCCGACCGTGGATCTTCTTCTGCGCCAGGAGAGTGAGCATCTCGGCCAGGCGCGCCGGGGTGAGCGGGCTGTCCTCAAGTGCCGCCCCGGTGCGGTTGAGGAGCTTCTTCACGTCGGAGGCCAGCCAGAGGGCGGCGCTGCGGGGCTCCGCCCCGAGCTCAATGGCCTTTTCGTAGTAATCGGCCGTTGCCTTTTCCTCACAGAGGAAATCAGCCTGGTCTTCGGAAAGCTGGAAGCTCTCCATGAACCTGCGCTTGCGCGCCTCCGGCAGCTCGACGAGGGACTGTTCAACGCTCCTGAGGAACGCCGCGTCGGGAGCGAAAGGCGGCAGGTCGGGCTCGGGGAAGTAGCGGTAGTCCGAGGAGCTTTCCTTGGTGCGCATGCTCTCGGTGACGTCCCGATTCTCGTTCCACAGCCGCGTCTCCGAGGTCACGCTGCCGCCGCGCTCGAGGATCTCCGTCTGCCGCTCGATCTCGAAGCTCACCGCCTTGCGCACGAACTTGAAGGA
>PMZS01000113.1:11905-18583 GCA_003170115.1 Spirochaetaceae bacterium
TCGCAGCGCAGCGATCCCTCTTCCATGTTGCCGTCGCACACACCGAGGTATCGCACCAGCCTGCGAAGCTGCTGGAGGAAGACCTCGGCCTCCTCGCCCACTTCCATGTCGGGCTGCGTGACAATCTCCAGGAGGGGAGTGCCCGTGCGGTTGAAATCCAGGAGGGTGATGTCCCCGGTGTGGATCATTTTCCCGGCGTCTTCTTCCAGGTGCACCTCGCGAATACGGACCCGCTTCTTTCTCTTGCGAAGCTCGATCTCGACCCACCCATCCGTGCCAAGGGGGGAACGGAACTGGGAGATCTGATAGTTCTTGGGCAGGTCGGGATAGAAATAGTTCTTGCGCTCAAAGAGCCCCGACGCGGAAAGCGTGCAGTTCAGCGCCCGGGCTACCACGCTGCCCATCCGCATGGCTTCCCCGTTCAGGGTGGGAAGCACCCCGGGGTAGCCCATGCACACGGGGCAGACATTGGTGTTCGGTTCATCCCCGAAGGCGGCCCGACAGCCGCAGAAGACCTTCGTGCGGGTGAGAAGCTGGGTGTGCACCTCCAGCCCGAGGAATGAGGTGTACACGCCTACCTCCATCCCGCCGGGAATCCCGGCGCGTCTGGAGAGGGGAACACCTTCTCGACCTGGCGGCACGCGCCGAAGAGAAGCTCCTCCGCAAAGGGCGGCGCGAGAAACTGCATGCCAATGGGAAGCCCGGCCTCGACGGCTGCCGGAAACGACAGGGCCGGAAGCCCGGCAAGATTGGCGGCGCAGGTGAAGATGTCGGCCAGCTTCTGGGAAAACGGATCGGCCTCTGCGCTTCCCCGCTCGAAAGGCGGGACGGGATACACCGGCATGAGAACGAGGTCGACTCCCTCGAATGCCTTCTGGAAGTCCATCCTGATCGCGGTGCGGATCTTTTGCGCGCGCAGGTAGTACTCGTCCTGGAAACCGGACCTCAGGACGTAGGTGCCAAGGAGAATGCGCAGCTTCACCTCGGGGCCCAGGCCCTCTGTCCGGGAGGCAACCATCATGGCTTCCGGGGTGTCCGCACGCCGTGTGCGATGACCGTAGCGCACACCGTCGAACCGGGCGAGATTGGCGCTCGCCTCTGCCGTGGCGATCACGTAGTAGGAGGACACGACGTGATCGAGGGTCGGGAAGGAGACGTCCTGCACGTCGTGTCCGAGCTGACGGAGGAGCCCGCGCGTTTTTTCCAGGGTCTTCTTCACATCCGCGTGCATCGGCACATCGGCGCATTCGCGGGGCACACCGATCCTCCAGGGCCCTTTTTTCATCGCGGGAGGCTGCCATGGCAGAGAGGAATGATCGCGCGGGTCCTGCCCGCGGATGAGGGAGAAGACGGTCTCGGTCATGTCCACGGTCTTGGCCATCACGCCGATGCCCTCGAGCGACGATGCGTAGGCCACAAGACCGTATCGGGAAACGGCGCCCCAGGTCGGTTTCAGTCCGTAGACGCCACAGAACGCGGCCGGCTGGCGGACCGAACCGCCCGTGTCGCTTCCAAGGCCAAAAGCCGCCTGACCTGAAGCCACGGCCGCCGCGGAACCGCCGCTGGATCCACCGGGGACCCGGCGCAGGTCCCAGGGATTCTTCGTTTCCATGAGAGCCGAGTTTTCCGTGGAGGAACCCATTCCGAACTCGTCGAGGTTGGTCTTCCCTGCCACGACTCCACCGGCCTTCAGAAGCTTTTCGATGACCGTGGCAGAGTACGGGGACACGAAATCCCGCAGCATCCGTGAGCCGCACGTGAGCCGAAAACCGCGAACGGCGATGTTATCTTTGACCGCGAAAGGAACTCCCGCGAGCGGCCCTTCGGGAGAAGAGTCGACACAGCCGAGCACGGGATCGAACTGCAGGAAGCTGCCCAGGTCCTTCTGACGGGCCTCGACGAACGCCTTCCACTTCTCCGCAGATCTGCTGTGTGTCGCGACGCCATTCCAGTCCATTGTTCCTCCGCCCCGCCGCGTTGTGCCGTCCGGGATCAGAGCACGTTCGGAATGACGATGAACCGCTCCTCGCGCTCGGGGGCGTTCTCCAGCAGCTTCTCACTGACATCGGCGTGATTTTCCACATCCTCCCGCAGTCTGTTTTCCTTCAACAGGGCATGCGTTGTGGGCGCCAGGCCCTGGACATCGATCTCTTTCATGTGGGAGAAGTGGGCCAGCATCTGCTCCACTGCTGTTCCCAGCTTCTCCTGCTCCTGTTCGGAGAGCGTCAAGCGGGCCATTCGCGCCGTGACAGCGAGCTCGGAGGCGTCCATGGAAGTAGTTAATCCGGCGCTTCTTCACGTGTCAAGGAGACCGGGCCCGGTGACGCAACGCCGCTTGACCCTGTGTCCGGCTGTTCGTACATTTGCTGTTGTAGCAATTTACCTTCGCAATCGCTGTTCGGGTCATGTCGTGCCGTCACGAGCAGGTTTTCGTGTATTTTTTCTCCCCGCAAGCAAATTTGCGTTTGACGCTGAACTCTGGCATGGTACAATACTGCGCGCAAAAACGAGGGATATGAGTGGTAAAGAAGGATTTTCCGAAAATTCATTTCTATGATCAGGATCTTGTATCGCTCTATGACGAAACGTGGCTCTTGATCAAGGACTATTGGAAGAAAGGGAGCTCGAAAAACGGCCTGCACAGCAGGTTCTTCGCTCATCCCGACAGCACGCGGATCAACCAGTTCGACACGTGCTTCTCGTCTTTTTTTCTCGTCTATTCCAACCGGATCTATCCCGTGATGTCCGGCCTGGACAACTTCTACGCCAAGCAGGAGGAGTCCGGCGCCATCCGGGGGGAATACCGGGAATCGGATGGGAAGCCGGTCCGCTTGAAGGACAATCCCAGGGGCGTGCTCCCGCCGCTTTTCGCCTGGGCGGAGTTCAACATCTACCACAAGCTCGGCGTGAAGAAGCGCATCCGCGAGGTGCTGCCCGTCCTGGAAAAATACTTCAAGTGGATCGAGCAGAACTTCAAGACCGCAAACGGCCTGTACTCCGTTCCGCTTGCCGCAACCATGATGGAGAACTCCCCGCGTGACGGAATGTGCTACCCGATCGATTTCAACTCGCAGATGGCACTGGCCGCTTTCTACATGTCCGAGCTCGCGGACATCATCAACGACAAGGAAACCAACTACACCTACAAGAAAGCCTACTTTTCGCTGAAGACAAAGATCAATGCGCTCATGTGGGACGAGCGGGAAGGTTTCTACTACGACCTGGACGCTTCCCAGAAACGCCTCAAGGTCAAGACGATCGCCTCCTTCTGGCCCCTGATCGCGGAAATCCCCAACGAAGCGCGCGGCGAGCGACTGATCGAGCACCTTGTGGATCCCCACGAGTTCGGAATCGAGAACCCTTTCCCCACTCTCGCGGTCAGGGACAAGCACTTCGACGCGCAGGGCTCAGGCTACCGCGGTTCCGTCTATCCGCCTCTGAACTACATGGTGATCAAGGGACTTGAGAAGTACAAGCGGCACGACCTGGCGCGCGAGTTCGCCATCCGTCACCTCTACCACGTCCTGGACGGCCTGTACACCAGCACGGGGAAGAAGGGTTCTCTCTACGAGGCCTACGCTCCCCATACCGAGGGCCCGGCGAAGTGGCCCGGGAAGAAGGGATTCCCCCGGACGATGTTCGTGCCCTACACGGCCTTGACGACCATCTCCCTCATGCTGGAAAACATCATCGGCCTGAACATCTCGCTCCCCCGCAAGACGGTGGACTGGACCATCCCCACTCTGGAAGCGATGGGCATCGGGGATCTCGCCTTGAAGCGGAACCTCATCTCGATCCTCTGCGCGAAGAGCAGCAGGGGATGGGAAGTGCACCTGGAGAGCGAGAAGCTGTACTACCTGACCATCGACCTGTTCGGCGCCCGCAGCAAGACGCTCCCCATCCCGTCGGGCAAGTGCTCCCTGCTGGTGGACAAGTTGTAGACGGCTCCCGACCTGCCCTAAAACGCGTTGCGGCCCCTGAACGAGCGGGCGAGGGTCTGCTTGTCGGCAAACTCCAGGTCCCCACCCACCGGAAGACCGAAGGCGATCCGGGAGACCGGCACGCCCGAGTCTCTCAGTGCCTTCACCAGGTACAGGGCGGTGGTTTCGCCCTCGACGGTGGGATTCGTGGCGAGAATGACCTCCCGAATCCCGCCTTTCGATACCCTTTCCACGAGGCTGGCGATTCGAAGGTTGTCCGGACCCACGCCGTCTATCGGCGAGATGGCGCCCATCAGCACGTGGTACAGCCCCCGGTGCTCGTGGATCGATTCGATGGTCAGAACGTCGCGCGCTTCCTCCACAACGCAGATGGACGACCTGTCCCTGTGGGAATCGGTGCAGATCCCGCAGGGGTCCACATCGGTGTAGGCTCCACACACGCCGCAGGCATGAATGGTCTGGCGCAGCAGCCCGAGGTCCTCCGCGAGGGCGCGCACAAGGGTCTCGTCCGCCCGCAGGAGATAGTAGGCAATCCGTGAGGCGCTTTTCTTCCCCAGGCCGGGTAGACGGGCAAGGTTTCCGACGAGCCTCTCAAGGGCGTTCACGCCTAGAACCCGAGCATCCCCGGCGGCAGTCCGAGCATCCCCGTGGCCTGCGAGACTTCGTCCCGGATCTTCTCCTTGAGCCGCTCGAGGGCATCGGTCATTGCGGCAAGAACGAGGTCCTGCAGCATTGGAATGTCACGTGGATCCACGGCCTCGACGGCGATCACCACCTTCTCCACAAGCATCTGGCCGTTCATTTCCACGGTGACAAGTCCTCCGCCCGCCGAGCCGGTGACCCGCACAGCCTTCAGCTTCTCCTGGATTTCCCCCACGCGGGACTGCAGACCCTGCAGTTGCTTGAACATCTCAAACGGATTGGTCCCCATGACCTTCCCCTTTCACGATCTCTCCGCGGAACACCTTCTTCAAGAGCTCGACTCTCTGGTCGACATGTTCGGTCTCCGTCTTTGCCTCGCGGTACACAAGCCGAAGCCTCGTCACTCCGGGGAGGAGAGGCGAGATCCGGGCGGTGAGCATCTCCCTGTCCTTCTGCACGACCTCGCCCTGGAACCTGTCCCGCGCTGAAAAGGAGAGGACGAGATCCTCCCCGTCCTGGGCTGCTGCGTCCGCCTTTTCCAGAGCCGAGGCGAGTGCCGGCTTCTCACGGCGGAGCGCATCGACGACTTTCCGCAGGGCCAGCAGGGGATCGACTGCCTTTCCCCTGTCCGGTGAGAAGCTCGGGACCGACTGCGGAGCCATCTTTGTTCCGGTCCCCGCAAGGAACTGCCCCTTCATCTCCCTCAGGGCGTCGCGGACCTCGGACGGCGTGATGAGTGAATCGAGCTGCGCGAACCGGGTCAGCAGCAGCTCCAGCTCGAAGCGCTGATTCAGTGAGAAACGGAGGTCCCTGTACAGGGTGAGGAGCATTTCGATGGCTTTCTCTATCTGCGACGCGGTCATGGATTCCAGGACCTGCCGATCGAAGTCCTGCGGCGAATAGCCCAGCAGGGTGTCCTTGGAGATGCCGCTTTTCAGGAACAGGAGATTGCGAAAATACTCGGCGAGATTCGCCACGAACTGCTCGATGGAGACGCCCGTGGCCAGGATCGCATCCGCGCGTTCCAGCACTTTCCCCGCATCCCCGTCGCGGAAAAGCCGGGCAAAATCGTTCAGCTCCTCGATTCCGAGCACGCCGAGCTTCTCGCGGATCTGGTCCAGCGTGAGCGCTCCCTCGGCAAAGGAGACGACCTGATCGAGGAGCGTGTACGCATCGCGCAGTGACCCCGTGGCCTCCTTGGCGATCCAGATAAGGGCGCGGTCCTCGGCCTCGACGCCCAGCTCGGCGGCGGCCTCGCGAAGCTTCTCCTTGATCTCACCGGTGGAGATCATGCGGAAGTTGTACTGCTGGCAGCGGGATCGGATGGTGGCGGGGACCTTGTGCACCTCGGTCGTCGCAAAGATGAACACAATATACGGAGGCGGCTCCTCGATCGTCTTCAACAGGGCGTTGAACGCGCTGTTGGAGAGCATGTGCACCTCGTCGATGATGTAAACCTTGTACCGGGCGGCGTTGGGCGCGAAGAGCACTTCCTCGCGGATTTCCCGCACGTCATTGACGCTGGTATTGGAAGCGCCGTCGATCTCGATCACGTCCAGGGACGCGCCGCGGGCGATCTCCTGGCAGCTCGGGCAGGTCCCGCAGGGCAGATCCGTGGGCCCTTTGTCGCAGTTCAGGGAACGGGCGAGTATGCGGGCCACCGAGGTCTTGCCGACCCCCCGAGGCCCGGCAAAGAGGTAGGCGTGGGCAATGCGGCCCTGCCGGATGGCGCTGGTGAGCGTTGCTGTCACGAACTCCTGGCCGACGAGCTCGGCGAAGGTCTGTGGCCGCTTGCGGGTGGCGGTGACTTCGTACGACATGGCAGCGGCCTCCACAGCACCGCGGTACTCCGCGGGCACGCGCGCTCGAAAAAGCAACCCCCCCAGCTCCATTCAAGCCGGTTACGGCTCATGAACACGCTGCTTACCGCTGCTCCCTTCCGGGCCTGACGGGGTTGGGCAGCAGCCCATAGCGTATGACCTGAATATCAACGCCAGAGGGGTTGTACGGAGAGAGTGGGATTCGAACCCACGGTACCCTTACGAGTACACACGCCTTCCAAGCGTGCACCTTCGGCCACTCGGTCATCTCTCCA
>PMZS01000113.1:18639-20533 GCA_003170115.1 Spirochaetaceae bacterium
CCGATTCGACCGCTCTCGCATCTCTCCGAGACCCAGGATGGGTCGAGGTCGGCGAAGTCCACGGACATACCAGAGTCGACCAGAACCCCAGCCCTGAATCATACGTGCCCAAGAGGATTCGAACCTCCGGCCTTTGGATCCGCAATCCAATGCTCTATCCAGCTGAGCTATGGGCACNNCGGTACCCTTTAGAGGTACAACGCCTTAGCAGGGCGCCCGATTCGGCCACTCTCGCACCTCTCCAGTTCAAGCCTCCCCTCGGGGGCAGGCGAGCGCATGCCTCGAAAAATCACTCAGCATTGCCCGTGCGAGTGTAACCACAGGACTGTGGAAACGTGACCGGAGAGGGAGGGATTCGAACCCCCGGAGCCGCAAGCGGCTCAACGGTTTTCAAGACCGCCTCCTTCGACCACTCGGACACCTCTCCCGAGAACAAAAAACGCGCCCGCCGCAGAAAGCACTTGAGCATGAGCGGCTGCGCATTTCTTTTGCTCTCCTCGCATCGTTCACTATACCCATCGACCGGATCTTTGTCAACAAAACCGCTCTTTTCGCGATTTTCCGGGCAAATCCCGTCATGGATCGGACCGAGGATACGCAAAACGGAGACGCGGCGCGCGGAAGCGTATGATTCCTATTTCAAGATCTGCAGGATCCTCTCCAGGTCATCAGCGGAAAAATAGGAGATCTGTATCTTCCCTTTGCTGGCAGATCCTCGTACTTCGACTTTCGTGCCGAGCTTCTCGATGAGCCTCTGTTCCAGGTCACGAATGTCAGGGCTTGTCCGCTTGTCCAAACCCGAAGCGGTCCGACCTTCGGTGTGCGCGCCTTTTCTACCCCTGTTCAGCGCACCAGCCATAACCTCTGCTTCCCGCACCGAAATCCCCCTGTCGGCGATGCGGCGCAGAAGGACCTGCTGGTCGGAGACATTCACCAGCATCAGCAGCGCTTTGGCGTGACCGGGGCTGATCGTGCCGTCGTCCAGGGCGGACTGTGCGTCCTCGGGCAGCTTCAGCAGGCGGATCGTGTTGGCGACCGTCGAGCGGTCCTTACCCACCTTCTGCGCGATCTGCTCCTGGCTGAGGTTGGCTATTTCCATCAGCCGCTTGTAGGCGTGCGCTTCCTCGATGGGCGAGAGGTCTTCCCTTTGAACGTTTTCAATGAGCGCGATCTCCAGTTTCTCCTGGGCGGTGAACTGGCGCACAATAACGGGAATTCTTTCCAGCCCCGCCAGCCGCGCCGCACGGACCCGGCGTTCCCCGGCCACGATGACGTAGCCTCCCCCACCGTCGGCTTCAACCAGGACGGGCTGGAGAACTCCCTTTTCCTTTATGGAATCTGCAAGCTCCCGGAGCGCCGACTCCTTGAAGTCGTGACGGGGCTGCTCGGGACTCGGCCTGAGGTCGGCAAGCGCCACCTCCGCCACTGACGAAGACTCGGCATGCCGGTCACCGCCGAGAAGCGCGTCAATGCCCTTGCCGAGGGCTTTCTTAGACATTGAGGAGCACCTCCTCTGCCAGCTTCTGGTAGCTGCGGGCCCCGATGCATTCCGGGTCGTACTGGTTGATCGGCTTCGCGAACGAGGGCGCTTCGCTCAGCCGTACATTGCGCGGGATGATCGTGCGGAATACCTTCTCCTTGAAATAGCCGGTGACTTCCTGGACCACGTCATGCGCCAGCCGTGTACGCGTGTCGTACATCGTGAAAAGGATCCCGCCGATCTTCAGCTCCTTGTTCAGCACCTTTTGCACGCGGCTCACCGTGTTGAGGAGGAGACTCAGGCCTTCCAGGGCGAAGTACTCGCACTGGAGGGGAATAATCACGAAATCCGCAGCGACAAGCCCGTTGAGGGTGAGCAGCCCGAGCGACGGCGGGCAATCGATGAAGATGTAGT
>PMZS01000059.1 GCA_003170115.1 Spirochaetaceae bacterium
CAGGAGAGGATCACCAGTGAGATCCTCGACCTTGCCAACAAGGGGAAGAAACGATGACCACGACACCGACACCCGCGATGGCCGAGGGCGTAGTGCTGCGGGTCCAGGGACCCGTTGTGGACGTCGAGTTCCGCAACGAGACTCCCGGGATCCACGAGGCCCTGGAAATCCGGTCTGCGAAAGGGGATTCCCTCATCCTGGAGACAGAGTTCATCCTGAGCAACGGCGAAGTGAGGGCGCTCGCGCTCGGACCCACGGAGGGCATCCAGCGCGGCTTCCGCGTGCGTCGCACCGGTGCGCCGATCAGCGTCCCGATAGGGGAGAAGACGCTTGGGCGGATCTTCGACGTGCTGGGCAGGACCATCGACGATGGCCCGCGGCTTGAGGGGACGGATATCGTGCGAAGCCCTATTCACAAGGACCCCCCCGCGCTCTCTGAACAAAAGTCCCGGCCTGAGATGCTGGAGACGGGAATCAAGGTCATTGACCTCATCGCTCCGTTCACCCGGGGAGGCAAGATCGGCATCTTCGGCGGTGCGGGTGTCGGCAAGACGGTCATCGTGAAGGAGCTCATCCGGAACATCGCCATCGAGCACCGCGGGTACTCCGTGTTCGCCGGCGTCGGTGAGAGATCCCGCGAGGGAACGGACCTCTGGCTGGAGATGGAGGAGTCGAAAGTCCTGGACAAGACGGTGCTGGTCTTCGGCCAGATGAACGAGCCCCCGGGGAACCGGCTCCGCGTGGGTCTCACCGCGCTCACGATGGCGGAGTATTTTCGCGACGAGAAGGGCGTCGATGTGCTCCTGTTCATCGACAATGTGTTCCGCTTCGCCCAGGCGGGAAGCGAGGTGTCGGCTCTGCTGGGCAGGATGCCGTCCGCCGTCGGCTACCAGCCGACGCTCGCCGAAGACATCGGCGGCCTGCAGGAACGGATCACCTCCACGAAGGAAGGGTCCATTACTTCGGTGCAGGCCATCTACGTGCCCGCGGACGACTACACGGATCCCGCACCGGTGGCGATCTTCGGCCACCTGGACGCCACCATCACGCTGGAGCGCTCCATTGCGGAGCAGGGGTTGTACCCGGCGGTGGATCCTCTCACCTCCTCCTCCCGGCTCCTGGATCCCAATGTCGTCAGCGCCGAGCACTACCGCATTGCCCTGGAAGTGAAAAGAATCCTCCAGCGCTACAAGGACCTCCAGGATATCATCGCCATCCTCGGCATCGACGAGCTCTCCGACGAGGACAAGCTCCTGGTGGCCCGCGCGCGCAAGATCCAGCGTTTCCTCACGCAGCCCCTGTTCGTCTCCGAAACTTTCTCCGGCAAGGAGGGGCGCTACGTGAAGCTGGAGGAGACGTTGAAGGGATTCGCCGGGCTGATCGAGGGCCGTTGGGATGCGGTCCCCGAAGCCTCGTTCTATAATGTGGGCAACATTGAAGAGGCGGTGGGGAATGGCTGAGCACGAGTTCGCCTTCCGGGTGCTCTCACCGCTGGGCACGGCGTTCGAGGGCAAGGCTCGATCGGTCAGCCTTCCGACACCCGACGGTGAGATCACGATACTCGCCGATCACATGCCCATGGTGTCCCTGCTGGCAGACGGAGAGATCAGGATCACGACATCGGATCGGGACGTCTGGGTCGCCGTGTCGGGCGGATTCCTGGAGACGGGAAGCAACGCCGCGAGCGTGCTCTCTGATTTCGCGGCGGAATCGGAGAGTATCGAGATCGCCAGGGTTGAGGCCGCGAAGGCGCGCGCAGAGCAGCTTCTGGCTGAGAAGAAGGAACGGGGAGATCTCGCCATGGTGGAACGCGACCTGCAGCGCGCGATATTGCAGCTGAAAGTGGCGCAGAAGATCAGGACGCGCCGCAGGCATTGACGCGCCGCATCGCATGGCAGTCCGTATATTGTAAGTATTCTCCCGGGGAGGGACCCATGAAGGTTCGATCTGACATGCTGGAGACCCACCGCTACGATCTGGTGATCGTGGGGAGCGGCCTGGCGGGGATGCGCGCCGCGCTGGCCGCCGCGCACCTCTCGAAAGGGAAGCTGAGGATTGCCCTCCTGTCGAAGCTGCACGCAATGCGCAGCCATTCCGTATCCGCGGAAGGCGGAATTTCCGGGGTGCTGTATCCCGGGGAAGCGGATGACTCCACGGATCTGCACGCGTTCGACACGGTGAAAGGCGGGGATTATCTCGGGGACCAGCCGGCTATCGAGACGCTGGTGGCCGAAGCGCCGAAGGAGATCAGGTTTTTCGATCACCTGGGCGTTCCGTGGAACCGGGACGAGAACGGGCGGATCGTGCTGCGGGCATTCGGCGGGATGACGGTGCCCCGGACCGCTTTCGGGGCCGACAAAACCGGTTTCTTCATGATGAGCGCCCTGTATGATACCCTTGCCTCTTTCGGAAACATCGAGATCTTCCACGAGCACTACGCGACGGACCTCATCCTCAAGGGCGCCGAGTTTCGCGGTTTTCTCGCCCTGGAGTTGGCCACCGGCCGGCCCCGGTTCTTCCCGGCAAAGGCCGGTATCATTGCCACCGGCGGTTTCGCCCGGATGTACGGTTTCACGACGACCGCGTATTCCAGCACCGGTGACGGGATTGCCCTCGCGTTCAAAGCGGGTCTGCCTCTCAAGGACATGGAGTTCGTCCAGTTCCATCCCACCGGCCTGTACGGCCTGGGGATCCTCCTTTCCGAGGCCGCCCGGGGCGAGGGCGGCACGCTCCT
>PMZS01000027.1 GCA_003170115.1 Spirochaetaceae bacterium
CAGTCGGTGAGTCTGGTGGTCTCTGGCGACGCCGCCATGGTGTCGATGGGAACATGGGCCATCGGCGCATTCCTCAGCAACAAGTGGACGCCGGGCGTTGATTTTGGCGCATATACCTTCCCGCAAGGTAAGGACCGATACCTGCTGTTCCATGCCGACAGCTTTGTTTTGCCCAAGGGCACGGCGCATCCGGATACCGCATTGGACTTTCTGAAGGTGACGGCCTCGCCGGATTTGCAGGTCCCGTGCGATGTCGTCCAGGGCGGCTTGGTCGCCCGGATCGATATCGATCCGAAAGTGTTTCCAGACCCCATCCGGCAGGAAATGCAGGCCTATATCAGGGACAACCCGACGAAGCTCATCCTGGATCAACACGGCAGTATTGCTCCCGCTAGCTTCTCGTCTGAGTACTGGACTGCCATCGCTGGCTTCATGGCCGCGGACAAGCCCAATATCGACAAGACGATCGCGCAGGTCGATACTCTGTTCAAGACCTATGAGGTCAAGAAGGGTGCCGCTTGGTATGTCTGGCCCTAATACCGCAGTAAGCTGCTAAGGGCGTTCGAACCGGGGAGGGACGCATCCTCATGCGTCTCTCCCTGATCTTGACGGAACGTCGGAATAGTTTCACGTTTCTCTGTCCAAGCTTGAAAACGCATTCGACTCAGAAAGGCATCGTCGTGGGCACATCAAATCGGATAGAAACAGTTCAAGCAAAGCGCAGGAAGTATGTCCGATCGAAATACACGTTGCCCGAATTTCTCGTTTTTAAGCTTCCTCTGCTTATTTTTGTAGGCCTTCTCTACGGGATGCTCGTGTGGACAATCGTCGTTTCCTTCTCAAACTGGCAGGGCACGGCCCCGAATTTTGACTTTGCTGGTTTCAAATGGTATCGGTTGATGGTCGGCCTTGATCGTTTCCAGGTGGATGTTGCCAACAACCTCAAGTGGCTCTCGCTGGGGGTTATTCCGACGGTCATTCTGGCGATTTTTATCGCCTATCTCCTCGAGCTGGGCTCTTTCCGGAAGCTTGAGTCGTATATCAGAACACTGATTCTCTACCCGGTGGCCATGTCCTTTATCGTCACGGGAACAATCTGGTCATGGATGTTCGATCCTGACAAAGGCGTGCTCAATACGATCCTGCGCGGAGTCGGCTTGGGAGCCCTGCAAGGCCGGTTTGACACCAATCCGTCCACGGCGACCTATTGGCTCATTCTCATTTTCGTGTGGCAGTATCTCGGCTTCTCAGTGATCATCCTCCAGGCCTCCTTGAGGACCGCTGACATCCATGAGATGACGGAATCCGCGCTGATTGATGGCGCTTCCAGACTGCGAATTCTGCTGCAGATCATTATCCCGAATATCAGGAGCGGGATCCTGGTTTTGGTATCGCTCTTGCTGATCTCGACGCTCAAGGTCTTTGATATCGTGTATATCGTGACCTTTGGCGGCCCCGGCTCCGCGACGGATGTGCTGGCGTTCTACATGCTGATTGCGACGTTCCAGCAACACCTGGTTTCGCTTGGAGCTGGCATCGGCGTAATCATATTTCTTCTGGCGGCCATCATCGTTGTGCCGTATACGATTTACGCGTTCAGGAAGTGGTTCGAATGAGATCCAAAAGCCGTACGCTGACGATCCTCGTCATCTTTACGCTGGTTGCTCTGACCGTTGCATATGTTCTGCCCGTATATGTGGTTGTTACGACCTCCCTCAAAACACCCGCAGAGATCAGCCAGCGGCATTACCTGCTTCTCAGCACCAACCTGCAGTTCAAGAATTATGCGCAGGCCTTCAAGCTCGTCCTGCCAGCCTTGCTCAATTCCACTATCATCGCTTTCTCGGTCACAGCCCTGTGCGCACTACTTGGCGGCCTGGGCGGCTATTATCTCAGCCGAACGAGGACCCCGTTTTCAAGGATTTTCTTCATTTTCGTTGGCGTTGCAATGTATTTGCCGTACCAGGTGATACTCATTCCCCTGGTGCAACTCATGGCGAAAACAGGCCTGGCACTGACGCATTTTGGATTGATTGGCAGTAACCTCATCCTGAACATCCCCTTCGCGTCGGTCTTGATGGGCACCTTCTTTCTGGGTATCCCCAGAGAACTGGAGGAAGCTGCTGAAGTAGACGGGGCTTCCAAGATCCATGTCTTCTTCCGGGTTATTTCACCAGTGGCCTTGCCCGCATATGCTTCCGTCACAATCATCATCTTCACCCAGGTGTGGAATGAATTCCTGCTGGCCCTGATTCTGGCAACGCGATACACCCAGACGATTCAGCTCAAGCTGACCGAGATCAAAGGATCCTTCGTCGCGCTCTATAACCTGCAAATGGCTGCCGCTTTGATAACCCTGATCGTCCCGATGTTTTTCTTTCTGGCCCTGAGCAAGTACTTCATCAAGGGGCTCCTGGCCGGTGCGTTGAAAGGATAAGGATTTCATCTTTTGGCATAGGGTGGTACGCCGGATCCGCGAACACCGAGGATTCACTGCGCAGGAAGGGGAAACGCTGATGCTCACGCTGAAGAACGACTCGCTCACGGTCCATGTCCTTGACCCCGCGGCGGACAGGGACCGGCTGGGAACCCGCTACTGCACGGGCGGGTTCATTTTCCAGGTGGAGGACCATGACGGCTCTCCGGCGCGCGGGAACCTGCTCTCAGGGCCGACCTACCCGCACTCCTACAACCTTTTCGACGGGCAGGGCGCGCCCGACGCGTTCCAGCCCCACCTGGTGATGGACCAGGACCCGGACGGCACGCCCGTGCGCGTCCTGGGGATCGGGATCGGCGTGATCGATGCGAAAGCGAACACGGTGGCCGAGCGCTGCGCGTGGGAGGTGAAACGCGGAGAGGGAGTACTGAGCTTCCGCACGACACAGTCGGCGGGCACCTGGACGTTCGATCTCACCCGGACCCTGACCCTGCAGGGCCGCACGCTGAAGAGCGAGACCACGCTGTCCAACACGGGGTCGCGCCACGTCGCTTTCCAGTGGTACCCGCATCCGTTCTTCCCGCTGTACCCGTCCGGGGAATGCTGCAGGATGAGCGTCCCCGCCAGCCTCCCGCACGACAGCCCGGGGTACGAGCTCCTGGACAATGGATTCCTCCGTATGAAGCACCTGCCCTGGACCGGGAGCGAGAACCACCTCCAGCTGGTGGACTTTCCGTGCACCTCGCCGGTGAGCTTCGTGCAGAAGCATCCGCTCACCAGTCTCATCACGGCGGTCTGCGACTACGTTCCCAGCAGGATTCCCGTGTGGGGCAACAGGTTCACTTTCTCCTTCGAGCCCTACTACGAGCGCAACCTGCAGCCGACGGAATCCGCGCGCTGGTCCATGACGTACGACTTCTAGGCAGAACCGGCCGGCACGAACTTCATCAATAGGGAATTGCCGCAATGGCGGGTGTTTTTCGGCGTGAAGCGCTCGCCGAGGTACAATTGCCCGAGGTGGCCGCCACAGGCCGCGCAGGTGATCTCCGTGCCTTTGTGGACGATGCTCCGCTCCTCCTCGCGGGTGAGCGGGCGGGAAGTTGTCCGGAGAATGGGGGTGGCAAGGAGCACTGTCTACATTTTGATAAAGAGTCTTCGAATCCCGATGGAGAATTACCGGCGATAGAATGCCGGACATGTATCGAGACATGTCCAAATCAGCTACATAAAGAATCCACTAAAAGCTGCGAAGAGGCCCGAAAGAGCCTGAAAAACGGCCGGAACAAGTCCAGCGGAGCTGGCACGTCGTTTGCAATAATAGTGTCATCGCGTAATTGATGTGGATTAGATGTAAGGAGGGCTCTATCATGGCGGAGATGGTACGCGCTGCAGTATTAGTTGAACCTGGAAAAATAGAAATCCAGGAGTTTTCGAAGCCTTCTCTTGCAGAGGGGGGTTTATTAGTCAAACCGATCATGGCGGGGATATGTGAATCGGACAAGCATTTCTACAAGGGAGAATCTGTCCAATATGCCGGGACGCCGCGAGAAACTTTCGGGCCATATCCAGCCATTCCAGGGCATGAAAATGTAGGAAAAATTGTCGAAGCCAGACACCCCCGAGACAGAAAAATCACGGATTTTTACGGAAAAGAGTTGCATGAGGGCGATCGAATTATTATCAGCCCCGACATGGTCTGCGGAAATTGCTACTGGTGCCACCACAGCTATGGATTCAGCTGGTGCGACAACCTCAGAAGTTACGGCCATATCGATGCGTCCGTGCCTCCTCATCTCTTCGGAGGGTGGAGCGAGCTTATGTATGTCTTGCCTGGTAGCCATCTCTATAAAATATCCGATGACGTCTCTAACGAGATCGCGGTGCTTGCCGAGCCGATGGCCGTAACCTTTTCTCTTGATATCGCCAAGGGACATAGTTCTTTGCCGAATGAAGGCTTTACAACCGGAGATACGGTGGTCGTATTCGGAGTCAGCCCTGTGGGGCTTTGTCACCTGGTGAAATCCCGATTACTAGGGGCCGGTACGATTATTGCGATTGACAAATCCGAATTTCGCCTGAGCTTTGTCAAAGGCTTCGGCGCAACTCATACGCTGAACGTCACAAAAACAACTCAAAAAGAGCGCAATCAATTCATCAAAGATCTGACTGACGGGCGAGGAGCCGATGTTGTCGTAGAATGCGCCGGGGTTCCTGAAGTAGTGATAGAAGGCATAGAAATGCTCCGGCAGGGAGGAACCTTTGTTGAGGTTGGCCACTTTGTGGATGCCGGAGACATTCAACTGAATCCGCACCGTCATCTGTGTGCGAAAAGCATTCGCCTCATTGGACAGGTAAATTTGGCTTACACCGGGATAATGCCAAGTGTCAATCTTATGAAAGCGAATCAGGATAAATACAACTTCAACAAAATTGTCACGCACAAGTTTCCATTGACAAAGGCTTTGGATGGTTTGTTTCAGTTTATGAAACCGGATTCGATGAAGGTTGTTCTTTATCCAGAAACCTCTTCATAAGCAGAGGAAGTTCGCGGGCTGAGATGAACTTGCAAGACGAGGACAGAGCCTTCCATAGACGCCGGTTGACGGGATACGCCTTGTTCGATGCGCCGGCATGCCCTATACTCGGGGTATGGCTGACTCCGAGTCGCTTCAAGACTGCTGGAAACGTTTTGCGGTCCGGAAAGAAGAGATCCTCGGAGAAGCCATCAGGCCCTTCATTCTCGATTCCTGGCAGAGATCCAGGGCCTTTGGCATCGATCCGTATCGAAGCTGCGGCTGCATCAGCGTGGAGTCTCCTGAGCTGGCGCGACGGAAGACGCTCCGCGCGGACCTCCTCGAGGCCGCCGTTCCCTATCTGCACGAGCTGTACAAAATCATCAAGGGCAGCAGGTCTCTCATCACCCTGACCGACGAGGACGGCGTGGTTCTCGAGGTCGTAAGCGACGAGGAGATTCGCGAAATGAAGAATTTCCCCCGCCAGGGAACGGTGCACACTGAGAGGGTGATTGGGACCAGCGGTATGGGGACTTCGCTTTCAATTGACGGGCCGGTCCAGATACATGCGGAGGAACACTGGCTGCAGGACAATCACGGCTGGAGCTGCAATTCCTCCACGATCCACCGGGCGGGCAGGATTGTAGGATGTCTGAACCTTTCATGTCCGCTTGAGAAGGGCAACGAACATTCACTTGGTCTCATCGTCGCGTCGGTGAATGCCATCGAGCGGGAGCTGGAGTTGACCGCCTCGCTCACGGAGAAACAGGGGCTTATCCAGCAGCAGAACGCTGTCCTTGAGCTCGTGGACACCGGCATCATACTCATCGATCGCCAGGGGGTGATCCTGAAAACCAACAGGATGGCACGTGACATCCTTCGAGTCGGATCGGACATGATCGGCCGTCCCGTTTCAGAGACCATCACCGCGGGTATCGATTTTCTCTCCCTCATGGCGGGTGAACATTCACTGAATGATCAGGAAACATCGGTCAAGTTGAATGGCAAGCAGGTCTACCTGTCCTTCTCCACCGCGCTGGTGCGGAGCGAATCAGGCATCGAGGCGATGGTAATCCGTGTGCGCGAATCCAAAGCTATTTTGAAGATGGTGAACAGGATCACCGGGTCCCGTGCCATCTACACGTTCGACGACATCACGGGCAATTCGACTGAGCTTCTGAAATGCATCAGCCTGGCGAAGATGGCCAACCGCAACAGTGCGAACGTCCTGATCCTGGGGGAGAGCGGAACGGGAAAAGAGCTCTTCGCTCACGCCATCCACAACGACAGCAGCCGGAAAAACGGACCTTTCGTCGCAATCAACTGCGGGGCGCTCTCCCGGGACCTCATCCAGAGCGAGCTCTTCGGCTACGAGGGAGGCGCCTTCACGGGCGCGAAGAAAGAGGGCAATCCCGGCAAGCTCGAGCTGGCGGACGGGGGCACGCTGTTTCTCGATGAGATCGGCGAGTTGCCCCTTGATGCACAGGTGAACCTTCTGCGCGTGCTGCAGACAGGTGAGGTGACCCGGCTGAGCGCAAAGCACCCCAAGTCGATCGATGTGCGGGTGATCACGGCCACGAATAAGGACGTCTATCGGGCTGTCGAAGAGAAGACGTTCAGGGACGACCTCTTCTACCGGATCAACATTTTCGCTCTGAAGCTGCCGGCGCTTCGGGAACGTGTCGGCGACATTCGTACTCTCGCGAACATCTTCCTGAAGAAATTTTCCCGTGATATGAGAAAGACCTTTCTCGGCATCGACGAGGAAGTCTACGCAATTTTCGATCGGTACAGCTGGCCGGGCAACATTCGTGAGCTTGCGAACGTCATGGACCGGGCCATCGCGGTGACGGAGACTTCCTGGATCAGCGTATGCGACCTTCCCGCAGCCCTGCAAAACATTGCGCAGAACAGGCCGGAGCCCCCGCATGCCGACCCGGCGTCTGGCTCCAGGGGCAAAAACATCAGCGAGCTGGAGCACGACTGTCTGCTCGACCTGTTGACTGAGACGGGCGGGAACTTACGTGAAGTTGCCCGGAGAATGGGCGTTGCGCGTAGCACTGTCTATAATAAATTGAAGAGCCTGGGGATTCCCATTCATCAGTATCGCAAGTAGGATATCTGGACATGTCGCGAGACATGTCCAGAAAGACTACAGGCAAGCTGCCCAAGAGCCCATAATTCTGCCTTGAAAGTGCCAGAAAAACACCGGGTTTCCCGGTTTTGGATTGGCATGTGTCTTGCATATACCATGATATCACTCATTTCAAGGAGGTCTTCGATATGAAGCACAGGCTCACTTTCTGTGCGGTGTGTGTGCTCTTGGCGGGAATGCTCTTTGCAGGGCAACTTTTTGCCGCAGGACAGGGCGAAGGCAATACGGCCGGCACGACGCTCGTCACCTCGATCAGGGGCCTTGACAATCCGTACCACGCCAACTACGCGGTCGGTGCAAAGGCGCTCGGCGAGCTGCTGAAGCTCCCCGTCGACGTGTTGTCCACTGAGGGCAACAGTCAGAAGGGGATTTCTGACGTGAGGGCGGAGGTGGCCAAGACTGGCGGGAACATGGTACTCAGCATCGATCCCAACCAGGCGCCGGACGTGGTCCCCATCGCCAAGATTTTGGAAGACGCGAAGGTCTATTGGGTGAACTGGTGGAACAAGCCGGATGACGTGAAGGTGACCACCTACAAGTACTGGGTCGCCAACATCACCTTCGACAGCGTCGGCACCGGATATTTCAACGCCACCCAGCTCTTCAAGGCTTTCAAGACGCCGGGCAAGGGCAAGATCATTGCCCTCCAGGGGCAGCTTGCCAACAACGCCGCCGTCGGGCGGTTCCAGGGCCTGCAGAAGGCCCTCAAGGAGAACCCGGACGTCGAGCTGGTGCAATGGGAAGCAGGAGACTGGGACAGGACGAAGGGATACAACCTTACAAAGTCCATGCTCGTCGCCCACCCCGACATCGATGGCATCTGGTCCGCCAACGACGAGATGGCAATGGGAGCCCTTCAGGCACTGAAGGAGAAGGGTCTTGACGGAAAGATTCCCCTGACAGGAACCGACGGCATTCCCGAAATATTCGATGCCATCAAGGCCGGCTACGTGACCTCGACGGTCATGCAGGACGCGAAATACCAGTCTCAGCTTGGGCTCTCAATGGCGCTGGCGGCAAAGTCCGGCAAGCTCAACGTGGCATCCATGCCAGCCAATCACCGATCCTTCATGATCCCCGGCACGCAGGTGACCCGAGAGAACGTGGACAAGGTCGTGAACGAATTCATCAAGAACACTCCGAAATACGACCTGAGCGACTTTTTCTCCCGCTGGGTGGCCGAGGCTCCATAGACTTCTCCCGTCAGGTGTGATAGTTGCCTCCATGTGGTCGGCCTTTGCGCGGCCGCGTGGAGGCCTCATTAACATGCGGCGTCCCCACGGAGGGCGCCTCACTGCAAAGGAGAAGCCCGCGGATGACGTTGGAAGGTGGTGCGAGGAAGAGCGTCATGGTGGCAAATGGGAATGTGTCAGGCCCCCTCGCTCGCGCCTGGAGGGGCCTGCAGAAGACAGGAGTTGCGGGCCAGATCGTCTGCCTGGTCATCGTGATGAGCATTTTCGCTATTGGAACGCGAGGTAAGTATCTTTCCTGGGACAATCTCCAGGTAATTCTCAGCCTCGCGGGGATCCCCGCCATTCTCGCCATCGGTGTTCACCAGACCATCGTGCTGGGAGGGATTGACCTCTCAGTGGAAGGCGTAGCGGGAATGTGCATCGTATTCGTGGGACTGCTTCTTAAAAACAAGCTGAACACGAACGATGTCGGACTCTGGATTGTTCCCGTCGTGATGGGGGCGGGAGGAATCGCCGGGTTCCTGAATGGGCTTGTAATCACTCGGCTGAGGATCCCCTCTTTCATCAGCACTCTCGGGCTGAGCTGGATCCTCGCGGGAATTGCCGTATACATCAACAAGGCGACGACCGTCCCTTTGCTGGATACTCAGATTCAAGGAATCGTCAATGGGAGTTTCCTGGGGATTCCGTTCATCGCCCTGATCGCCCTTGGATTGGCCCTGCTCATGCAGACTGTCCAGGACAAGACCCGTTTCGGGGGGTACGTCTATGCCATCGGCGGCGACGAGCAGCTCGCCCAACAGGCTGGTGTCCGTGTGAACAGGATCAAAATCATGGTTTTCGTCATTGCCGGCGTCTTCTACGGGCTCACAGCCCTGGCCCTCTGCACCCAGCTGGGCAGCGCGCACCCGCGAACCGGAAGCAATATTCTTTTTCCCGCCATCACGGCGGTTGCCGTTGGCGGAGTCGCCCTGACGGGCGGGATCGGCGGGGCGAAAAACGCGGCGCTGGGCGCGCTGATCGTCACTGCCTTGAACGAGGGCCTGGTCCTCATGTCGGTGAGCCCCTACGTCCAGCAGGCGGTGAACGGGATAGTTCTGATCGCCGCAGTGGCCCTGACGATAGACCGCAGGAAGCTGGGCTTCATCAAGTGACGCAGGGAAAAAACATGAACGATATCGGCAGCTCAACGAATTCCGAAGTCACCCTCGCATTGACGGGGGTCAGCAAGGTATTCCCCGGCGTGGTCGCGCTGGACAAGGTGGACTTCTCCCTGCACTCGCATGAGATCGTTGGCCTGGTGGGGGAAAACGGAGCGGGCAAATCGACTCTCATGAAGATCATGATCGGGGTCTCCCAGCCGGATGAAGGGACCATCAGCCGGGACGGCATACTGATCTCGCCGAAGGATCCCAGTGACGCGATCCGGCACGGCATCGGCATGGTCTTCCAGGAGGGCACTCTGGTGCCCAACCTTTCGATAATGAGAAATCTCTTTCTTTGTCACGAGCCCGGATTTCAGAAGCTGGGCTTTCTCTCGCGGCGGGCGATGCGCGAAGCTGCCTCGAGGCTTATGGAGGAGGTGAAGGTCAGCGCGGATGTGGAAACATCGATTTCGGACGTGAGCCCAGCCGAGAGGCAGATGGTGGAGATTGCACGCCTTCTGTGGCTCTCCCGGCTTTACGGCCAGAAGCACCCTGTTCTGATTCTGGATGAGCCGACCACCGTCCTCAACGACGGCGAGCGGACGATACTTTTCGACATACTTCGCAATATCAAAAAAGAAGCATCCGTGATCCTCATTTCCCACCGGTTGCAGGAAATCGTCGAAAACACCGACCGCATCGTCGTGTTGAAGGACGGAAAGAACGTCACCGAGTTGCCCTCGGCCAACGCCCGCATCTCGGAGATTGAACAGCTGATGGTGGGCCACACCTTTTCCGCCGACCGCTACCGGGAGGATGAGCAAACGCCGGCGGGTGCTGAGGAAGTCCTCCGGGTCGAGAACCTCGGCAGGAGGGGCGCCTTCGAGCCGATCAGCTTCGTCATCAGAAAGGGTGAGATCGTGAGCCTTGTCGGTCTCGTCGGCTCCGGCAAGGAAGAGGTGTGCCGGTGCATCAACGGGTTGGAGAATGCCGATACGGGTGCCGTCTTCCTGAAAGGGAAAAAGCTGCTCATGGGTTCTCCCAACGGCGCAGTCCGCGCGGGCGTCGGGCATATTCCTATCGATCGCCGAAATGACGGACTTGCGCTGGGGATGAGCGTAGCGGAGAACGTCAACCTCCTGGTGATGAATCGCCTCAAGGTCTGGGGCTTTGTAAGCCCGCCGCGTGAACGAAAAAACGCCAAGGTGTGGGTGGAGGAATGCCGGATCAAGACTCCGTCCCTTGGCACGATGTGCGCCAATCTGAGCGGCGGCAACCAGCAGAAGACCGTAATCGCCAAATGGCTCAGTTCGAAAGTTTCCCTCCTGATCCTTGATCATCCGACCCGGGGCGTTGATGTCGGGGCGAAGGAGGAAATATTCCGGCTCATCCGCAAACTGGCCCGGGAAGGCATCGCCATGCTCATCATGAGCGACACCCTGGAGGAAGACATCGGATTGAGCAACCGGATGCTGATCATGAAGGACGGCCGGTTCGTCAAAGAGATGGCCTGCCCGCCGGGGAAGAAGCCCGGCCCGCGGGACATCATCGACGCCATCGTGTAATGACCGCAAGGCAAAGGAGCAGGGACGTGACGGAGAAGAAGACTGCGGTTGCAGGCGAGGGTCCGGGCACCGCCGCTGCGCGTAGGGGGAGACTTCGCATTCCGACTCTCTCCTATGCTGTCGCGCTATTGTTCCTCGTCGGCCTGGTATTTTCCCTTGGGAATGGCAATTTCATCACCGGGTACAACCTGAGTACGATAATCAGCTACGCTGTTCTGCTTTTGCTCGTCGGCCTGGGCCAGATGTGTGCCATCCTTGTCGGCGGGATCGATCTTTCCGTTGGCGGGGTGATGTCCTTCGTTTCAGTGTCTTTCGTCATCGTCGTGCAGGTCATCGGGTACTGGGCCTACCCATTGTTCATCCTCGTGGGGATCCTGGTGGGCTATCTGAACGGCATTCTGCTCACGAGGATAAGGATCCCTTCGTTCATCGCCACCCTTGGCACGGGAGGCATTTTCATGAGTCTCGCCATGATCGTCGCCCCAGTGCCGGTCAACGTGCCCACACCCAAGTGGGGGTATCTGGACATCTTCAACGGCACTTTTCTGGGCATCAGCAATGTCATTTTCATCGGGCTCCTCGTTTTCCTTCTGTATTTCGCAATCCTGCGATTCACCGCGGTGGGGCGGAACATCTACTACGTCGGCAGCAACATCAAGATGTCCTGGATGTCCGGGATCAACATCGCCAGGACCCGCAACTTCGCCTTCATTCTCTCGGGGACGGGCGCGGCTCTTGCGGGGATCATGGTTTCGGCGGTCCAGTACGGATGCAATCCGTACGTCGGGTCTTCGTACATCCTGCCCTCCATTGCCGCCGTCGTCGTGGGGGGGACTGCGCTCACAGGTGGAACAGGCGGGGCGTTCAACACGCTGTTCGGAGCACTCATCATGAGCGTGCTGCAGAACGGCATGAATGTCGTGGGAGTAGACCAATACTTCCAGCAGAGCATTCTGGGGATGATGATCATTGTCAGCGTCGCGTTGACCTTTGATCGAAGCAAGACCCCGGTGATCAAGTGAATCGAGGAACGGAGAGATGAGCGAATATCAGCCTTCGACAGCCCGCTACAATTCAATGGTGTACCGAAGGTGCGGAAAAAGTGGCCTGCGGATACCGGCCCTCTCCCTGGGTCTCTGGCACAACTTCGGAGGCACTACGCCGGTGGAGCAGGCGCGGCGGTTGATTTTCCGCGCCTTCGACCTCGGAATCACGCATTTCGATCTTGCCAACAACTACGGATCACCCCCGGGGTCCGCAGAGGAGAACTTCGGCAGGATTCTCTCCCGCAATTTCGCCGGCCATCGGGACGAGCTGATCATCTCCACCAAGGCTGGTTACCTCATGTGGCCCGGACCTTACGGAGAATGGGGCTCGCGAAAACACCTGCTTGCAAGCCTCGATCAGAGCCTGAGAAGAATGGGGCTCGAATACGTCGATATCTTCTATTCCCACCGCCTGGATCCTGATACGCCGCTGGAGGAAATCCTTGGGGCACTTCACACCGCGGTCCAGCGGGGAAAGGCGTTGTATGCCGGCGTCTCGTCCTACTCAGCAGAAATGACCCGCAACGCAGCCGCGATGCTCCGATCAATGGGGACTCCGTGTACGATCCATCAGCCCTCCTACTCGATGTTGAACAGGTGGGTGGAGAAAGGGCTTCTGGACGTCCTGGGTGAGGAGGGGATCGGCTGCATCGCCTTCTCTCCGCTGGCGCAGGGCATGCTCTCCGACAGGTACCTGGCCGGCGTGCCGGCCGGCACGCGGGCCGCGACGCAGGGAACTGCACTCGACAGGAAGCTGCTCACGGAAGAGAATCTCCGTCACATCCGGGCGCTCAACGCAATCGCGAGGATGCGGGGGCAAAGCCTTCCACAAATGGCGCTGGCCTGGATCCTGCGCGACCCTCGCGTGACCTCCGCGTTGGTGGGCGCGAGCAGCCCTGAACAGCTGACGGAAAACGTCGCGGCCCTCTCGAACCTGCGATTCACAACCGAGGAGCTTGCCCGCATTGATAAGGATGCCGTTGAGGGCGGCATCAATCTCTGGGCGCAATCGAGTGAGGCCGGCTGAGGCCGTACCCCAGGAGGAAAACAACATGGAGCTCAGGGTCGTGGATCTGTCGATTGAGTCGCTGAAGGGTATCGGGCAGTTGCTCACGCCTGAACGATGGGAAGTTCCGGGGAAGGGGATGGAGTATACCTACACCGACATTGAAGCTGACCTTGGGCTTCCGCCGCCGTGCTCCGCAGGAGTGCTTGAGAGCGTTCCGCGCCCCATGGTTCTGGGCCGAATGGAGCGTCACCTGCGCACCAGGGAGGCGCAGATTGCCCTTGAGGGCGAGTCGGTACTCTGCGTCGCACCACCGCAGGAAAGCGCGAACGGCGAGCTTTCCGGAATCACCGCCGTGAGGATTTGCGCCGGCCAGGCCCTCATTCTCGAGGTCGGCGCCTGGCACTGGATTCCATTCCCCGTTGGTGAGAAGACGGCCCGGTTTCTCGTCATCTTCCGCAGCGGCACGGGAAAAGACGATTTGTACTATTACGATCTCACTCGGACCCTTGCCCTGCGGCTGTAGACCGGTCCGGCGGCGGGGGATGGCACACAATGGGGGAGGCCCGATGAGGCGTGTGTTTCTTGGATCAAGCGGTCTGGCGGTTTCATGCCTTGCCATGGGCACTCAAACCTTCGGGTGGGGCGTTGACGAAACGGTCGCCTGGGCCATGGCCGACAGGTTCCTGGAGGCTGGAGGCAACTTTTTCGATACCTCGAGCACCTATAATAGCGGGACCTCCGAGTCCATTCTGGGGTCATGGGCGAAGTCAAGAAATCGGCGCCACGATATCGTCCTGGCGACAAAGGTGTTCTTTCCGACAGGAGAGGGCCCGAACGACTTCGGGCTTTCCCGAAAGCATATCCTCCGGTCCGTTGAGGAAAGCCTTCTCCGGCTGAAGACCGACTACATCGACCTGTACCAGGCGCACTGCTTCGACATGTCCACCCCGCTCGAGGAGACCCTCCACGTTTTCGAGCACCTCGTGAGATCGGGAAAGGTCCGCTATATCGGGGTGTCCAATTTCACCGCCTCACAGTTGACGCGTGCGATCATGCTGGAGAGGATGCGCGGGTGGTCTCCCCTCGTGTCCCTGCAGGCCGAGTACAGCCTCCTGGTGAGAAGCACGGAATGGGAGCTCCTGCCAACTTGCCGGGACGAGGGCCTGACACTTCTGGCCTGGTCTCCATTGGCGGGCGGGTGGCTCTCGGGCAAATACAGCAAGGGCGCGGCGCCGGCGTCAGACAGCAGGGTGGGGCGAGGGGACCGGTGGGACGATCAACCGGAACAGAGAGAAAGCGAGCTGGCATGGAGAGTCATCGACTGCCTTCAGCAGATCGGCCGTGATCGAGGGAAGACCTCGTCACAGGTTGCCCTTAATTATCTTCTCAGTCGGAGGGCCTGCCTCGTGCCAATCTTTGGAGCGCGTACGCTCGCACAGCTCGACGAAAACCTCGGGTGTGTGGACTGGGATCTGGACGAAAAAGATGCGGCAATCCTTGAGGCGACGAGCAGAATTCCGCTGCCGTACCCATACTGCTTCATTGAACGCTACACTCGGCGAAGAGAAGCGTGAGGGCTCCGGGAATGCACGATGTTCTGAACAGGCTTGGCGAGATCGGGATCGTACCGGTCGTGAAGATTGAAAAGCCCTCCGACGCGGCCGCTTTGGGACGGGCGCTCATCGCCGGCGACCTTCCGGTGGTGGAGATCACCTTCCGCACCGCCGCTGCCGAGGAGTCCATTCGGATCCTTTGCCGCGAGGTGCTGGAGATCCTCGTCGGCGCCGGCACGGTGCTCACCACGGACCAGGTTGACCGTGCGGTTGCCGCGGGAGCGCGCTTCATCGTGTCTCCGGGTTTCAATCCGAAGGTTGTCGACCATTGCCTGGAGAGGGGCATCCCCGTGGCGCCGGGCATCAGCTCCGCGTCCGAAATCGAGATGGGACTGGAGCGGGGCCTGTCCGTGCTCAAGTTCTTCCCGGCGGGAGCCTCCGGCGGCCTGGAGTTTCTCAAGGCCATCTCCGCCCCGTTCTCCGGCGTGCAGTTCATGCCCACCGGCGGGATCGACCCGGGCAACCTCAGGGATTACCTGTCCTTCAACCGTGTTCATGCCGTCGGGGGTACCTGGATCGCCAGAGAAGCGGCGATCGCCACGGGGAGTTTCGACGAAATCACGAGGCTTGCCCGGGAGGCCGTCCAGATGTCACTTGGCTTTGAGCTCGCCCACCTGGGGATCAATGGGAGCGGTGGCAACGAGGCCATGGCGGGGGCGGAAACAATGGCTCGCCTGTTCTCCTTCCCGGTGAAGGACGGGTCCAGCTCCACCTTCGCTGGCGCGGGCTTCGAGTTCATGAAGAGCCCCTTCCTTGGCTCTCGAGGACATATTGCGATTTCCACGCTCAGTATCGCCCGCGCGACATCATGGCTGTCCCGCAGGGGAGTCTCCGTCAGGAAGGAGACGGCCAAGGAGAAGGATGGACGGATGATCGCGGTCTACCTTGATATCGAGGTTTCGGGTTTCGCCATTCACCTCTTGCAGAAATAGGACGGACGCCATGCCGCGATTCGTAACCTTCGGTGAGATCATGCTGCGCCTGAAGCCGCCTGGAGCGGAACGTTTCTTTCAGAGTCCATTGCTCGAAGCGTCGTTCGGTGGCGGTGAGGCAAACGTCGCAACCGCTCTGGCCCGCTTCGGTTGCGAGACATCCTACGTGTCGGTGATCCCCGCAAATGCGATTGGCGATGCATGTGTCGGTGAGCTGCGAAAGCACGGCATCGACGTATCGCGAATCGTACGCAAGGGCGCACGCCTGGGGATTTACTTCATCGAGGCTGGCGCCAACCAGCGCCCCTCCGTCGTCATCTACGACAGGGCAGGAGCAGCCATTGCCGAGGCACGCCCCGGAGACATCGACTGGGCGGCGGTCCTGGCGGATGCGGGCTGGTTCCACATTACGGGCATTACCCCGGCCATATCCCAGTCCGCAGCGGATCTCTCCCTCGAGTCCGTGCAGGCGGCGAAGCAGAAAGGTCTGACGGTGTCCTGCGACCTGAACTACCGCAAGAACCTCTGGAAGTACGGGAAGAGCGCGCCCGATGTAATGACGGAACTGGTGAAGTACGTGGACGTCGCCATTGCGAACGAGGAAGACTGCCAGAAAGCTCTGGGCGTTTCCGTGCCCGTGGACGTGGAGTCGGGCAGGCTGGACCCGGCCCAGTACCGCACGCTTGCTGAGAAGGTCCTCTCAACGCATGTCCGCCTGAAGAGCATTGCCATCACCTTGCGGGAAAGCAGGTCCGCCGATGAGAACGGCTGGTCGGGGGTCCTTCATACTGGGAAAGAGTTCTTCGTCTCACGCCGCTACGAGATCTGCGACATCGTGGATCGCGTGGGCACGGGAGACACCTTTGCCGCCGGGCTCATCTACGGCCTCACCCACCTGCCGTCGCCCCAGGAGGCGCTTGAGTTCGCCGTGGCCGCGTCGTGCCTCAAGCACTCGATTCCAGGAGACTTGCCGCTTCTGTCCGTGTCGGAGGTGAAGGCCCTGATGGGCGGATCGGGATCAGGGAGGGTCCAGCGATAAGCCCGCGCTGCGCCAGGGCCGTCAAAATCCGGCAACCCCCTCAAGGGTGATCCGCAGGGGTTGTTGGTTGAAACAATGATGCTTTCCGCAGGCACTTGAGGAAATCAAAGCAAGAACGGAGGGGAATACGGCCCTTCGGCCATTCCTGGTATAGTTAGCAATTCACTATGAGTGAAGGCTTTGCAATGCTGCGGACTGGACTTGAACCAGCACACCCTTTCGGGCACCAGCCCCTCAAGCTGGCAGATGCCATTTTTCGGGCTTGCAGGAGCTTGCAGCAGGACGCACTTATTTGCAACAACTATCGCAGATGCAAAGAAATCGGTCAAGTGGACGTGCAAGAACTTGCAACGATTTGTAGGGACTGCGAAAAGAATAAAGTCACAGATAATGTAACAGCTCCGTGTTAGCTGGGCAGGCGATGGCATGCGCGCTTACCCGTATTTGCAGTGCGTAAACCACATCCTGTGGTCTTCTTCGTGCGCAGCAGCAACGTAGCGCTGGTCGACTCAATCGGGTTGGTCGTCCTGATATGAACCCAGTGCGCGGCAGCGAAGTTATAGAAAGCAAACAAATTTCTTTTTGTCCTCTCGCGGGCACTCCACCGCCTTGGATTACTTCTCCAGCCAGTGGCGCAGGAAATGCTCGTAGGCCGACAGCGCCTTCGCCTTGGCCGGCGCTTGCAACATTTCGCGCAACATCGCTTTCGTCGCACTGGCTGGAATAGTTTTCGGAGGGCAAGTCACTTCTTATAGAAGAACTACATAGGTTCGCATTGACATGAGTTACCAAATGTGGTAACTTTCACTTAATGCCATTCCGAGTGATCATCAAGAAAAAGGTTGAGAAGTCCCTTGATGATCTTCCGGAGAAAGTTCAAGTCAAGTTCTGGGTCCTTGTCAGGGAACTCAGACTATTGGGACCGATCCGAGGGAACTGGCCCAATTTCTCGAAGCTTGGGAGTGGGGACTATCACTGCCATCTCTATACTGCTTGGGTCGCCTGTTGGCGCCGGCAAAAGTCAGCGATAGACATTGAGGTGTATTATGTTGGTAGCCGTAAAGACGCCCCGTATTAGGGTTCACATGAGCGGTGTGGGGGCGAAGATTATCGTGAGGGAGTTGCGGAAGCTGTATCCCTCTGTGACGGTCTCCAACGATGCGGAGGCCGTAGACATCACTTCCACCGCGTGGTGGAAAAAGATGAAGGCCACTTCCCATTTTGGTACCGTGCTCTGGACGTACCGCGATAACGCTGGGCTGACCCTAGAACAGCTCTCGAAGCGGAGCGGAATCGCCAAGTCCCATCTCTCTGACATGGAAAACGGGAAGAGGGCCATCGGCCCGCGCACGGCAAAGAAGCTTGCCAAGGTGCTCGGCGTCGACTATCGCCTTTTCCTGTAGCATAAACAGGCAGCCGTTCCTGGGAGCCCCGGTGCAAAGGACATCGGGGACACAAGAGAAGGTTGTAGAACGCCTGGGACGGCTGAAGGAGCGCTCTCACGGCATTCATCGCTACTACGAGATCACCCTCATCCACGATCAGTGCACCGTCAGCGAGGTACGTTGGAACTGCAGCCGGGCCGCAGAGGCCGATGAGCGCTATGCAGGCAGATACTACATTCGCACCAGCCGAACGGACCTGGATGAGAAAAGTCTGTGGCAACTGTACGTCACACTCGGGGGCATCGAGGATTCCTTCCGCTCGTTGAAGGGCAAGCTGGGACTTCGGCCGGTGTTCCACTCCAAGAGCACGCGCATCAAGGCGCATCTGTTCATCACGGTGTTGGCCTATCACCTGCTGAATGCGATCCGTCATCGCCTGAGGGAACACGGCTACGTTGCTCGCTGGTCGACGATCCGCCAGAGGCTCTCCACGCACGTGATGAGCAC
>PMZS01000313.1 GCA_003170115.1 Spirochaetaceae bacterium
CACGTCATCATCCACGCCGGGTACGCGATCGAAACCCTCTCTCTCGCCGATGCGGAAGAGCGTCTGGCGCTGTTCAGGCAGATCGCCGAGCTGTCGGGAGAAACCGGCACTCGGCAATGAGCGACGAGAGCCGGCTGGCGCGGAGTCTCGTCTCGGAAATAGAATCAGTCACGGCGCGGATCGGCCGGACGGTCCGGATAATGGAGGTGTGCGGCACGCACACNNATGGAAATCTGCGGCACGCACACCGTCGCCCTCAGCCGCGGCGGGCTGCGCGACCTGCTGCCGCCCGGGCTGCGGCTGGTGAGCGGGCCGGGCTGCCCCGTGTGCGTCACGCCGTCCGGCTACATCGACAACGCGATCCAGCTTGTCTCGGAGAACCGCGCTCACGTGGCGACCTTCGGGGACCTGATGAAGGTGCCGGGAGCGTCGGGACGCAGCCTGTCCTCTCTGGCCGGCACGGGGCGGGTGAAGCTCGTGTACTCCCCGCACGAGCTGGTGGAGATCGCGCGCGAAACCAGGTCTCCAGTTGTCTTCCTCGCCGTCGGGTTCGAGACCACCGCGCCGGCCATTGTCTCCGCCCTTCTGGAGGCGCGGGACCGGGGCGCGCACAACCTTTTCCTCTATACGGCCTTCAAGACCGTCCCGCCGGCGCTGCGCTTCCTCCTTTCCAACCCCGGGAATGGCATCGACGGATTCCTCCTCCCCGGTCACGTCTCGGTCATCATCGGCGCGGACGCATACACGTTCCTCGAGAGTGCCGGGGGCAGACCGGGCGTGATCACCGGTTTCGAAGGTCTGGACATGCTGCTCGGAATCCTCACGCTCCTGCGGCAGATCGAGAGGGGAGAAAGCAAGGTGCAGAACGCCTACCCCCGCGCGGTGAGGGCGGGAGGAAACCCGCGTGCCCTGGAACTGATCGCGCGGACCCTGGAACCCCGCAGCGAGACGTGGCGTGGACTCGGCCCGATCCCGGGCGCCGCGCTGGGGCTGCGGCCCTGGCTGGCGGCATCAGATGCGGAGAAGGAGTTCAACATCCCGCCCGCGGAGGACCATGAGCCGCCGGGATGTCTTTGTGCCCGGGTGATCGCGGGCATGTCTACCCCGCCCCAATGCTCGCTCTTCGGCGCCCGGTGCACGCCGGACGATCCGGTAGGGCCCTGCATGGTGTCCTCCGAAGGAACATGCGCCGCCTGGTTCCGCTATGGGGGCGCACGGTGAAGGATACGGGAGAAATCCGGCTTGAGCATGGAAGCGGCGGGGCGCTCTCACGGGATCTCGTCGAGAAAGTCATTCATCCCTTTTTCAAGGGCGATTCCTACAGCGAGCTCCTTGACGCCGGTCCCCTGGAAAAGGGATCGGACCTTCTCATGACAACCGACGGCTACGTGGTGGATCCCCCTTTCTTTCCCGGCGGGGACATCGGCCGTCTCTCCATCTTCGGGACCTGCAACGACCTTTCCGTGAGCGGGGCGAAGCCCCTCTGCATATCCCTCGCTCTGGTGATCGAGGAAGGTTTCCCGCTCGCCGATCTCCGCCGGGCGCTCGCGTCCGCCGCGGAGGCCGCGCGCGAAGCGGAGGTCCGCATCGTTACGGGGGATACGAAGGTGGTGCCTCGGGGCAAGGGCGGCGGCCTCTTCATCACGTCCACCGGGGTGGGCAGGCGCGTCTTCCCTCTCCCTCTCTCGCCCGGCCGGGTTCAGACCGGCGACGCGGTCATCGTCTCAGCGCCCATAGGATCGCACGGGCTCACGGTTCTCGCCGCACGGGAAGCCCTTCCCGTCGCCGGGGCGCTGCGCTCGGACGCGGCATATCTGTACCCGGCCGTGAGCGCCCTCTTTCCGCTGGGCGAAAAGCTTCGATTCATGCGCGATGCGACGCGGGGAGGCATTGCTTCCGTGCTGAACGAGATCGTGCAGTCATCGCCCTGGGGAATCGCCGTGAAGGATGACGCATTTCCGGTGACAGACGACGTACGGACCGTCTCGAGCCTTCTCGGCTTGAACCCGCTTGAAATCGCGAACGAGGGGGTATTCGTTGCCCTGGTGGCAGGGGATTCGAAAGAGAGGGCGCTTGACATCCTGCATTCGCACCCCCTCGGCAGAGAGGCGCGCCTTGTCGGCCGTGTATCAGCCGATTCACCGGGAAGGGTCCTCACGACCACGCGGATTGGCGGAACTCGGATCGTGGATTTCCCACGGGGGCTCCTGCTCCCCCGCATCTGCTGAAACCTTATTCGCTGGAGTACCGGATGAGGGTCCTCACCGGGAAGCCGGTCAGGACCTTCTCATAGTGGAGGAACGGCAGGCCCACGACTCCGAATATCCCGATGACCTTTGCTCCGCCCAGGGCCAGCAGTTGCGCGGCGGCGTTGAGTGTGCCACCGGTGGCGATCAAGTCGTCCACGAGAAGTATCCTCTGTCCCTTGCCCACGTCGCTGCGATGTACTTCGAGCACGTCCTGACCGTATTCGAGGGTAAAATTGATCCCGTAGGTTTCTCCCGGCAGCTTCCCCTTCTTGCGCAACAGGATCAGGGGAAGCGCACGGCGCACGGCAAAGGGCGCCGCGAAGATGAATCCACGCGATTCGATGGCCGCCACCGCGTCCACATCGGACTTCCCGTATGCCTCTTCCATGCGGTCGATGCAGTAGGAAAAGGCCTTTGGGTTCACCAGGATTCCCGTGATGTCGTAGAACAGGACGCCCGGCTTGGGAAAGTCCGGCACCTTGCGGATCGCATTCTCGATGATCTCATGCTCGGGCATGGTGCATCTCCCGGTGTGTGCCGATGAGTCTCTCCGCCCACTCGATGACCAAAGGGGAGGAACCCTGCTTCTGTTCGCTGAACAGCGGATCCTCCTCGGACTGGGTAATCTCCGTATCCTTCAGGGCCTTGCGCAGCCGGCCGGTGGTCTTGTCCGTTCCCATTGAGAAGAACCCGGCCGTCCTGCCCGCGAGCGTAATGCCCTTGAAAATCCTCAGGAACTCCGAGAACTCTGTGGGAACGTCCGTCGAGGCTGCTTTCTGCATGCCGAAGACGACTATATCCGCGCCGTTCACGTCTGCAATGGTGCCTTCTGACGCGCTTTTAACTGTCAGCGTGACCTTCGCCTGTTCCAGCGCCCGGGCAACTGCATCGACAAGCTTTCGATTTTCGGCAGTATCCGGTGCCCAGAGAACGAGCACGTTGTACATTCGCCTCTCCTGCACAGAAGTCTAATATGCAGGGTATGCCTTGTCAAATTGAAAAAGCGGCGTAACGGAAGTCCCGCTACGGATACTTTCGCTTGAACATCGGGACCCGGGCTTCGGCGTTCAGCGTAAAGTCCGATACTTTGCCTTCCATGAGCGCGTGGCAGGCAAAACCCGCGACCATGGCCGCGTTGTCCGTGCAGAGCTTCAGGGACGGGAAAATGACCTCGATGCCCGGCTCGGCGGCCATCCGCGCGCGCAGGTAGCTGTTCGCCGCCACGCCTCCGCCGGCCACGATCCGACGCAGTCCCATGTCAGCAGCAGCAGCAAGGGTCCGATCCACCAGGATGTCAATCGCCGCTTTCTGGAAAGAGGCGGCGATGTTTGCCACGCTCTTCTCCGACTTGCCGTCCCAGAACTGCCCGCTCTGGTGAATCACCGCGGTCTTCAGGCCTGAATACGATACATCGTAGAAAGCCTCGCCCTTGTGCAGGGACGGTTTCGGGAAGTGGAAGGCGCGCGGGTTTCCGCTCTTCGAGAGCCGATCGATGGCAACGCCACCGGGGAACCCGATGTCATAGTGCTTGGCGACCTTGTCGAATGCCTCACCGCAGGCATCGTCGATTGTCGTTCCAAGGACCACGATACGGTCGTACCGTTCGACCCGCGCTATGATCGTGTGCCCGCCGGAGACGAGGAGGCCGAGGTAGGGATAGTCGATGTCCCGCTCCAGGTGCGGCGCGTAGAGATGAGCAAGGATGTGGTCCACGCCGATGAGCGGCTTGCCCAGTGCCCAGGCAAGGCCTTTCGCAAAGGACAATCCGACGAGCAAGGATCCAATGAGACCCGGACGGAAAGTGACGGCCACCGCGTCGATTTCCCGGGCGCTCGTTCCTGCCTCTTTCAGTGAATCCTCCACGACTGGCCGGATCCACTCGATATGTTTCCGCGAGGCGATCTCCGGCACAACGCCATAATAGGGTTTGTGGAAATCCACCTGGCTGAGGACGATGTTGCTGAGGACCCGGCGGCCATCCTCGACGACCGCCGCCGAGCACTCGTCGCAGGAGCTTTCGATTCCGAGGATCCTCATTGGCCGGTATTCCTTTCGCGCGCGGCGAGGACTTCCGGCAGGCGCGCCATCCGCACGCCCTGCGCCGCGAGAGTCCTTTCCGCGGCGCGCAGTATATCGGCGACTCCCCTGTTTTGTACATGACCGATGGCCACCGCCGATCCCCTGGTTCTGGCTTCCGCGACCCCCTTGTCAAACCATGTGGCATGTCCGCCTCGTCGGTGTCGTCGTCGAGGAACACGTCCCTCTGGAGTATTGGCATGCCGAGGGCCTCTGCAACCCGGGGACCAGCCGTGTCCGGGGTCGTGCGGCTGTCCACGAAGAGCTTGCCCCGGCTCTTCAGGTAGCCGAGCACCGCGGTCATGACGGTATCGTCCGCGGTGGCCTTGGACCCCATGTGATTGTTCATGCCAAGGGCACCCGGCACAGAGGCGAAGTCCGCATCGAGGAGTTGCCGGATCTCTTCCGGGCTCTGTCCGGTAAGGATGGCGCCGGGCCCGGGGTTTTCGCCTCCGCCTGGTTCCATGGGACAATGCAGGATCACATCCTTGCCGGCCGCACGCGCACGAAGCGCCGCCTCCGTGCTGTGTGGAAGATCGGGCAGCACGGCCACCGTCAGGGGAATGGGCAGGTCCAGGAACGCCTGCAGCTCCTCCAGGCTGTACCCGGCATCATCGACGATGAGGGCAAGCATCCCCCGCTCTTCGGGCCTGGGCCGCTCCGGGGGAAGCGCTCTCGCCAAGGGACGAGGCTCACCGAGAGGTTTCTCCGGGGCTCGGGCCGGCGGACAGGCCACGAGGAACGCAACGGTGGCCGCCGCTGCGAGCAACGCGAGAATTGCAACAAAACGAGCCCTGGGAAGGGGGCGGGAACGGGAGCGACGCACTCCCTACTCCGAGGCGTCAGGTGTAGACATACTCCTTCAGCTCATCGGAGAAGCTTCTGAGTTTCTTGAGCGCCCGCATCTCGATCTGACGCACCGTTTCCGGGGAGATGCCCAGCTCATCCCCGATTTTCTTCAACGTGTAACGCTTGCCGCTGACAAAGGAGAAGCGGTACAGGAGGATCTGGCGTTCCTTGTCCTGCAGGTCGCCGAGGAGGCGAAGGGTGTCCTCCTGGAGCATTTTGCGCGTCAGTGTCTGTCCCGGATCGAAGGAATTGTCCTCCACGACGTCGTGCAGGGTACCGGAGTCCGCGGAAAGAGCCGAGTCCAGCGAGGCGACCGCGCTGCTGGAGTTGAGAATTGCGGCAACCTCCGCCTCTTCCAGGCCGATCTCCCTGGCGATTTCCTGCAGGGACGGCTCACGCATGAGCACCTGCGAGAGGTTGTTGTAGATCTTGTTCATCCTTCGCAGCTTCTCTTCCTGGCGGTGAGGGAGCCTGATCACCCTCTTCTTGTTGGACAGGGAGCGCACAATCGACTGCTTGATCCACCAGGAGGCATAGGTGCTGAAACGCACCTGCTTCCTGAAATCGTATTTCGTCGCCGCTTTCATGAGACCAAGGTTTCCTTCCTGGATGAGATCGAGAATTGAGACCTCAGGGGTGAGGTAGTTCTTGGCTATGCGCACCACGAGCCGAAGGTTCGATTCGATGAGCAGCTTCCGTGCGCTCTCGTCGCCGGACTGGATCCTGCGGGAAAGCTCAAGCTCCTCTTCGAAGGTCAGGAGCTTCGCCTTCTTGATCTGCTCGAAGTAGGCTTTGAGGTTATCGTCCGCTGAAATCGACAACTCTCTTTTCCTGCTCATCATATGCTCCGCATATTGCTTTGCAAGATACATGCCAAGTATGAATCCATGAGTGTTGACTCTAAGTAGTTATCTTATAATTAATTACAGAAGTAGCCTGATGGCAAACCTTAGTAATCAGAAATATGTATGTTTTTAAGTACAGTCCGTACCTATTATTTCGATGAGACCTGTTTGTAAATGATGTCCGCAAGGCCGAACTGCGCGGTCGAGGCCATTTTCTTTGCGTATTCATTGTACAGCATATCTTCGTAGACATCTTGGCCAAGACCTCCGCCAAGCATGTCATCTTCCTTATGAATGGTCTTCCTCATCACGTCCAGCATCTGCTTGATAAAGAGCGCCTCGAAATCCTGACTCGCCTTGTACAGCTCGCTGTTCCTGTCGATTGCAGGTTTCCGCGCCGCGGTGCCCGCAAGCGGGTAGGAATGGGTGTTGACGTTGCCCGAGATCTGCATTTTCGAGCTCCCTTTACATGATCACAAGATTGCCGAAGAGGGCGCCGGCCTTTTCAACGGCCTGGAGCACCCCGATGATGACATCCGCTTTCAGTCCCACCGCCTTGAGCGCCGACACGAAATCATCAACGGTGGTCGTCTCCCCGATGATGAACATGTCAGGAGGCGCCGATGCCGAGGAGGAGAAGCCGACGGAGACGCGCGCCGTGCGGTAGGAAACGGCCACCTTGCCGATCCTCACCTTTTCTCCCATGACGATCACTCCGCTGGCGGCGTTGATCACCACGCGGCCATCAGAGTCGGGGGTCACGGTAAGAGCCTCGAGCTGGGCGAGAAAGCCCACCGGATTCGCCCTGCTGGCTTCAGGGAGCTGGACGTCGATGAGCGACGCGTCCTTGCTGGTCACCGTGATGCCGGAGAACGCCGCCCCAATGGCCTTCTGTACCGCGCTGGCCGTCACGAAATCGGGATTCCGCAGGATGATGGACACGACGTTGTTCTCCAGGAACTGCGACACGACTTCCTTCTCCACGATCGCACCCTGGGAGATGGTGCCCACCGTCTTCGAGCCGTTGGGCTCCTGGGTCGTCATCACCCGGCCCTGGGCGACGGCATAGGTCTGCCCGTTGGCCGCCTGGAGATTCGCCTGCAGGAGGATTCCGCCGTCAAGGTCGCGTGCGTCCCCTATGCTGGACACGGTGATGTCGATTCGGTCTCCGACCCTCGAGAAAGGGGGAAGCTCGGCGCTCACCATGACGACCGCCGCATTCTTGCTGCGAATGTCCTGGGGAGCGATGGACACGCCGAAGCTCGACACGAGGGAGGAAAGAGAGGACCTGAGCAGAGGCGACGTGGAGGAATCTCCCTTGCCGTTCAGACCGGTGACCAGGCCAAGGCCGAGCACCTGGTTGCCCCGGATCCCGCGCACCGTGGCGATATCCTTGATGCGCACGGAGGGAGCGGCGAATGCCGCCGTGGAAAGGACCAGAAGGCAGAGGACGAGGAGCCTACGGGAGGTCAACCTGCACCGCCTTTCCGTCAATCACGCGGCCCGTGAACGTCTTCTGGCTGTCGGCAACGAACACGCTGACGTTTTCTCCCACCGACGCGCCGGCAAGCACCCTGCCTCGCATCTCGACGGTGATCAGGCCTTTTCGAAAAACCACGCGAACCGGCGTGCTCGCCTTCACCCCCCGCTGAAAATCGGAGCCAGCCAGCGCTGAAGGAAGCGCCACGCGACCGCTCACGGTGTTGCCGCTGGAGCCGGCAAGGAGAAACGCAACCTCGACTCCCCCCGAGTTTTTCGTCACTTGGAATGACGGGGTCCCGTCCTGGGGCGGCAGGCCCTTGAGGCTGGACTGGGTGAAAGAGATCTCCATTTTGCCGTCATCGAGCAGACCCTGGACCGCGAGGAAATCACCCAACCGGTCCAGGAGATAGGACTCGCCTTCCGCGGAGGTGCCTTTCGGAATGAGAATGGTCCGGGAACCCACGATGATCGCATCCGTGCCGAACGCAGCCTCGAGCTGGGGCATGTAAAGCGACGTCGGCACGTATTGCACGGCCTCTCCCAGCGTGGTCACACTGCGAGACATCGCTTCCCGCGCCTCGGGTGACAATTGGCCCGATGAGCGAACGAGCATCCCCAGGCCGACATCCCCCCGTGCCACCACGACCACCCTGTTCACGTACAGAGTGGCGCCCTGGGCGCCCAACCCAGCCCCAAGGAGGAGGCCGGCCAGCATGACCGCGGCGCCAAATCCGCGGGGTACCGCGGCGCCAGGAATGCAGGGCTTCATCACGCCGCGCTTACCTCTTCAGCGATGTTGCGGTGGCGAGCATCGAGTCGGAGGTCTGGATGGCGCGTGAGTTCAGCTCGTAGGCCCTCTGGGCCACGATCATGTTCACCATCTCCTTCACGACCGAGACGTTGGACATTTCAAGGAACTTCTGCTGGACCTTGCCCATGCCGTCGAAACCGGGCCGGCCCGGGATCGCGTCTCCCGTCGCGTTGGTCACCTTCAGCAGGTTCTGCCCGATTGCCTCGAGTCCCGCAGGGTTCACGAATCGATAGATTTCCAGCTGACCCACTTCGATGGGGTCATCGCTTCCGGCCACTTTCACCGTGATTCTGCCGTCCTGGGAGATCGTGAGGCTTTCGTTGATGAATCCCTCGGGCAGGATCACCTCGGGGGAGAGCTTGTACCCGTCAGAAGTGACAAGCTGGCCATTCGAGTCGATCTTGAACGACCCATCACGGGTGTACCCATAGGTGCCGTCGAACTGGACCACCCGGAAAAAACCTTCGCCTTCGATGGCCATGTCCGCGGTGTTGCCGGTTGCCTGGAGGGCGCCCTGGGTAAAGATCTGCTGCGTGGCGCCCGGCTTCACCCCGTGGCCGACCTGGACGCCGGTCGGCACCACGGTGGCCTCGGTCGCGGGAGTGCCCGCGAGCTTCTGCGTCTGGTAGAGCAGGTCCTCGAAGTCAGCCCGCATCTGCTTGAAGCCCGTCGTGTTGACGTTGGCCAGGTTGTTGGAAATCGTGTCGATGTTGAACTGCTGGCCCGTCATGCCGGACGCGGCCGTCCACAGTGAACGCATCATACTCTCACCACCTCATTCCACAGTTTGCCGATCAGCGCGTCCTCGGTCTGGATTGTTTTCTGATTGGCGTCGTAGGCGCGGTTGACCTCGATCATCTCCACCATCTCCTGGACGGCGTTCACGTTCGCCCCCTCCAGGAAGCCCTGCCGCACCTTCGGCCGGGCATCGGCCCCGATGATCTGGGCATCTCCCGATTCGTCGGTCGTCTTCCAGTAGGAGTTGCCCTGTTTCTGCAGATAGCGTTCGCGCTTCACGTCGACGAGCTTCAGCCGGTCGACCCGCTCGATGTTCTCCCACTGGTTTTCCGACTGGGACACCAGGCGTTTGTCGTCCGCGGCGAAGGTGGAGTTCTGCCAGACCGTCCCGTCCTCGTCGATGACGAAGTTGTTCTTCTTCAGCTTGATGGGCCCCGTCTCGCCCAGGACGAAGTCCCCCGATTTCGTCACGAGGTACCCGTCGCTGTTGACGAGGAACGCGCCATTGCGGGTAAGCCGCTCTCCCTGGGGGGTCTGCACGGTCAGAAAGCCCCTGCCCTCCAGGGCGGCGTCGAAGTCGTTTTCCGTCTGTTTCATGGCGCCCTGGGTGAAGTTCGTGTAGACCTCGTTCGTCTCCACGCCGGTGCCCACGGTGCCCACGATTGGAGCCGTGTCCACCGAACCGAAGGGGAACCGATAGACTCCGTCGTCGTTCATCCGGCGGATGAGCATCTCTGGAAACGCCTTCTGGATGGCCGTGTCCTTCTTGTAGCCGTTCAGGTCGACGTTGGCGAGGTTGTTGGCGATCTCGTCCAGCCGGTTCTGCTGGACATTCATGCCGCTCGCCGCGGTAAACAGCCCTCGAACCACGATTGCCTCCCCTCCACGCGAAGCGTGGGTTTCTGCAGCCACGGTACTCCGTGGCATTCATGTGCTCCCGCGCGTGCCGGGAGCGATTCGTTCCTCTCTCATTATCGGTCTGCGGAAATCTTCCTTGATGTGGGTTCTGCGACGCTGATTCTGCTGCCGTCGGGGGTGACATCTCCACCGGCCGCCGGCTTGACAGGCGTGGTAGAGTATGCCCGAGCCAAAATTCTATTCTATTCAGGAGGTTGTCCATGGCAAGACTCTCGTCTAGGAGCTTGTCGAACTGA
>PMZS01000097.1 GCA_003170115.1 Spirochaetaceae bacterium
AGGTGCTCGTAGCAATCCACGTGGAGGCCACCGCTATCGGCAAGGCGGTTCTGTGAACACCATGTCGAGCCCTTTGAAGATCAATTCGTGTCCCTCCCTATCCATGACACGCAGAAACTCACCGGATGCTTTCGCCGCCGGGTCATCGCGCTGTTTCTTCGCAAAAACCTCATTACCGAAAGTTTCTCAGAAATGCTCCTGCGCTGGAGACACTCCGGTTTCAGCGTGAACAACTCGGTACGCATGGCAGGCGACGATCACAAGGCGCGCGTGTCCCTCGCACAGTGCATTGCCCGCGCTCCCCTCTCCTTGGAAAAGCTGAGCTATGACGAACTGGACGGGAAAGCACTCTATCACTCTACCTATAACCCTTACCTCGGGGAGAATCTGAAAGTCTGGGATGCCCTGGACTTCCTCGCCCTCGCCACTTCCTTCATTCCGCCGCAGGGCATGCGACTTATCCGCTACTTTGGATTGTATTCATCGCGCAGCCGCTTGAAATGGCCCCTGTGGCAGCACGTTGCGGCTCACGCCCCGCTGGGTTGGACTATCATTCACTGCGCGCCGCCTCATCCCTTCACGGCCCCCATGGTCAGACCTTTCACCAGGGAGCGTTGCGCCAGCCAGCCCAGGACCATCGGGGGAAGGACGACGAGCGTGGAGATGGCACACAGTTTTGCCCAGAACAGGCCTTCCTGCGTCATGAAGCTCGCCATGTAGACCGGCACGGGCGCAGCACTCACGTATGTCAGGTTGATAGAGAAGAAGAACTCATTCCACACGAAGATGAACACAAGGAGTCCCGTCGAGACGATCCCTTGCCGGGCCAGCGGAAGCACGACAAAAAGGAAGGACCGCAGCCGGGAAGAGCCGTCAATGTCGGCGGATTCCAGGATCTCTCGCGGCACGTCGAGGAGGAACGAGCGCGTCATCCAGATGACAATGGGGATGTTGAATCCGGAATAGATGAGAATCAGCCCGCCAAGAGTGTCAAGAAGACCCGCGAACCTGAACAGCAGGAACACCGGCACGATCACCGCCACCGGCGGGAAGAGTGTGGCCGTGAGAAACCAGAAGAAGAGATTGTCGGAGTTCTTCAGCTTGCCGAAGACCACCACGTATGCCACCGGGACTCCGAAGGCCAGGCACGCGGCAACCGTGCTCAGCGAGACCACCGCGGAGTTCAGGAAGTACCGCACGAACTCCTGCCGGAGCACGGCGGCATAGTTTTCCAGCGTGGGGTGGTGGATCCACAGGGACGGGGGCAGGACGTCGGCTTCCCCCTTGAAGCTCGTGAGGAGCATGTACAGGAGCGGAAAGCTCCAGAGGATCGCGATGATCCAGATGAGAACAATCCCCAGCGTCCTTCGGCGAGCGCGCGCCCGGTGGACCATCAGGCAGCCTCGACGATGCGCCGGCGGAACCAGCGGAAAAGCGCGACGATGGCGATCAGCGTGATGGCGACCGTCACGACCGCCACCGCGGCGGCGTGGCCCACGTCCCACCCCAGGAAAGCGGTCTTGTACACGTAGTAAGGGAGATTCGCGGAGGAATAGCCCGGTCCCCCCCGGGTGGTCACGAAAATGAGACCGAACGCCTTGAGCACGAAGATGAGACCCAGGAGAACTGCCACCTCGATGTGATTCATGATTACCGGCAGCCTGATGAACACCAGCTCCTTCAGCCAGCCGATACCGTCCACCCGCGCACTGTCCAGTATCTCCGGCGGGATGTTCTGGAATCCCGCGAGCAGGATCAGGACGAAGAACGGCGTCCACTGCCACACAATGAGGACGGTGATCGTCAGCAGCGAATGCACGCCGAAGAAATCGAACGGCCCGACGCCCAGGAGCGAAGCGAAGTACCCGTTCCATCCGAACGAGGAGTTGAGCAGCATCGTGCGCCAGACAATGCCGGCCACGGCGTCCATCACGAAGAACGGGGAAATGATGAGGGTGCGCACGATGTTCACGCCGGGGAAATCGTGGTTCAGCATGAGGCCGAAAAGGATTCCCAGCGCCGTGCAGACGGCAAGGGAGACGACGGTGATGACGACGGTGTTGAGAACGACCTCGTAGAAGTCCCGGGAGCTGAACAGCTCGGCGTAGTTGTCCAGGCCGATGAAGGTGATACCGAGGTCCGGACGGATGACGATCCAGCGGATCAGCGAGAGCCCGAGCGTCGCCAGGATGGGCGCCTGGGTGACGACGGCGACGACGAGAATCGCCGGCAGGGACAGGAACCTCGACCGCCTCCTCCGAAGCTCATCGTCCATACGCGTTCCGGCAACCGGACTCCCGTCGGCTTCTCACCGCAGGTAGCCGCCCTCGCGGGCCACTTTCAACGCCGCTTCCTGGGAATCGTCAAGCGCCTGATCGAGCGACTTCTGCCCCGAGATGTAGGCCGCCAGCTGCTGGGATATTGTCTCGCCCAGACTCTGGAACTCGGGAATCGAAACGTACTGGACGCCCTTGTAGGGGACCGGCAGCAGGGTCGGCCGCTCGTAGTCCGCGCTCTGGATCGAGTTCAGCGCGAGCCCGGCGAACGGAGCGGCCGCCACATAGTCCGGATTGTTGTACGTGGAAACCCTCGTCCCCGGCGGCACCTGGTCCCAGCCGAACCGCGTGCCCACCGTGGTGATGTACTTCCGGTCCGTGGCCCAGGTGAGCAAGCGGAAGGCCGCCGCGCGGTGCTTCGACGACGATTCGATTCCCAGGGCCCACGCCCAGAGCCAGCCCGTGTTGCCTTTTCGCGCCGAAGGGGCGAAGGCGTAGCCGATGCGGCCGGCGACTTTTGATTCAGGGTTCTCCAGCCAGCCGGCGGTCACGGTCGCGTCATAGAACATCGCCGCCTTGCCGCTCTGCATCATGGCAAGGCACTCGAGGTTTCCGTCCGTTGTCGGGTTGGGCTCTCCCGCGTCCATGAGGATCTTTTTGTAGAACCTCCAGGCCTCCGCCATGGCCGGCTCACGGAAAGCGGGATTCCACTTCTCATCGAACCACCGGCCGCCGAATGCGTTGACCACGGTATTGAAAGGAGCAAGCACTTCCCCCCACCCGGGCATCCCGCGGAGCACGATCCCGTAGCAGCCGTTTTCAATGCCCTTGAGCCTCACGGCAAAGTCGTAGATCTGCTGCCAGGTCGGCCTCAACGGCATGCTCAGGCCGGCCTTTGAAAACAGATCCTTTCGATAAAACATCATGCTGCTCTCGCCGTAGATGGCCAATGCGTACTGCTCGCCGTCGTACGAAAGACCGCTGCGGATCGTGGGGAGCAAGTCGTCGCGCGCATAGACGGTGCGCTCTGCCGGTGTCATCCCGGCGAAGAACGGCTCCAGGGAAACGAGCCATTTGTTCTTTCCCCAGATCGGTGCGTCGTAGCTGCCGATGGTCACGACGTCGTACCTGCCGGAGCCCAGGCCCACGTCCTCCGTCACCTTCTGGCGAAGCTGGTTTTCCGGCAGGATGACGAAGTTCAGCCTGATGCCGGTAGCCGCGGTGAGCTCGGCCGAGAGCTGCTGCATGATCAGCATGTCCGGGTTGTTCACCGTGGCAACGGTGAGCTGCACGCCGCCGGCTCCCTCCCGCGTACCGCCGGCGAATGCCGCGAGACGGCATGCGAGCACAAAGGAGAGCGCGAGGAGAGTGCCGGCATGCCGCCTCACATGTCGCTCCCGAAGTATTCCTTCAGGGAGTTCGCGATCTTCATTGCCTGCATCCTGTTGTGGACATGGAGTTTGGAGTAGATGACGCTCACGTGGTTCTTCACCGTCTGCTCCG
>PMZS01000155.1:0-8870 GCA_003170115.1 Spirochaetaceae bacterium
GAGCAGCACCGCGCCGGTGGGGAGGGACACCGCCCCCGCATCGCCCGATCTCCTGCCCGTCCTGAAGTCGTAGCGCGGAACCACGACGCTGCGGCCCGCCACAAGGGCCGACAGGTGCTCGTTGATCATCGCGATATCCAGGGCGTGGGGAGTCTCGAAATCGCGATCGTCTTTGCCGATCTTCGGATGCACCTCGAGGTCGAAGAAGTAATTATCCACCGTGAGCGGGACCGTCGCGATCCCCGCCGCCGAAAGCCTTTCACGAATCTTGATGGTGGTGGTCGATTTCCCCGAAGACGAGGGTCCCGCTATGATCACGGCACGCAGATCGTCGCGTCGGGACACGATTTTCGCCGCCGCCGCGTCAAGCTCGCTTTCATAGAAGGAATCCGCTGCCTCGATGAGGGCGGGATAGCCGCCTTCGGCGATGATCCTCGAGAGCTGTTCCAGGGTGACGCAGCCGTGGTCGGTCGCCCAGGAAAGCGCTTCCCAGAGCTTGCGATACGGCACGTTCTCCGCGGAGTACGTAAGACTCTCCCGGCCGACGCGTTTCAGGGCGTGCTCGTATCGATAGACGATGTACGCCTTGGCGGTGCGCGCGTGGCCGCGCTCTATCAGGGCCTTCTCCACGAGGTCCTGGACTTCTTCCACCGTCGGCCATGAGCCTGTGGCCTGCCTGTGGGCGAGCAGGGTGAGCACGTCGTCGGTGACACGCTCGGCTTCCTCGAGGTCCCGGCCACCGCAGGCGACGGCGGCCCTGTAGACGGCGGAGGATATCTTTTCCCTCCTGAAGGGAACAACCCTGCCATCACGCGTGACGATCATCTCCGGCACAGGCCCGCCGTGCTCCATACCCGCGCCCCGCAGCCGCCCGCACTCACTCCAGGGTCTTCGGCCTCACCTCGGCCTCGACCTGGGTCAGGTACTCTTCCAGCGGGATCATGTTCTTCTGCTCGCCGCTTCTGGTACGCAGCGACACCGCGCGGCCGGCCTGTTCCTTCTCACCGAGGATGAGCATGAAGGGTATCTTCTGGTTCTGGGCGTTGCGGATCTTCGCGTTCATCCGTTCGTCGCCCTTGTCCAGCTCCGCCCGCACGCCGCGCGCCTTGAGCGCCCGTACAACCTCCTCGCCGTAGGCGGCGAACGCGGGGGTCACGGGTATGGCGACTGCCTGCACGGGTGCAAGCCAGGGCGGAAAAGCGCCTCCGAAGTGCTCGATCAGCACCCCGAAGAACCGCTCCAGCGAGCCCAGGAGAGCGCGGTGAACCATGAAAGGACGCTTCTGCGTGTTGTCGGCGGCGACGTAGGTGATCCCGAAGCGTTCCGGCTCATTCCAATCGAACTGGATCGTGGTCATCTGCCATTCGCGCCCGAGGGCGTCCTTGATCTTGAGATCGATCTTGGGGCCGTAGAACGCTCCTCCGCCCTCGTCCATCACGATGTCGAGGTTCTCCTTCTCCGCCGCCCGCTTCAGCGAGGCGATCGCCTTGTCCCACGTCGCATCGTCGCCGATCCCGTCGGCCGGCTTGGTGGCAAGGTACGCCTTGATGTCGTTGAACCCGAATGCCTTCCAGATTTTAAGTGAAAACCGAAGGACTTCCAGGATCTCGTCGTCAATCTGCTCCGGAGTGCAGATGATGTGCGCGTCGTCCTGCGTAAACCCGCGCACGCGCAGGAGACCGTGCATGACGCCCGACTTCTCGTAGCGGTAGACGGTGCCCAGCTCGGCCCAGCGCAGCGGCAGGTCACGGTAGGATCGCTGCTGGTTCTTGTAGATCATGAGGTGAAACGGGCAGTTCATTGGCTTGAGGAAGTAGTCCACATCATCTATCGACAGCGGGGCATACATGTTCTGCTTGTAGAACCCGAGGTGTCCCGAGGTCTCCCACAGCCAGGACTTGCCGATATGCGGCGTATAAAGCAGCTCATACCCGTTCTTCAGATGCTCGCTTCGCCAGAAATCCTCGATTACCAGTCGAACGCGGGCTCCTTTCGGATGCCAGTAGATGAGCCCTGCCCCGGCTTCCTCGTGGATGGAGTACAGGTCAAGGTCCTTGCCGAGCCTCCGATGGTCCCGCTTTTCGATTTCAACAAGCTTCTTCAGATACCCTTCCAGGTCCGCCTTGGATTCCCATGCGGTCCCGTAGATGCGCTGGAGCATCTTGTTCTTCTCGTCCCCTCGCCAGTAGGCCCCCGCCACGGTGGTGAGCTTGAACGCATCGGCGCGCAGCGCGCCGGTATCCTTCACGTGAGGGCCGCGGCAGAGATCCGTGAAGGCGTCCTGCGTGTAGGTGGAGATCTCTTCCCCCTCGGGCAGCTCGGAGATGAGCTCCAGCTTGTAGGGCTGATCCTTGAACACCCGCTCGGCCTCGGCGCGGCTCACCACGGTCCGGGTGAATCGATGATTGCCTGCCAGGATCGCGCGCATTTTTTCCTCGATGACGGCAAGATCCTCCGTTGCCACGGCCCGCGGCAGGTCGAAATCGTAATAGAAACCCTCATCGATCGCCGGGCCGATCGCCAGCTTTGCCTGCGGAAAGATCTGGAGCACCGCCTCCGCCATCACGTGGGCGAAGGAATGCCGGACCTCCAGGAGCACGGGCTTTCTCGTCTCTTCCATCTTATGCCTCCAAATGACAAAGCCCCTTGCGGCAGCTCCGTCCTGCTTCTGGACGCGGCCGCAGCCGCGCCTCCAAGGACGAAAAGCCGTTCAGGGCTTCCCGCGGTTCCACCTTGATTCGCACGGCCACTTTCCCGAAGCCGCGCGCGCTTTGTCCGCCCTCTCACGGGGGGCTTCCGTCAGGCGCATACTCGATCCGGAACCTCAGGGCTCCCGATCTTTCCGGCCTCCGCTCGGGAGTGGTTTTCGGCGCGACCGCCTACTCGTCTCCGTCACAGCGTTTCCGGGAGTATCGAGAGATTGCCTCGGCATTGTCAAGAGGCTCGGTTCAACACAGGTCGGTACATCGGCTGCCTTGGTTTCATTGACAGCGCCGGGCACCCGGGACTACAATTTTGCTTTGATGAAACGCATTGACATTTATACGATCGACATAGGCGGGGGACACATTGCCCCCGCGCAGGCAATCAAACAGCAGTTCGACATCCTGGGGTACAAGGATCTGGACGTCCGGGTCGTGAACCTCGGAATCACCCTCCACGCCACGTTCCTGCGCTACCTCTACAAGTTCTACTGGGACAAAGCGCTGCGCTACCCCCCCCTCATCAACGCCTTCTACCGGGGGGCCGACAACCCCTTTCTGATGAAGATTGTCGATCGAATCCTGGGGATCACGATCCTGCCGAGGTTCGTCGGCTACCTGGACAGGGAGAAGCCGGATCTCGTCGTTTCCACGTATTTCACGTTCACCCACTACCTGGAAATGCTGAAACGGGTGGGCCAGCTGGAAGCCGTGACGGTCGTTCTCAACCCCGAGCCTTTCGATTCGCACTATATCTGGTTTTCCCCCGTCTTCGACTGGAGCATGGTGTTCTCCCGGAAATCCCGGAATGAGATCGTGGAAAAGGGCATCGCGCGCCAGAAGGTGAAGGTGTTCCATTTCCCGATCAAGCCCAGTTTCGCCCGGCGCACGCAGAGCCCCGCCACGCTGCGAAGACGCCTTGGACTGGCGAGAAAGCCCTTCACGGTGCTCTTCTTCTTCGGCGCGGAGGGCGTCGGTCCGGTGAGGAAGTTCATCACGGTTCTCATCGAGCGCGGAGTCGCACTGCAGGCGGTGGTGATCTGCGGGAAAAACGAGAAGTTGAAGGCGGACATCGAAAATTTTGCCCGAGGCAGGACCGGTTCGGTACAGATAGAGGTGCGGGGATACGTGACGAACCTGGCCGACTTCATCGCTGCCTCAGACGTTGTCGTGGGGAAATCAGGGCCCAACCAGGTTTTCGAGACGCTCCTGCAGTGCCGTCCAATCGTGATCTCCAGCTTCCTCGCGAACGAGAAGGAAACGACGAACTGGGTCATCGGCAACAAGCTGGGCTGGCTCACACGCTCACCCGAGCACCTCGCGACCCTCCTGCACCGACTGGCGGCTCGGCCCGCGGTCCTGAAACGCTACCGGGCCAATATCGAGGCAATGAAGCTGCATTCGGGCGCGCCGGAGATCTGCGAGTTCCTGGCGCGGCTTGCCCGGCAGAAGCGCGCGCCGAAAAAGCGGCCCATGGCCGATGCGTTGCGGAAATTCAGGGACCGCGTGGTCGCCGAGGGCGAGGCGATTTCCCGCAGGATCGAAGGATCGGAGAACGTAAGGCGGTTCAAGCGGGCAAGCGCAAAACGCCGCGCGAAGCTCACGCGCACTCGGGCGGCATCACGCAGGCCGCGGTCCCGCCCGGCGCGCTGAGCTCCCCTATTTTGCAGCCCTGATTCGCTGCTCCAGGGAAGCCGCGGTGATTCCCAAGTGCTCGGCGATCTTCTGATACGGTCCGGATTCGCCGAACCTGTCGATTCCCACGACCAGGGTCGAGTCATCCGCAAGACCCTTCCAACCGAACGAGACGCCCGCCTCGAACACGACTTTCCTGGCCGCGGGCGGCACGAGCAACCGCTGGACATCCATGGGCTGGGCATCGAAAAGCGCACGGGAGAGCATCGACACGACCCGGACCTTCCGATCGGTCAAGGCCGCCGCCGCCTGGAGAGCCACGGACACTTCGGAGCCGGTGGCCACGATCACCACGTCGGGAGTTCCTTGACAGTCCTTCGCGACGTACGCACCCCGCCGGATGGATGTCCGCCACTTCGAATCGGCTTTCGCGTACACGGCGATCCCCTGCCGGGTCAGCGCGAGCGCGGTCGGACCATCACGCCGTTCGATTGCGATCCTCCATGCCACCTCGGTCTCCTCCGCGTCACCCGGGCGCAGAACAAGCAGATTCGGAATGGCGCGAAGAGCCGCCAGGTGCTCCACGGGCTCGTGTGTGGGGCCGTCCTCGCCAACGAAGACCGAGTCATGCGTGAGCACGTAGATCACCGGCAGCTTCGCTATCGCCGCGACCCGGATCGCCGGTCGCATATAGTCCGAAAACACCATGAAGGTGGCGCAGAAGGGCCGCAAGCCGCCGTGATAGGCAATGCCGTTGCAGATGGCGGCCATCCCGTGCTCGCGGATGCCAAAATGGAAATTCCGACCGTGGGGGTTTGCCCTCCCGAAGTCGCCCATGTCCTTGAGATTGGTGTTGTTCGACGGGGCAAGATCTGCCGAACCGCCGATCAGGTTCGGCAGCAGCTTCGCGAGGGCGTTGAGGACCTGGCCGCTGGCAGCCCTGGTGGCAAGGCTCTCTCCCTGCTTGAAGGAGGGCAGCGCCGCGGAGGAGAGGTCCACCCCGTCGGCGAAATATGAGTCCCACTCCCGGGCGAGCTCGGGATTCTCCGCCTTCCAATCGCCCAGCGTCCTGTTCCACGCGTCGTAGCGTGCCTTCCACGACGGCTGCTTGTTAGTGAAGTACGAGCGTGCCTCGGGGAATACGAAGAACTGGCCTCCGTCCGGGACGCCGATCGCCTTCTTCGCGCCCGCGGACTCCTCGGGCCCCAGCGCTTCCCCGTGCACCTTTGCGGTTCCCGCCCGCGTGGGGGCACCCTTGCCGATCACGGATTTCAGAAGGATGATCGTCGGCCGGTCAACGGCTTTCTTCGCCTGGTCGACCAGATTCATGGTTCCGGGCATGTCGTACATGTCGCCTGAGAAGGTCTGCCAGCCGTATGCCTCGAAGCGCTTCAGCACGTTCTCGGAAAACGCCAGGTCGGTCGAGCCCTCGATCGTGATCTTGTTGGAATCGTAGAACACGATAAGCTTCCCCAGACCGAGGTGCCCTGCGAGCGAACATGCTTCGGATGCCACCCCCTCCATCATGTCGCCATCGCTTGCAAGTACATAGGTCCAATGGTCGACGACGGCACGCGCCGGGGTGTTGAACTTCGCCGCAAGGACGCGCTCGGCGATGGCCATTCCGACTCCATTGGAAATTCCCTGACCCAGGGGACCGCCCGTGACCTCCACTCCCGGGGTGACGCCCCATTCGGGGTGTCCCGGCGTTCGGGAGCCGAGCTGCCGGAAGCCCTTGATGTCATCAAGGCTCAGGTCGTATCCCGAGAGGTGGAGAAGCGAATACAGAAGCATGCAGCCGTGGCCCGCGGAAAGCACGAACCGGTCCCGGTTTGCCCACAGGGGATCCTGCGGCCAGTGGCTGAGGCACTCGCCGTAGAGGAGCGCACCCAGCTCGGCGCATCCCATGGGAAGGCCCGGGTGACCGGACTTCGCCTTCTCCACCGCATCGATGGTCAGGGACCGAACGCTGTTGGCGACCGCCTGGAGCGCTGAAACATTCATCTCGTCCTCCGTGTCACGATTGCCCTTCCGCCGTCAATGGTGACAAGGGCATAGTTGCCGTTCTTGAAGGGACCCACGTTCACGCATTGGGCGCCGCCGAGAGAGTCCTCCCCCGCCGACTCGTGAATGTGACCGCAGATGCAGAGGTTCACCGATCCGGCGAGAAGGAACTCCCGCACCGGGGCCGATCCGACGTGCTGGCGTGCGAAGCCCCGGTCCAGCTCCGTGCCGCGCGGGGGCGCGTGCGAGACCAGGACACGGAAGGGCGCGCCTGCGATCTGCGCACGGCCCGCTTCGAGGCATCGATGCGCTTCCTCGTCATCCAGCTCCCATGGAGTCCCGAAAGGCGACGGTGTCCCGCCGCCGAGCCCCATGAATCCCACGCCTTCTATCACCGTTCCCCGCGCGTGAAGGTCGACGCCCAGCTCGCCGAGGTAGCTCCTCGCCGCCTCGCGATCCATGTTCCCTGCCACGGCGACGAGCCTCGCCCGGGAAGAAAGAATCGGCGCAAGGACCGCCTGTGCTTCCGCGCGGCCGCCGAGGTGGGTGATGTCACCCGCGACCACAACCACATCCGCGAGCTCCGGGCGGGAGAACAATTGCTCGAGCCCCGCGGACTCTCCGTGGATGTCAGAAAGACAGAGGAGCCGCATCACACGGCCCTAGTGGTGGCGCCTCTTGTGTTTCTTGTGCTTGCGGCTTCCCGTCTGGCCCGGGAATGGCACGTTCTGCGGAACCGAGGATGCCGGCTGCGCGGCCGCAAGGGCCGCAGCCCCGCCGGAGGCGGATTCGGGAACAAGTCCGGCGGGCGCCTCTCCCATCTCAGGCTCAGGCTCTTCCGCGACAGCCTCTTCGTCCACGGCCGATGGCAAAAGGGGTTTCTCCGACGCGCCGATGCCGTACTTCTTCAGCTCGCCCGTCTTGCGCTTGCCCTCCCGCCACTTTGTCCACTCGATGACGATGAAAGCGGAAATGAATGTCGAGTAGGTGCCTTCCACGATACCGACGATCATGTTCAACGCGAAATTGCGGATCGTGCCGCTGGTAAGTATGAAAAGGGCGATGACGGTGAGCAGCGTCGCTCCTGAAGTGATGAAGGTCCTGCTCAAAGTCTGCGTCACGCTCGTGTCCAGGATGGTCCGCAGGGATTCGCCCCTCATGAGCGTGTTGTTCTCACGCGCCCGGTCGAAGTTGACGATCGTGTCGTTGATCGAGTAGCCGAGGATCGTCAGGATTGCGGCGATTGTTCCCGCGTCGATCTCGACCCGGAAAACCGCATCGAAGGACAGCATCACCAGGGCGTCATGCAGGATCCCGAGCACGGCCGCCACCGCGTAGATCCAGGGGTGGAAACGGAAGGTCATGTACAGGAGGATCAGCGCAACGGCAATCAGAACGAGCCAGATCGTCTGCGTGGCGAGGCTCTGCGCCATGCGCGCGCCCACGAACGTGGTGCTCTTGAGGATGACCTGCCCTGCCCCGTATTTCCCCTCCAGGATCTGCATCAGGGCCTTTTGCGTATCCTCCTGGAATGTCGCCTCGCTGGCGCCCTTCGGGACCGGGACCTTCGTGATGAACTCCTGGTTCGTCTGTGAGCCGACCGCCTGGAGGGTGAACTCGCCGAGAGAGGGCAGCAGCGCGCGAATGTCGGCAATCGACGTCTCCGCACCCCTGCCGGGCCCCGGCGCGCGGTTGATCGTATAGGGGGCGTTCGTGATGTCGGCCGGACGCGGGAGCGGCTCCAGCTCGGCGGGAGACGCCGCGGGATCCCCCTTGATCTCGACGGTCACACCGGCGACGCCCTTCGTGATCGCGTCCGTGAGCTCACGGATGCTCGCGTAGCTCGAGTAGCGGAAAGGAAAAGCCTGCTTGGACCCGTTCTTGGCGCTGGTGACGGTGAAGATTATATCGCCGGGGGACGTGAGGGCCTGCTCGCCGGCGGGGATCGAGATCTCGGTCTTGTCGGGGCCCGCGTACTGCACCGTGAAGCTTGCGGGAGCTACCTGGAACTGGAATTCTATGCCGGCCTTGAAGTCGACACCGAGGTTCAGTCCCCCGTTCACGATGTACCCCGCGATCCCAATGAGGATCAGCAGCGCGGAGAACCCGAAGAACCAGTATCGGGCTCGCGAAAATCGAATGACTCTCTTCATGCCAGCTTTCTCCAGGTGAGCCGGATCCTCTTGGTCNNCCCTGGATGCTGCCCTTGCCGAGCTGGGTGAGGACGAGAGCCGCGATGATCGTCGTGACGTTCGAGTCGAGGATGGCCGAAAAAGCGCGGGAGAACCCGTGGCTCACGACGGCCTGGGTGGTCTTCCCGAGCCGGGACTCCTCCTTCATCCTCTCGAATATCAGCACGTTTGCGTCAACGGCCATCCCGATGGTGAGGACGAGGCCCGCGATGGCGGAGAGGGTGAGGGTGAACCCGAACACGGAGAGGATCGCGACGTTGATGTAGAGGTGCAGAAGCTGGGAGACGACCGCGTTGAAGCCCGCGCGGCGGTAATAGATGAGCATGAATGCCATGAC
>PMZS01000155.1:8910-9865 GCA_003170115.1 Spirochaetaceae bacterium
TTGACCCTGACCTGGTCGCGGATAGGTTCCTGAATGGTCGCCTGCGCCTTGACCTTGTTGTCCAGCGAGACGGCAAGCCTCTTCTGGACGTTCGCGCTGGTCAGCTTGTAGAACGTTTCTCCACCGGCGGAGGTGAGAATGAAGTTGACGGTCGGTTCTCCCGTGAGGGGATCCCGTCCTACCTGGGCGTTGGTGATCTCGGTCCCGTTCAGACCGATCTCCTGGTGAAGCACCGTGTACCCTTTGAGCTCGTCCAGGCCGTATGAATCCTTGCCGAACACCCCGCGCAGCTCGTCTCCCTTGGGGATGACGGCAAGCACGCCGGTGTCCTTGACGTCTCCCGCGGCATCCAGGAGAACTCCGGGGTTGGCGGCGGTATACTCCTTCACCTTCGCAACAGCATCTTCATCCACGATATGGAAGGTGAGCGAGCCCTTTCCCATGATGAAGCGGCGGACATTCTCGGGATCCGATGTGCCGGGGATCTCGATGATGATNNCCGAACTGGTCGATCTTGTTCCGAAGCACCTCCATCGTCTGCGCCATCTTGTCCTTGCGCTGGGAGGCATTCAACGAGGTCTTGTTCGCCTGCTCAAAGGCGGCGTAGTCGACCTGGATGGTGACGTACATCCCCCCGCGCAGGTCCAGTCCGAGCTGCATGGTCTGGTTTTTCAGGTCTTTCAGGGCGAACATCTGGTCGCGATACCACGCCTCGGCGTCCGTCATGATGTCCGCTCGGCTGGAATACGCCTGGAGCACGTTCTGCACCGTCCACGCCGATGGGGCGCTCTTGCCGGCGGTCCTGTAGCGTGCCTTCGCCTTCGAAACCAGAAACGAGAAGCTCTCAGGCAGGGGGTCGGATGCCTTCATGGCCAGAAGTGTCTTGATGGCCGAGTCTGCCTGCTCCTGCGCGTAGACCTTGATCTGGTTGCGCGAGCTCTCCGCCATGTTTTTG
>PMZS01000075.1 GCA_003170115.1 Spirochaetaceae bacterium
CTTTGGAATCGACGTATTTTCTGATTTCTTCGCGCGCGTTCTCCTTCAGTACTTCTCCTGTGGAGACTCTTAGTCGTTTGCCTTCATCGTTGGTGTACCACCACTGATAGAAGGGACTGCCTGGTCGCTTCCAGGGCTCGGGATGCTTTCTTTTCAACTTCTTCCTCCTGATACCAATCTGATACCAATGGCAAAAACAAAAAGGCCCTCGGTTTTGCCGAGGGCTCTTAAATCCTTATAATAACAGGATTTGTCGCTCCCCCGGCCGGACTCGAACCAGCGACCTAGTGGTTAACAGCCACCCGCTCTACCGACTGAGCTACAGGGGAAAGTGCTGTTTAGATCATCACACAATCCCGAAACGTGTCAAGAGCGGAAGTTCAGCGGAAGTTCAGCTGAGCCCCACGATCGGGACCGCGGCGCCGCAGCTTGCGCATGCACCGTGGGTCACCCCCACCACCTTCACGTCATACCCGAATCGGCTGACCAGCAGCTTCCCGCATGATGCGCAATTGGTGTTGCATTCTTCCGCCCCGAGGTTGCCCACATACACGAAGCGCAGGTGACGCCGCGCGATCTCCGCCAGCTCAAGGATGGCGGGCGCGGTCGTTGCCGGAATGCTGTACTTGTAGTCGGGGTGGTAGGCGGAAAGGTGCAGGGGAACATCGGCTCCCAGTGAAGCGACGAACCTTGCGATTCCCTCGATCTGCGCCGGATCGTCGTTCTTTGTCGGGATGACGAGCGTTGTGACTTCAAGATGGACGCGTCCCGCGGCCTGCGAAAGAAATCTTTGCACCTCTGCAAGTGATCCGCCCGTCTCCACGCGGTAGAACTGCTCGTCGAATCCCTTCAGGTCGATGTTCGCCGCATCCATAAGCCCCAGCACCTCCGACGCAGGACCGGGGTTCAAATATCCATTTGACACGAGCACGTTCTTCAGCCCGGCCTCGTGCGCGAGACGAGCGGTGTCCACCACGTACTCCGCGTGGACAAGCGGTTCGGAGTAGGTGTAGGCAATCGCGAAGGAACCTTCCCGACGCGCCGCCGAGACAAGGTCTGAAGGCGGCATGAAACGGGTCCCCGATGATGTCGCCTGTGAGATCTCCCAGTTCTGGCAAAACCTGCAATGGAACGAGCATCCCACGAAACCCGCGGAAAGGATCTGGGACCCTGGATAGAAGTGATAAAGCGGTTTTTTTTCTATCGGATCGACAGCCAACGAAGAGATGCGGCCATAGAAGGGCAGCACCAGCGTGCCGCCCCTGCTTTGCCTGACCCCGCATTTCCCGGGCCGCGTCTCTGAAATGACGCACGCGTGGGGACAGAGCAGGCAGGCGATCTTCCCGTCGGGCCTGGGCTCGGACCAGCGTGCCGCGTGCTCTGCCTGTCCTGCGGTCATCGCCCGTGCCCTGCCCTCATCGCCCTCATCCCGCTTTCGCCTTGATGGCCTCCACCTTGTCGGTCTTCTCCCAGGTGAATCCCTCCCGGCCGAAGTGGCCGTAGTTCGAGGTCTCCCTGTAGATAGGCCGCAGGAGGTCGAGGGTGCGGATGATCCCCTGGGGCGTAAGATCGAATACTTCGGAGACCGCCTTCTCGATCCTCTCATCCGGGACCTTGCCCGTTTCAAACGTGGACACGTAGAGGGAGACGGGCCTGGCGATGCCGATGGCATAGGCGACCTGCACCTCACAGCGTTCGCACAGGCCGGCAGCCACAATGTTCTTCGCCACGTATCGCGCCATGTAGGAAGCGGACCGGTCGACCTTCGTCGGGTCCTTGCCGGAGAAAGCCCCGCCTCCGTGCCGTGCCATGCCGCCGTAGGTGTCCACGATGATCTTGCGGCCCGTCAGGCCGGTGTCCCCGTGGGGCCCGCCGATCACGAAACGCCCCGTCGGGTTGATGTGATACACGGTCCGTTTGTCCAGGAGCTCGGCGGGAATCGCCTTGCGGATCACGGATTCAATCAGGGCTTCCTGCAACTCCTTGTGCGCGATCTCTTCCGAGTGCTGGTGGGAGAGGACCACGGTGGCCACGTGGGAGGGCTTTCCGTTGACGTACTGGACCGAGACCTGGCATTTCCCGTCGGGCCGGAGAAAGGGGAGGGTACCGTCCTTGCGCGCCTTTGCCGCCGTTTCCATGATCCTGTGCGCGAGGCTGATCGGCGCGGGCATGAGGCTTGGAGTCTCCGTGCACGCATAGCCGAACATCATGCCCTGGTCCCCCGCACCCATCTCGTGATGCAGTCCTGTCCCATTGACGCCCTGGGCGATGTCGGGTGACTGCCTCTGGATCGCGGACAGGACGGAGCAGGACTCGTAGTCGATGCCGTACGAGGGGTCCGTGTACCCGATCGCCTTCAGCACCCCGCGCACGACCACGGGAAGGTCGATGTAGCCCGTGGTGGTGATTTCTCCTCCCACCATCACCAGTCCCGTGGTGGCGAAGCTCTCGCAGGCGACACGGGACGCGGGGTCCTGCCGCAGGGCTTCGTCAAGCACCGCGTCCGAGACCTGGTCGCATACCTTGTCGGGGTGTCCTTCCCCGACGCTCTCCGATGTGAAGATGAAGTCTTTTCTCTGGCTCACGAAACACCCTCCGACAACTGGAACGGTGTCTAAAAAACTCAGGCGGGCTTTTGAAGTCGATCCTGGTTTTTTAGCACTTTTTTACGTGGTTGCAATCTGCCGCAAATCATTCCACGGGATCCACGATCCGGAAAGAATACTATTGTGCGCGCCTGTGCGCGTCAAGTCGGCCGCAGTGCTGCCGGCCGCGGTCCCGCTTTTACCCTATCTTCACCGGCTGGCCCGTGGCCTCCAGCACCGAGAGCCATAGGGGATCTTCCGGGGAGAGCACCTTCCGCCGGGAGGTGGCAAGGGCGATAGGCACGTGCGTGAACTGGCCGTTCCACTGGCCGATGATCAGCCCGGTCTTGCCGGCCATTCCGGCATGCACCGCGTTCTGGGCAAGCTGGATGCAATAGATCGCATCGTGGGCGTTCGCCGCAACGGAGCGCACCATGTAGCTGGGATCGATGTACTTGATGTTCACGTACAGGTCCGTGTGTTCCTTGAAGTATTTCTTGAGATTGGCCTTGAGAAACACGCCGATGTCGCCCAGGAGGACGTTTCCCGACTCGTCCTTCTTGCCGGTCTTGTCCTCCACGAACTCCTGGCCGGCCCCCTCGGCAACGATGATCACCGCGTGGTCCCGTTGCCTCAGGCGCTGCTCGGTGAGAGCGAACAACCCGAAGCTCCCCTCCAGCTCGAAGGGCACTTCGGGGATGAGGCAGAAGTTGACCTCGTTGAGGGCAAGGGCGGCATTTGCGGCAATGTAGCCGGACATCCTCCCCATGACCTTCACGATCCCGATCCCGTTCGGCGCACCGATTGCTTCAGTGTGGGCGCTGCGGATGGACTCCGCTGCAACGGAGAAGGCAGTCTCCAGGCCGAAGGTTCGCTCTACAAAGGCAATGTCGTTGTCGATCGTCTTGGGGATGCCGATCACGGCGATGTGCAGGCCGCGTTTCTTGACCTCGCGCTGGATCTCAAGGGCGCCGCGGAGCGTTCCGTCTCCGCCAATGGCAAAGAGCAGGGAAATCCCTTTTCTCTGGAGGAAATCCACGACTTCCCCCGAATCCTGTTCGCCGCGGGAAGAGGAGAGTGCGCTGCCGCCTTTCTCATGGATGTCTTTTACGTCTTCGGGTGTGAGCGGAATGGGCTCATAGCCGTACTTGGGAATGAACCCCCGGTAGCCATAACGGATTCCGAGGACGGAGCGCACACTGTAACGGTAGTACAGCTCGAAGACCAGCGTGCGGATCACATTGTTGATGCCGGGGCACAGGCCGCCGCAGGTGACGATCGCTGCCTTGACCCTGGCGGGGTCGAAGAAGATCTTGTGCCGGGGCCCCGCCATCTCGAATGCGGGGACCTCGTTGCCCGCGCGCACGGCGGCGAGCAGGGTGTCTCTGTCCGTGTCGAAAAGCACGGTGCGGTTTTCCCGCACGGAAGCCATCTCAACGTCGCCCCCGAGGCTGCCGACGGCAAGCGGTGAGGGGATCTTTGGCTCACCGACTGACTCGACCTTCAGGTCATCCTGCTTCAGCTCTCGATCTTCCATACCTTTTTCAACCCCATCTTCCCTTTGGCTTCGCGAATCGTTTCACCCGCCACGGCACGGCATTTCACGGCGTTTGCCTCCAGGCGGTCCTCCACCATCTTCCTCCCGCTTCCCGCAAGCTCGCCGTAGCGTTCCCGGATCGGATCAAGTACCTTCATCAGGTTTGCCTGGAAGCGCTTCTTGCAGTCAATGCACCCGATGCCGGCCGTGGTGCAGCCGTTGTGTATCTCTGTCAGCTCGGGCTCCTGGGTGACCAGCAGGTGATAGGACCAGATTGTGCACTTCTCAGGAGTGCCGGGATCCGTGCGGCGTACGCGCGCGGGATCCGTTTTTGCCGGACTGACCTTGGCCCAGATTTTCTCCGGCGTCTCCAGAACGCCGATTGTGTTCCCCTTGCTCTTGCTCATCTTTGAATCCCCGTCCAGCCCGAGGACGCGGGGAGATTTTGTGAGCAGGGCCTGGCATTCGGGAAAAGTGGGGCCGTATCGGGAGTTGAAGTGCCGCGCGACCTCGCGGGTGAACTCGACGTGCTGGACCTGGTCTTCCCCGACAGGCACGACCTCCCCCTTGTAGATGAGGATGTCGGCCGCCTGCAGGACCGGGTAGTCCAGGAGGCCGACGTTGACGGATGCACGGAACTGGTCCCGCTTGTCCTTGAACTGCGTCATGCGCTCCAGCTCGCCCAGCGGAGTGATTGCGTTGAACATCCAGGTGAGGTCCGCGTGTCCCGGAACTTCTGATTGCACGAAGAGGATCGTCTTTTCCATGTCGATGCCGCAGGCATACAGCGTGGTGGCAAGGTCTATGACGCGGCCCGGCATCTCCGAGGGCTCATAGGGGATCGTGACCGCGTGCAGATCCACGACGGAGATGTAGGAGGTGTACTCGTGCTGCAGCCGCACCCAGTTGGCAATGGCCCCGAAGTAGTTGCCCAGATGGATGTCTCCCGTGGGCTGGATGCCTGTGAACAGGACCTTCACGCGTTGTTCCTCCTGCGCCTTTCTACTCCGTGGCATGTGCAGTGTCAACTTGTATTGCGCGCGCGCTGTTTGTAAATTATTACATATATGAACCCCGATCAGCACAAGAAAACCCAGTTTTCTATTTTCTACGTCGTCGCAGGCCTTCTCCTCATCCTCGGCCTGCAGTGGTTTATCGGCGGGGGCACCTCCACCGATGTGCCCTACAGCGACTTCAAGAAGGCCCTTTCCCTGGGCAAGGTGCAGGATCTGAGCGTGTCCCCCACGGACATCCAGGGCAACATGGTCAGCGCCTCGGGGCAGCTCATGGCCTTTCACACGCTGCGTGTCGACGAGCCCGACCTGGTGAAGCAGCTTGCCGACAAGGGAGTGAAGTTCACGGGCAGGGCGCAGGGGTCCTTTCTGGGGGGTATCCTCTCGTGGATCCTGCCGCTGGGCATCATGTTCGCCCTGTGGAACTTCTTCATGATGCGCATGGGATCGGGCGGACCGGGCGTGCTGAGCATCGGCCAGAGCAAGGCGAAGCTCGTCGCGGACACCGGAGCAAAGCGGACCACCTTCGGCGATGTTGCCGGGATAGACGAAGCCAAGGATGAGCTGCAGGAGGTGGTGGACTTTCTCAAGACGCCCCAGCGGTTCGAGACGCTGGGCGGCCGGATCCCTCGCGGCATTCTTCTCGTCGGCGCCCCGGGAACCGGAAAGACTCTCCTTGCCAGGGCCGTGGCCGGCGAGGCCGGCGTGCCCTTTTTCAGCATCTCGGGGTCGGAGTTCGTGGAAATGTTCGTCGGCGTCGGGGCCGCGCGGGTTCGTGACCTGTTCTCGCAGGCTTCCGCAAAGGCCCCGTGCATCATCTTCATCGACGAGCTGGACGCCCTTGGCAAGGCGCGAGGCTACAGCCCCATGGGCGGCTACGACGAGCGCGAACAAACCCTGAATCAGCTCCTTACGGAGATGGACGGGTTCGACACCCGCAAGGGCGTGATCATCATGGGCGCCACCAACCGGCCGGAAATCCTGGATCCCGCGCTTCTCCGTCCCGGACGCTTCGACCGTCAGGTCGTCGTGGACCGCCCCGACCTCGTGGGCCGTGAAGCCATCCTGAACGTCCACGCCAAGGGGGTGAAGCTTTCCGCATCGGTGGACCTGCACCTCATCGCCCAGCGCACCCCGGGATTCGTCGGGGCGGACCTTGCAAACATCGTCAACGAGTCGGCGCTCCTCGCGGCCCGGCGGGGCAAGACCGAGGTGACACCGGATGAGTTCAGCGAGGCCATTGACCGCGTCGTGGCGGGCCTGGAAAAGAAGAAGCGTCTCATCAACCCTCGGGAGAAAAAAATCGTCGCCTTCCACGAGTCGGGGCACGCGGTGGTCGGGCACAGCCTTGGAAGCGCCGATGCCGTGCAGAAGATATCAATCGTTCCGCGAGGCATCGCCGCGCTCGGCTACACCATCCAGCTCCCGACCGAGGACCGCTACCTGGTCACGAAGAAGGAGCTGGAGGAGAAGCTCGCCACGCTGCTTGGCGGAAGGGTGGCGGAAGAGATCTTCTTCGGCGACGTGTCCACGGGCGCGCAGAATGACCTTTTCAAGGCCACGGACATTGCCCGCGCCATGGTCAAGGAGTACGGGATGAGCTCCCGGATGGGACTCTCGTCCTATGAGCGTCCACGCAATCCCTTCCTCAAGGGAGACTCCTACATGCCGGCGGAGAGGGAATACTCGGAAAAGATCGCCGCGGAAATCGACGAGGAAGTGAAGCTGATCCTGGAGCAGGCATACGCCGCCGCGCGGCGGATCATCGAGGAGAAGCGCGCCACGGTGGAAGCGGTTGCCACACGCCTGCTTGAGAAGGAAGTAATGGATCGGGAGGAGTTTCTGCGGCTGGCGGACGCGTAGCACGGCGAAGCCGGCTCAGCCCTGTTTGCTTTCCCGGTGGGCGCTCTTCAGTGCGCGCTGGGCGCGCGACTGGATGTACATCAGAAGCGCGTGGTGGCCGCCCTCCTCGAAGGAGAGGAACTGGAAGCCCAGCTCCTCGCTGTTGCGCGTCAACTTGCAGCTCACCGCAATGATCTGGTCCTCCACCTTCAGGGAGCAGTCCTTGATCTCGGTTCCCACCGCGAGGTCCTCGACGGCCGAGGCGCGCGCGGGAAGGAAACTCGAGCCCTGGATCGAGATCTCACGCACCCGGCCGCTGACGAACGCCAGTCGGCGGGGATGGGTGAAAGCGAATCCCAGCTCGTCGGGTTCCTGGGGCACCAGGCGCGCAAAATTCCGTTTGTCCTGCACCGAACGGTAGCGGCGGATGATTTCTTCCAGCCGGTAGAGCTCCTGCTTGTCCTCCAAGTTGGGCTGCATGATGCCATTGACCCCGAGATGCGCGGCTTTGGCCGCATCCTCCATCTCGAAGTCCTTCGGCGCGATCAGGAGAAAGATCAAGTCCTCGCGGGGCTTCTTTTCCCGGGCAAGCCTCAGCAGGGCCTTCCAATGGCGGGGAAAATCCCCGGCATTGAACAGGATTGCCTGGGGATCGATCTCATCCAAGCGGTCGATCACCTTGATCGGGTCCGCGTAGTGCTCGAGGGTGAATCCCAGAGGCTTGAGGTGGTAGCCGAGCGCGGAGACGTGCTCCACTCCGGCCGCCACGAGGATCATCTTCATCTATTCGGTACCCTGGTTCCTGATCTCGTAGTCATGAATTATCCAGTACCGATCGCTCTTCTTCAAGTGGTAGGTGAACTGCTTCAGCTCCGTGTAGTCGGGGTATTTGAATTTCTCCAGCACCTGCACGGTGGCCTCGGCGGAATCGTAGCTCGTTTTCAGGACCTGGAAGGACGTGGGTATCACGCTGATGTCCTGCTGGATCGTCACCTGGCGGAGCTGCTGGCGGAACTGATCCACCATCTGCCGCCGTGCCGCTTCCGTCGAGTTGCGGAAGCTCCGGTCCTTGTCGGGGTTCTTCCTTAGTAATGACTCCAAGTCAAGGTACAGGAAGAATCTCTCCCACTGGCTCTTCTGCCGGGCCCCGATGGTCCAGCTCACCACCTCGTCCGGCGGGAGGACCGAGCGGGCGAGCATTGCGCCGGTCTCGGCCTGCACGATGGATTTCTCCTCCGCGGTGACCACCGCGGGCTTCACGTTCAAGGCGAGCCTGTTCGATTTCAGGGAGCTGGAATCGGCCCCCCGGAAAAGCTCGGGATAGAACGTGGCCTGCAGGATGTACTCCCCCGGGGAGGAGAACATGGCGTACGACGTGAGGTCGATGACGACGCCGTACTTGTCTCCCGGCTCGAGGCTCATCTCGCGGAAGAAGGCCGGTTGATCCGAGTTGCGCGCTATGGTAAATTCCTTTGCGTGATCAAGACCGACATTGGTCGTGGTCCTGACATCGAAATCCAGATTGAAGAACCGGTTGTCCGCCACCTTGAATCGCAGGGTATCCGTGCCGGTGTTGGTGATCACAGCCTCGACCTGGATCGGTTCGCCGAGGAAATAGACCTTCTGGTCGAAGAATCGGATGCTGAACTGCTGGGCGTCCTGACCACCCGCGGATGGGCCGGGCATATTTCCTTCATTGGCACCCCAGAGGCCATTGCCGAAGGCAAAGAGAACGAGGACGATGGTGATTGTCTTTCTCACGAAGCGTACTCCCTTCCATAATATTCGGTAGAAACCATGTCAAACTTGTTCCCAAAACAGATCGAGCGGCATTTTGCCTCCTCGAAGGCGCTTGCAGGTGCGCTGGCCGCAATGAGAGCCGGCGCGGGGCCGGTGAACGTCGTGGGGCCCAAGGGCGCCTACCTCTCGCTCGTCCTGGATGCCCTGCACGCGAAAACCCCCGGTCCTTCGCTGGTCGTGACTCCCTCCGAGCGTGAAGCGGAGAGCATCGTACAGGATATTGAGTCCTTCGGAGTGCGGAAGGCCGTTCATTTTCCCTGGTGGGGAACCGCGCCGTACGAGGGGGCCAGCCCTCTTGCCTCCATCTTCGGAGAGCGCGTGCAGGTCCTGGAAAGCATCCTGGCGGGCAACCCGCTCACCGTGGTCGCGCCGCTGCGCGCGCTCCTGACGCCCGTGCCGGACCCTTCGTATCTCACGGCGCGGATCTTCACGGTCGCGCGCGGACAGCGGCTGGATCCGCAGGAAACGGCTGACCGGCTGTCACGGTCAGGTTACCTGAGGGTGCCCAGCGTGACCGTGCACGGGGAGTTCGCGGTGCGAGGCGAGGTCATCGACGTGTTCATTCCCGGCCAGGAACAGGCGGTGCGCATTCTCCTGGACTTCGACGAGGTGACCGGGATCAGGACTTTCGATCCGCTGGACCAGGGCTCCACGGGGGACATGGACAGCGTCCAGGTGGCGCCTTGCCGTGAAGTGAGCATCGGGGAGGAGATGCGGGGACCGGTGGCGGCCGGCCTGGAGGCGCAAGGATTTTCAAATGAGGAGGTATCGCGGAGGATATCGGCGCTCATCGAGGACCCCGAGATGGGCGGCGGCGAGCTTTTCTTTCCCTTGTGCTTCCCGCGGCAGTTTTCGATCCTGGAGTACCTCGGGGCGGAGGCCCGGGTCTCCCTGGTGGACGGCGAACGTCTGGAAACCAGCGCCGCCGCGCTTCGCAAGGAGTACCTGGAGCTGTTCCGCAGGGCAAGGTCGAAGAAGCAGGTTGTTCCGGGACCGCAGAAAATCCTGCTGGATTTCGGGGAGCTGCTTGCCCGTGCTCCCCGCAGGGTGGATTTCCCCACGCTTGCAGCGGGGCCCACGTGGTCGCTCCCGTGCGACGGCCCCCGGTCGTTCTTCGGGAATTTCACTTTCTTCCGCGAGGAGGTGGAAGCGGCCCTGAAGAACGGGTACAAGGTCTTTATTTTCGCCGTCTACGACGTGCAGGCGGAGAGGCTGCGGCATATCCTCAAGGATCTCCCGGTCACGATCCTGCCCCAGAGTATTTCCGGCGGCTTTGCCCTGCCGGCCGACAAGCTCATCGCCATCCAGGAATCGGAGATCTTCGGGCGCAAGCGCCGCATTCCGAGGTCGGTCGGCTCGGCGCGGAGCGCATCCATAGAAAGCTTCGTCGAGCTCTCCGAGGGCGATTTCGTGGTCCACGTCAACCACGGCATCGGGATGTTCCTTGGAATCGAGCGCATCACCTCCGCGAAAAACCCGCCGGGTACGTCGGCGCGCAACGAGCGGGACTACATCACGCTGGAGTACGCCGACGCGGAGAAGCTCTTCATCCCCATCGAGCAGGTCAACCTGATCCAGCGCTACATCGGTCAGGAGGGAAAGCGGCCCGGGCTGGACAGCCTTGGCGGCAAGGGCTGGCAGAAGCGCAAGGAGAAGGCAAAGAAGGCGGTGGAGGAGCTCGCCCATGGACTGCTGGAGCTGTACTCGCGCCGCAAGGCTGAGCAGGGCTTCGCATTCAGTCCGGACACGGACTGGCAGAGCGAGTTCGAAGCCGCCTTTCCGTACCAGGAAACTGAAGACCAGCTTCGCTGCATTGAAGAAGTGAAACGCGACATGGAAGCCCCCATCGCCATGGACAGGCTGGTCTGCGGCGACGTGGGGTACGGCAAGACGGAGATCGCGCTGCGCGCCGCGTTCAAGGCCGTGATGAGCGGCCGGCAGGTCGCGCTGCTTGCGCCGACCACGATCCTCGTGGAGCAGCACTTTGAGACCTTCACTGACCGGTTTGCCCGGTTTCCCGTGAAGATCGCCATGCTTTCCCGATTCCGCTCGGCAAAGGAGCTGAAGGCCTCCATTGCCTCCATTGCCGCCGGCGGCGTGGACATCGCCATAGGAACTCATCGGCTTATACAGAAGGACGTGAAGTTCAGGAACCTCGGGCTTCTTGTCGTGGACGAGGAGCAGCGCTTCGGGGTGAAGCACAAGGAGAGGCTGAAGCAGATCAAGACGTCCGTGGACTCCCTGACGCTCACCGCCACCCCGATTCCCCGGACCCTGAACATGTCCCTCATGAAGGTGCGGGACATGTCCATCCTGAACACAGCACCGCAGAACCGGCTGCCCATAGAAACCTTCGTCATGGAGTTCAAAGAGGAGCTGGTGGCGCGCGCCATCCGGCAGGAGATCGAGCGGGGAGGCCAGGTCTACTACCTGCACAACCGGGTGGAGACGATCCAGGAGATCCACCTGTTTCTCCGTGGGCTTGTCCCGGAGGTCTCCATCGCGGTGGCTCATGGGCAGATGGAGGACGACGAGCTGGAAGAGGTGATGAGAAGCTTCGTCCACGGCGAATGCCAGATGCTCCTGTCAACGACCATCATCGAGAACGGCCTGGACATCCCCAACGTGAACACGATCATCATTGACCGAGCTGACATGCTCGGCGTGTCNNTTCTACCCCGACCGTCGCGCGCTCAGCGAGATCGCAATGAAACGTCTGCGGATCATCTCCGACCACACGGAGCTGGGCTCGGGGTTCAAGATTGCGCTGAAGGACCTGGAGATCCGCGGCGCCGGCAATATCCTGGGACGGGAGCAGCACGGCTACATCCTGTCCGTCGGGTACGACCTGTACCTCAAGATGCTTGACGAGGCGGTGGCCGCGCTTTCCCGGGAGAGCCGTGATGAAGCACCCGAGGTCTACCTGGAGCTGGAGTATTCAGGGTTCATCCCCGACGCGTACATCCCGGATCCCATGGAGAAGATGGAGGTCTACAAGAAGATCGCCGGTGTCTCCACCAACGATGAGTTCGACAGGGTCTACAGGGAGATCGAGGACCGGTTCGGACCCGTCCCCGACGAGATGCAGAGCGTGCTCGCGCTCGCCGAGATCCGGATCATCTGCCGGAGGCTCTTCATCACGTCTATAAAGGAAGAAAAGGGAACTCTGCGCGTGGAGTTTTCCCGGCTCTCGAAGGTTTCCGTGGACAGGATCGTGCGGATGGTGCGGGAGGGGGCGGGGAAGGTGTCCATAGACCCCCGCATGCCCAACTTCCTGCTCCTGAAAACGGGAACCATTGGCTTGCGCGAAAAGTCGGAGTTCCTCAAGGATCGGCTGGCCCTGCTGGTGAGCTGAGCCGGCGTTCCCTACCGCCCGATCCGGCTCTCTCACCGTGAGAGGCGCTTCGAGGTGGAGGGGCTCTTGCTCAGGGAGAGGGAGGCGGTCCTGTTCTCCAGCGTGCGAAGTCGCTCGCCGTAGCTTCTCCTTCTGGCCTCGGCGGTTTTGGACTGAATGAAGGCCTTCAGCGCCTCCTTGACGAGAAGCTCTTCCCCTTTTCCGGCGGACCATGCTGCACCAAACCGCGGTAAAGGACGTTTCCGCGCTTTCGCACTCGTTGTCCCTGCCGCGAACCGGTGCCCGCTTTGCTGTCTATACCGCAAGCAGAACGGTTGATGCGGCCGTCTTTCGAGGTATGGCCGTGCAACTTGGTGACTCCGGTCCTCCCAAGATTCTGCCCTCAGTCACCACAAACGAGCTTCGCGACAACCTCTCACAGGCGATCAACCGTGCGGCTTTCGGAAGGGAGCCGGTGCTGGTCACTCGCCGAGGCAGAAAGATCGCGGCGATCATCTCGATCGTTGACCTCGCGTTCCTGGAGACAATGAGGCAACGAAGAGACGAGGCAATGAAGGAAGATCTGCCGGTGGATCAATCACGGATCGGCGCATCGATGGCGCGACGCCTGAGTCAGGAGCTCTTCTGGGGTCCTTTCTAGTCTCGGACCACCAGCGCCACGAATTCCCACCCTCAATGATCTCTACAGCACCGTCCCGGGCGGGAGGATCGCATCCTTGGCGATGACGACAATTCCGTCCCTGATGGAGTAGTTGGGATAGTCGCCGTCCGGCCGGGGGATTGCATCGATGCCGATCCGGCAGTTCTCCCCGATCCGCGCATTCTTATCGATGATTGCCCGCTTGATAATGCAGACGCGGCCGATGCCGATATTGGGTCTTCCCGCGGCCTCGTTCTGCTCCCGGTCCTCCCGCGACTCGTAGTAGTCGGCGCCCATGCACACCACACCGTCCAGGTTCGCTCCGCTCTCGATGATCGTGCGGATGCCCACGATGGAGTTGGAGATGTTCGCATTCGTGATGATGCTCCCTTCCGCCGCGAGGGAGGTGGAGATGGTGCTGAAGTTGATTTTGGAGGGCGCCAGGTCACGGCGGTTGCTGAAGATCGGCGCATTTTCCAGGTAGAGGTTGAAATCCGGGTTGATCGAGGCCAGGCCGATGTTCGCCTCGTAAAAGTTATGGACGGTTCCGATGTCCTCCCAGTAATCGTCGAAGACGTACGCGCAGACCTTCATCGTGTCAATGAATGCGGGAATGATCTGGGAGCCGAAATCGGTGTAGGCGTTGTCCAGTGCCTTCTCCATGGCCGCGGCGGAGAATACATAGATACCCATGGAGGCAAGCCATGCTTCCCCCTCGACATCCAGTTCCTCCCGGGCGCGGATCCGGGCGGGGATGGTGAGATCGGAGATGTCCTGGTCGGGCTTCGGCTTTTCAATGAAACGAGTGATCCGGTAGCTTGAGTCCGTCTTCAGGATTCCCAGGCCCGATGCCTTTTCCCGCGTAACCGGTTTCGCGGCGACGGTGACATCCGCACCCGAAGCCACGTGAGCCTTGAACATGTCCATCAGGTCCATGCGGTACAACTGATCGCCGGAGAGGATGAAGTAGTGGGTGGGGTGATGATCGGCAAAATGGACGAAGTTCTTGCGCACGGCATCCGCGGTGCCCTGGTACCAGTCCTCTGACTGCAGCGTCTGCTCGGCGGCAAGAACTTCCACAAACCCTTTGTCGAAGGTGTCGAAGCGGTACGTGTTGTTCACGTGCCGGTGCAGGGAGGCGGAGTTGAACTGGGTGAGGATGTAGATCTCGCGGAGCCCCGCGTGGATGCAGTTGGATATGGGGATGTCCACGAGCCGGAACTTGCCGCCGAACGGCACCGCAGGCTTGGCGCGTTTTGCCGTCAGGGGGTACAGCCGCTGGCCCCTGCCGCCGCCAAGGATTATGGACACGATTTTCGGCATGAGCTTCCCTGTAAAAAGTGTATGTCCCGCCCGTGCGGCGGTCAAGTCTGAATGGAGGCCTTGCGCCCTGCGGGACCCGGACCGACGCCCGTCTGTTTCTCCCATTTCTTCTCGACGATCTTGCCGCTTGCCTTGTCGAGGTGGAATGTCACGAATCGCTTCGGCCGGGTGATGAAACAGGAGACGTGGCAGATCTCTATATAGGTGCCGGGGAACACCGTTTCCCGCACCGACACGTCCGCCTTTTCATTCCGGTCGAGGTTCGATACAAGGGCACGCGCGTTCTCGTTCAACTGGTGGATGGCCGCCTTGATCCTGTCCCGGAGCGGAGAGAGGACACTCCGCGTCGAGGGGCTGGCCTTCATCTTGTTCTCTATCTCCCGGAGCTTGAATGCCATGGCAATGTTCCGGTCCCTTATCCAGATGAGCTTCTGTTCGACCTTGAAGTCGATTCCGCAGTGGATCTCGGTTCTCGGGCCGCGCTCCGTTCCGATCTGCGCCGCCGACACGCCGTTCTGCGCGTGGATCGTGCCGCCGATGATGATGCCCCGATCACCCATGTCCAGACGGTCGCTGGTATGAACGCTGGAGTTCATCACGCTCGTCCTGACATAGATCGATCCCGCGGAGTCCAGCGAGCACCCCTCGATGAATTTTGCCTCGGTCGTGCCGCCTACCTTGAGGACGGCCTTCTCCTTGCCAATGATTCCCTGCCGGGTGATAAGATCGCCTCCGCAATGAATCTGGCATGCATCGATTGTGCCCAGGCAGAGCAGCGATCTTCCCACCTTCACGACGAAGCCGTCCCTCACCTCGCCCTGGATCACGACGTCTCCGGGAAAATCGATGTTGCCGACGTGGTAGTCGATATCTCCACGGACGTCCAGCACCTCGTCAACCCAGAAGCCCGCGATGGTGAACTGGAACCTGCCGTCGCAGGCGGCCGTGACGCTGTCCGCCTGCCACGCCGTGTTCTTGCCCGGTTTCGGATACGGGGTTGCTTCTTTCTGATAGGCCACCGCGGTTCCTCGAACCGTGATCCCCATGACACCGTTCTGCTTCGGCGTAAGGGAGCCGAGCACGTCGCCTTTTTTGACCAGGGTGAAGGTCGACAATTCCCGAAAGTCGACGCGCGCGGCGGCAGGATCTTCGGGCTTGTCCTTCGGTGCAAGGTTGTCGCTGATGACGATGCAGGGAGGAATCTCATTCACGGGGTTTTTGCCGCGTGCAATGACGGCATCGCTCACCTGGGAGCGCTCCTCGTTGCACGTCAGGATGCATCCCTTGACGGCCTCCCAGTCGATTCCAAACGTCACCCCCAGAGTTTCGAGCCCGCTCCGTACCGCATCCAGCTCGAGCGGCTTCCCGTCACCGGCGGGGGGAATGAACGTACCATGGACGAGCATCTGGTCCTTTGACACTGTGATCTCGACCGACCCGTCCGTTGACGGCTCGATCATACCCGCGAGGGTCTGGACTTCCTGGCGTCGGACATCCTCGTCCAACCGCGCTTCCAGCGGGCCCGAGACGGTCCCGGGAGTCCCGGGGGCGGGAATGTCGCGGATGAGATCCTCGGTTCCGCGGATCAGGTTTTCCAGGGCCCGATCATCATTCCTGGGCATGATCGCCCTACTTGAGGAATTCCAGGATTTTGGCGATTTCGAATGGTTTTCTCAACAGGCCGACGGCGCCCGCTTTTATCGCCCGCTCGGCGAGCGGATCGTTTGGATAGGCGGTGATGACAAGGATGCGCGTCCCGGGCTTCTTTTGAAGCACGGCCTCGACGACTTCAGCTCCGTTTCGAGCGGGCATTCGGATGTCGGTGAGCACCAGGTCGTAATCCTTCGCAAGGGCGTCCTCGGTGCCTTTCACCGGATCGGAGGTCGTGTCAACCGAGTACCCCATGTCCTCGAAGATGATCTTGATGGCGTCCAGGATCATCTCTTCGTCATCAATGGCGAGAATGCTCTTGGCCACGGGTGCCTCCTCTGATGGGAATCCTGATGTCATTGAAACGCCTCTCCGGTCGGAAGTCAAGGAGACTTCATCCGCCTTGACTTCCCTTATCGGCGGATTGATAATTCCCTCCGGCATGAAGAGACGCCAGTCGGCGGATGTCCTGCATCTCATTCCCGCGATGCTCTTCCTTGTGCTGGCCGGCGTTTTCTCGACTTCTTACACCGCCGTGATTTTCGAGCCCTATTTTCTTTTCCCAATTCTGAATACCGTGCTGCTTTCCGCACTCTCGTTCAGCGTTGCCTTCATCGCTGCAAGGAGCTTCACTCGGCAGTCATCCCCTGTTTTTATTCTGTTTGGTTGCGGCATGGTTGCATTTGGCATGGGCAGTCTCATGGCAGGCTGGGGGCTCCAGCCATACGGCCAGAATTTTGTTGTCACCATCCACAATACTGGCTGCCTTGTCGGCGGGCTCTGTCACGTGAGCGGCATTTTGATGCTCGTTCGTGGCATACCCGCAAAATCGCAATCTCAGCGGCGAAGCGCCGCGTTCCTATGCGCAATGGCCTATTCGGCGGTTGCACTTCTTCTTTTGGCGATTTCGCTGCTCACAATCAAGGGGTTCGTTCCCGCTTTTTTCATCAAGAATCAGGGGCCGACGCCGATTCGACAAGTGGTTTTGACCTTCGCCGCGATTTCGTTCGCTCTCAGCGCGGGCCTTCTTATCGAACATTACTACCAGACAGGCGTGCGGTTTTTCGCACTTTATTCCAACGGACTCTTGCTCATGGCAATCGGGTTGGGAATTCTGTTGTTCAATAGAAATGTGGGCAGCCTCATGAGCTGGAGCGGGCGAGCAATGCAATATGCGGGAGGCGCATATATCTTCGCAGCACTGCTGGCAGGCCAACGCCAAACCCGCAGGCTCGGTTTTTCGCTTCCGGCGTATCTGAACGAGCTCTTCCGCCTCCAAGTCAATGACGAAGTCAGGATTCGCACCCGGGAGCTCGTTGCGATGAATGAGAAGCTGTCGCATGAGATGCTCGAGCGGGAGCTTGCAGAGCGGGAATTGCATCGCAGCGAGGAACGCCTGCGTCTCGCCGCGGAGGCGGCGGGGTTTGGCATATACAACTTCAACTTTGAAACCGGTGAAACCTACTATTCACGCGAATTCCTGGAGCTCTTTGGTCTGGCGTCCAAGGCGCCTTTGTCCCTGGATGACGATCTCGTTGCATGGGCGGTACATCCTGACGACCACGAGGTTTTTCGTTCCCAGATGAACGCGGCGAATGACCCGCATGGTCCGGGCATTCTGGATATTGAGTACAGGATAGTTCGCGCTGACGGCGAAGTGCGATGGCTGAGGGTACGAGGCCGGACAATCTTCCGTGACAGCGGCCGTGAAGCCCGGCCCTCTCAAGCAAGTGGAATTGTTCAGGACGTCACGACGCGCCGCCTGGCAGGGGCCGCGCTTCGGGAAAGTGAACAGCGATTCCGTTCGCTCATAGAAAAAGCGCCTGTGGCCATCGGCATTGCTCGCGAGGGCAGGATGGTCTACGGAAACGATGCCTACGCCCGGCTGTTCGGCATCCAGACATTTGAGCAGGTCAGTGGTCTCCTCGAGGTGGACCATGTTGCGCCGCAATTCAGGGAGGAGGTTTCTGAACGCTCCATGAGGCGTGCACGCGGCGAGCCCACTGAGGACGAGTACGAAATGATGGCATTGCGGCTGGACGGCCGGCAGTTTCCCTGCCGCGTGGCCGCGTCACGTCTCGCGTTCCCGGAAGGACCCGCCACGCTCGCCTTTTTGTTCGACCTTTCCGAGCAGAAAGAAGCGCGAAAAAAACTCGAGGATTCACACAGCAAGCTGCGGAGTCTCGCCGTCCATCTCCTGCACGCCAGAGAGGAGGAGCGGAAGACCGTGGCGCGTGAGATACACGACGAGTTGGGGCAGATCCTCACTGCGATGAAAATGGACCTCCAATGGATCGAGAAGCGGCTTGCCCCCGGCACCACGCAGATCATGGAGAAGGTCCACGGTGTCGTAGGGCTTGCCGACCAGACCATCCAGTTGGTGCACCGGATCTCCTCGGAGCTCCGGCCCGGCATGCTTGATGACCTTGGACTCGCGGCGGCCATAGAGTGGTTCGCGGGGGATTTCTCCCGGCGGAATGGCATCCCCTGCCGGGCGGACATCACCGTGCCCAGGTCCCGGTTTGGCGGCAACAGCTCAACGGCCGTGTTCCGCATCGTCCAGGAAGCGCTCACGAATGTTGCGCGCCATGCCCATGCATCACACGTCTCCGTCGAGATCTGGGAAGCCGACCTCACCCTGACGATCCGCGTCCAGGACGACGGAGAAGGAGTCACGGAAGAACAGTCGACTTCCCCGTCGTCCTTCGGCCTGACGGGTATTAGAGAGCGGGTTCAGGGCTTGCACGGGGAGATGCAGATCGTGGGGACGCCGGGGAAAGGCACGACCCTCACGGCGACAATACCGCTCCCCCCGCAGGGCGCGCTTGCATGATCCGAATCCTCATTGCGGACGACCACGCCATAGTGCGGAAGGGCCTGAAACAGATCGTCGGGGAGCATCCCGACATGATCGTGGCAGGTGAGGCCGCAAGCGGGCAGGAGGCTCTCGAGCTGGCACGGGCCCAGGAGTTCGACGTCGCCATAGTAGATATCGCCATGCCGGGCAGAGGAGGACTCGAGATTCTCAAGGACCTCAAGGCGGAGAGGCCTTCACTCAAGATCATCATGCTCAGCATGTATTCGGAGGAGCAGTACGCCATTCGGAGCCTGCGCGACGGCGCCTCCGCGTATCTCACGAAGGCGAACGCGACGGACGAGCTCATCAAGGCCATCGAGGCCGTGGCAAGCGGAAAAAGATTTATCACCCCTTCGGTTGCGGACCGGCTTGCCATCTACATCGAGGAAGACGGGCGCCGTCTCCCGCATGAGAGCCTCTCCGATCGGGAGTTCCAGGTACTCGGCATGATCGGTTCCGGAAAACTGGTGTCCGAGATTGCCGAAGAGCTCTCACTAAGCATCAAGACGGTCAGCACGTACCGCGCTCGCATTCTCGAGAAGATGGGCATGTCTTCCAGTGCCCAACTCATACGGTATGCAGTCCAGCATCTGCTCGAGCAATGATGTAGGACTGCCACTGACATCGTATTGCCCTCCAGCCCTACAGTAAAAACAGCACGGCGCTGATAACGAAAGGCATTCGCCAATCGATATTTTTTCAGAATGAGATTGCTGATCCTCGATGATGCCGATGCGGTGCGCCATCGTCTGGTGGAGGCGCTGAGCGAGCTTGACGGTCTGGATGTCTCCTCCTGCGCGCCGAGCGGGGGGGAAATCATGAAACTGATAGTCGAATTGAAACCTCACGTAATCGTGATCGACATCGGCATGCCCGGAGGAGCGCTCGATCTCGTCCGTACCATAAAGTCCGTCACGCATCCTCCGATCGTGATTGCCCTGTCAAGCTCTTCCTCGATTCAATACCGCGCGGCGTGCCACAGGGCGGGAGCAGAATACTTTTTCGACAAGATTCGTGAACAGGAAAGGCTGGTGGAAGCCGTGGTGGAACTTCAGAAAGAGCTGGTCGGCTGAGCCATGACCGACGCCCCGACCGTTCTCCTGGTAGAAGACAGTCCCACGCAGGCGGAGCAGATCCGCCACATCCTCGAAGAGGCCGGCTTCAAGGTGCGCACGGAATCGAACGGCGTGAAGGCCCTTGCCGCCCTGAAGCGTGAACCCGCGCACGTGGTGCTCAGCGACATCGTCATGCCAGGGATGGATGGCTACACGCTCTGTCGGAACATCAAGGACTACGAATCGACGTGGGATACGCCCGTCATTCTCCTGACCTCGCTCTCCGATCCGGAGGATGTCATACGCGGGCTTGCCTCCGGAGCGGACAATTTCATCATCAAACCCTTTGAGGCTCCGTATCTCCTTTCGCGGATCCAGAGCGTGCTCGCGCACCGTGCCCTGCATTCGGGGGACGAGGCGCGGCTGGGGCTGGAAATCTTTTTTGGCGGCAGGAAGCATTACATCAACTCCGACCGGCTCCAGATTCTCAATCTCCTCATCTCCACGTATGACAATGCCGTTCGGATGAGCCAGAAACTCGCCGCATCCCAGACCCACCTCGAAAAATTGAACACCGAGCTCGAGTCCATGGTCAGAGAAAGGACCAGGGCCCTTTCCGCGGAGGTGGAGGAACACCACGTGACCATGGCCGCCCTGAGGAACAGCGAGGAGTACTACCGGATGCTCCTTGAGAACGATCTCACCGGTGTCGTCGTGACGGCCCCCGATGGCAT
>PMZS01000061.1:0-1897 GCA_003170115.1 Spirochaetaceae bacterium
CACGCCCTGGTCGGGGAGAACGGCGCCGGCAAGTCGACGCTGATGAAGATGCTCGCGGGCTCCTTTGACGACTACACCGGCGAGATCGCGATCGAGGGCAAGGTCGTCCTCCTCCACTCCCCCACGCTGGCCAAGCGACACGGCATCGGAATGATCTACCAGGAGCTCAGCCTCGCGCGGCCCATCAGCATCACGGAGAACCTCCTGGCCGGCCGGCTGCCGCGCCGTGGACTCTTCCTCGACAAGGCGCGCGCCCGGGCCCAGGCGAGGGAGCTCCTGGCCTCCGTGGGCCTCGACCTCGACCCGAATCTCCCCATAGAGGACATCAGCCCGCACGAGGCCCAGCTCGTCGAGATAGCGAAGGTCCTCGGGAACAAGCCCTCGATTCTCGTGATGGACGAGCCAACGAGCGCCCTCTCCCGCGAGGAGGTCGAGCGGCTCTTCTCCATCATCGGTGACCTCAAGGCCCGCGGCATCGCGATCGTCTACATCTCCCACCATCTTCCCGAGATCTTCAGGATTGCCGATCGCGTCACGGTCATGCGGGACGGAAAAAAGATCGCTACCAGGCCTGTCAGGGAGGTGAGCCGCGAGGAGATCGTCCAGATGATGGTGGGACGATCTGTCAGGGAGTTCTACCGGCGCGACGAGCGGGCCATCGGCGAGGTCAGGCTGCGCGTCAGGGGCTTGTCCCGCTTCGGCTTCTTCCACGGGGTCGACCTCGAGGCCCGGCGCGGCGAGATCCTCGGTATCTGCGGGCTGTCCGGCGCCGGGCGCACCGAGCTCGCCAAGGTCCTCGCCGGCCTCGACCGTGCCGACGAGGGATCGATCGAGCTCGACGGGGCGCCCGTGCGCGGATCGACAATGGCCGATTTCCTGGAGCAGGGCATCTCTTACCTCACCGAGGACCGCAAGACCGAGGGCCTCGCCATCAGGCTCCCCGTGGACGACAATGTCCTCTCGGCGATCATCGACCGGCTTTCACGGGCAGCGATCTTCTCCAAGGCACGGGGCAAGCCCGCCGTGGACCGCCTCATCAGCGAGCTCTCGATCTATCCGCCCGACCCTTCCCGAACGGTCGGCAACCTGTCGGGGGGCAACCAGCAGAAGGTCCTCCTCGCCAAGTGGCTGGCTACCGAGCCCCGGGTCCTCATCCTCGACGAGCCCACGCGGGGCGTGGATATAGGTGCCAAGATGACCATTCACGCCTCCATCGAGAAGCTCGCTCGCGAGGGCTGCACCGTCCTCCTCATCTCCTCGGACTTGCCCGAGCTCGCCGGCCTCTGCGATCGGGTGATGGTCATGCGAAAGGGGCACTTCATCCGCGAGATGCAATACAGCGAATGCAGCGAGGAGAGCCTGCTCCTTGCCGCCAACGGTGACACCGGTCTCGGAGCCACGTCATGAGCAGCGCGGACCTGCGCACGGTCAGGACGGGGTCCTTCTCAAGCATCATGAACACGGCGGGCGTCTATGGCATCGCCGTCCTCTTTCTCCTTCTGGGCGCAATCCTGCAGGCCACCGGCGCCATCGGCAATTTCCTTTCCCCCCAGAACCTGCTCAACATCGTCGACGCGGTAGCCCTTGTCGGCATCGTCGCGGTGGGCATGGCGTTCGTGACGTATTCGGGCAACTTCGCCGACATGTCGGTGCCGACGACGATGGGCTTCACCGGCTACATCTGCATCGAGCTTCTCCGCTATGGCTTCGGCGTCGCCATCGTCGGGTCCCTGGCGGTCGGCCTCCTCATTGGCTTCTTCAACGGCTTCGTGGTCGGCAGGTTCAAGGCCAACCCCATCATCTGGACCCTGGCGGTCAACTACGTGACGATGGGCGTCATCCGCCTGGTGTGGGTCAACAAGCAGATCTACCCCGACATGGTCGGCACCCAGCAGCA
>PMZS01000061.1:1915-6641 GCA_003170115.1 Spirochaetaceae bacterium
TGGGCCAGTTCGTGCTGACGAGGACCTCATTCGGGGTCAAGCTGAAGCTCACGGGATCCTCGCCGCGGGCGGCCAAGCTCTCGGGGATCGCCGTCGAGCGCGCGATCATCCTGTCCTTCGTCCTCGCCGCCTTCACCGCGACGATTGCCGGCCTCGCGGTGACGTCGCTGTCGCGGGTCGGCGCGTGGTACAACGGCGCCGGCTACGACTTCAAGGCGGTCACGGCCGTCGTCATCGGCGGCATGACGCTCGCCGGCGGGCGCGGCACCATCTTCGGCGTTCTCGGCGGCTCCCTGATCATCGGCATTCTGAACAACATCATGACGCTCATCGGCATCGGCACCTTCTCCCAGGACATGATCCGCGGCGCGATCTTCATCGTCGTCGTCGGCATCAACGCCATGTCGCTCAGGCGGCTGGGGAGGGACGATGCGTAGGTCGGGAAAGAACAACCTCCTCGCGCTGGGGGACAAGTACAGGATCTACATCCTCTTCGTCATCGTATTCGCCTTCATGTCCCTGCTCGCGTCGAAGTTCTTCAATGTCTTCAACTTCACCACCATCCTCAACGCCATCGCGATGAACGCGACCGTTGCGATCGGCTTCACGGTGGTGATGATCTGCGGCCAGCTCGACCTCTCCATCGGCACCGTGATCACCTTCGCCGGGGTCCTCACGATGGGGCTCCAGCCTCTCCTCGGATTCCCGGGCGCCATCGCCGTGGCCGTTGCCGGCGGGGCGGTCGTCGGCCTCCTGAACGGCCTGCTCGTCACCAAGGCGAAGATCAACTCCTTTATCGTCACGCTGGGCACGATGACCATCCTCCAGGGCCTGATCTACCAGGTCTCGGGGGGCAACTCCATCAGCGTCTCGACGGACCAGGCCTTCGCCATTTCCGACTTCCTCGGCAAGAACTTCCTCCCCCTCGTCACCCCGCGCATCCTCATCATGCTGGTGCTCGTGGTGGTCGTCGAGTTCGTCCTCCGGCGCACGACGGCGGGCAGGAACTTCTATATGGTCGGCGGCAACCGGGCCACTGCCTGGCTTGCGGGCATCAGCACCGACCGCTACCTCATCGCCGCCTTCGTGTTGTCGGGCGTGACGGCCGCCATCGGTGGGGTCGTGTCGGTCCTCGTCTCGACCGCTGCCACCCTCAAGCTCGGCGAGAACTCCCTCATGTACGTCATCTCGGCCACCATCATCGGCGGCACCGCGATGTCGGGAGGCAAGGGTGGCGTCCTGCGGAGCGTCGTCGCCATCATGTCCCTCGAGATGCTCTACACGGGAATCATCCTCTTCGGCCTCGGCAACGAAGTGAAGATCTTCTTCGCAGGTCTCATCCTCGCCTACGTCGTGCTCTACGAGGCCTACGCAGTGTACCGGCACGACAAGACCCTCGGGCAGCGGCCCGAGCTCATGAAGGAGCTCGCCGAGCGCCCGCCGGCGGCTCGGACCCGGAAAGCCGCGGGCTCTTAGGCGCACGTGGCTCGCGATCGGAACCACTTCCGGAACGCCCCCTGGCGTAAATGTCACGGAGTACCGTGACCGGGGCGATGACCGGATGGGGATATCAGAAGGAGGCAGTCTGATGAAAAGACTCCCGTTCATCGTTGTGGCGTTCGCCCTCGCGGCGCTCGTCCTCACCCCCGCCTTCGGGCAGGGCCTCACGGCCGCCCAGCAGGCGAACCTCAAGGCTTCGCTCGCCGTCAACACGAGCGTGCTGAAGTCCGCCGACGGCCAGCAGCTCCTCGCGCCCTCGACGGACAACCGCAAGGTGCCGATGCGGCCTGCGGATCCCAACAAGCTTCCCGAAACCGATCCCCTTCACTGGTACGACATGGAGTGGGCGGGCTGGAACGTCACCCCGACCAACATCCCCAAGTCGCCCGGCGACGGCGCCATCGGCAAGAAAGTCATCATGATCGTCCATGGCGACCACCCCTGGACCACGGCCTGCATCCTCGGCGCCAAGAAGGTGGCCGACATGTACAAGTGGAACTTCAGGGCGCTCTCGCCGAACTGGAGCAAGGACGTCCAGGACCAGCTGATCGACCAGTCGATCAACGAGAAGCCGGACATGATCCTCCTCATCCCGCTCGACGCCAAGGGCGCGGTCCAGCAGGCCCGGAAGATCAACGCAGCGGGCATCCCCCTGCACATGTTCAACACGCTGCCCGACAATGCGGCGCTCAACTACTCCCTCGGCTGGACCGGGCCGGATGACTTCGGCCAGTTCCGCCTCCTCGCCCGCGCGTGGTCCGACGAGCTCGTGAAGAGGAACCCCGGCGCGGCCACCATCGGCGTCGCCTACGTCCAGCACGCCCCCGGCGGCTCGCCCTACTTCGCCCGCTCCTTCGGCCCCATCTCCGAGCTGGCGACCTACAATCCCAAGATCAAGACCCTCGTCGCCGCCTCCCCGACCCCGGCCACATTCGACGCCAACACGACGATGCAGCTCGTCTCCGACTGGCTCACCAAGTACGGGAAGGACCTCAAGGGGATCTGCGCCTCCGACGACTCCGCACAGTCCCTCGGCATCTTCCAGGCCCTCGAGAAGGCCGGCCGCGACGATGTCATCGTCGTCGCCGCGGGAAACTCCAAGCAGGGAATGGACCTCGTGAAGGACGGCAAGCTGTTCGGCATCACCTACCAGACCGCCGAAGGCGACGGCGCNNAGGCCGCCGCGGACTGGTTCAACGGCAAGGGCTACGCGCCCCGCAAGAACCTTGCCCAGCACATCATCACCAAGGCTGACGTCGACAAGTTCTATCCGCCGCAGTGGTAAGCAGGACCTCGTCCTGACACCGGGCCGCCTCCCTGCCACGGTATTCCGTGGCGTTGGGAGGCGGCTCTTTCAAGGAGGNNTCGTTACGGACAGCTCATCGGTCTTCAACCCGGAAAGCTCGCCGAGTACTCGCGCTACCACGCGAAGGTGTGGCCGGACGTGCTGAAAACGATCACCGCATGCAATATCCGCAATTACTCCATCTATCACAAGGACGGCCTGCTGTTCGCCTATTTCGAGTACGTGGGCACGGACTTCGACGCGGACATGGCAAAAATGGCCGCCGATCCGAAGACACAGGAGTGGTGGGCGATCATGAAGCCCCTGCAGAAGCCGTTGCCCACCCGCGCGGAGGGAGAATGGTGGTCCGACCTGCAGGAAGTCTTTCACGTGGACTGATCCGGAGGACGCCCGTGCAACGAACNNACTTCTTCTGGGGCAGCTTCCTGGAGCGCTGGAGGCGTGAGCTGGGCCTCCCGGTGGACACCGACATCTACCGCTACTACGACCTGGACTGGATCGTCACGACCCCGAACATGGACCCGCACATCAAGCCATTCGAGATCGTTCGGGAAGATTCGCAGGAGGTCGTCGTGCGCACCGGTTACGAGGCGGTGATCCGCAAGAAGTTCGCCGACCCCATGCCGGACTACGTGTCATTCGAGACCGACTCCCTCGAGAAGATGCACGCGTTCAGCTTCGATGATCCCTGGGACCACAGGCGCTGGTTCTCGGCCGGGGACAACCAGATTGCGGGCGTCGGGGACGGGTTCACGCGAAACAGCCCCGCATGGATCGAGACCGTGAAAGAACTGCGCCCCGACTTCCCCGTCTATGGAAGCATCTGCGAGGGACACGAGCAGCTGTGGCGCATCATCGGGACGGAAAACGTGATGCTGTGGATCGGCCTCTATCCCGACGACCTTGCCCGTTTCATCGAGAGGCTCGGACGTTTCATGGTCGAGATGACACGCGCGCAGATCAAGGCGGGAGCCGGCCTCCTGGACGGCATGGTGATCTGGGGCGACGTTGCCTATGTCAATGGAATGCTCTTCTCCCCGGATTTCTGGCGGGCGCACTTCAAGCCCATCGTGGCCGAGCAGATCAGCGTCTGCCACGAGGCGGGCCTCCCGGTGATCTACCACGGGTGCGGCAACGCGTCGAAGATCTTCGAGGATTTCATCGAGATGGGCCTGGACTCCTACAACCCGCTGGAAGCGAAGTCCGGCCTGGATGTCGTGGAGCTGCGACGGAAATACGGCCACCGCATGGGGTTCTGCGGCAACATGGACGTCCTGAAATGGGCCAACGCGCCGACGGAGGACCTTCGACGGTATGTACTGAGAAAGCTCAACGCCGCGAAGGGCGGAGGCTATATCTTCCAGTCCGATCATTCCGTCCCAAGCAATGTCTCGGGAGAGAGGTACCAGTCCGTCGTCGAGCTCGTTCGCACGCATGGCACCTACCCGCTCCGACTCGGGGAGTTCGACGAGCCGAGCATGGGGAAGGCCCCGGCGTGACCTCCCGTGAGCGGGTCATGACGGCCTTCTCGCACCGGGAACCGGACCGCGTGCCGTGCTGGTGCGGATCCTCGCCCGAGTTCTGGAGCAAGGCACGCGCCGCGCTCGGGCTCGACGATGAGGGCCTGCGGCGGAGGCTCGGCGATGATTTCCGCCGCGTGGCGGCGAGATACGCAGGCCCTGATCTCGGGCTTTCCCCGGGGGCGACGTGGAAGAGCCCGTTCGGCATCGAGCGGACCGGCATCGGGTACGGCCAGCCCCTTTCCCATCCCCTCCGCGAGGCGGCAACGGAGCGCGACATAGCGGCGTATCAATGGCCGGATCCCGACTGGATGGACGTCTCGGAGGTGAAACGAGAAGCGGAGAGCTGGGGTGGTGAGTTCGCGATCCTGGGCGGAGACTGGTCGCCGTTCTGGCACGA
>PMZS01000061.1:6709-6849 GCA_003170115.1 Spirochaetaceae bacterium
TTCTTCATCGGCAACGATTTCGGGTCGCAGACCGGCCCGCTCCTCGGCGTGGAGCTCTTCGAGCGCTTCGCCCTGCCCTCACTGCAGCGGCTCATCGATCTGGGGCATCGTTTCGACAAGAAGGTCATGATGCACTGCTG
>PMZS01000332.1 GCA_003170115.1 Spirochaetaceae bacterium
GACGCGGGTGGTGGGCACGATGAAGGAGATCATCTCCACGAATGACTTATCCAAGCGCGTGGTGGTGGAGTACCACGACGAGATCGGGGCACTGGCCCAGACCTTCAACCTCATGGTAAGCGGCCTCGAGCAGGCCTACAAGGAAATCAAGGGCTTCGCGCTGAAAGCCGCCGTCGCCAGGACTCGTGAGAAGAAGATCAAGGAAATTTTCCAGCAGTATGTGCCCGCCAGGGTCATCAGCCAGGTCATGGAAAACCAGGGCAAGGTACTCCCCAAGCAGCAGGATATCTGCATCCTCTTCTCGCACATCACGAACTTCTCCGACGTCGCCTTGAATATCGCCCCCGACGAGCTGGTCCAGTCCCTGGAGCCGTATTTCAAGGCCATGGTGGATTCCATCGAGGGGCGAGGCGGAATGGTGGACAAGTACATCACGGATGCGGTGATGGCTTTCTTTGGCGACTACGTGGATCCAGAGGAAGAGTTCGCGCTTGCCTCCGTGCTCGCCGGCATCGACATGACTGAATCGCTGCGCGGGTTCAACAAGCGTCGAGCATCTGCCGGCAAGGCTCCTTTCAACGTCAGTGTCGGCATCAACCGTGGAAGAGTCACCGTGGGAACAATCGGGACGGAGGACAAGATGAGCTACACCGTCATCGGGGACGCGGTGAACCTCGCCTCCCGGCTCTCCGGTCTCACGAGGGTGTATCATCAGGAGGTCCTCTTTTCCGAGCGCGTCCACCGTTACGTGAAAAACCAGCTGCAGTGCCGACTCCTGGACTCCGTGGCGGTGAAGGGTCGCGAGAGAGGTGTGAAGATTTTTACGGCCCGACGGCACCTCTTGAAGACGGAGTTGGAAGGCTGGGGCCTGCACAACATGGGAATGACGGAGTATTACGAGCGGAACTTCACGACTGCATCCGGATATTTCCGTGACGCCCTGAAAGTCATGCCGGGGGACAAGGTCGCGGCCATGCTGCTCGAGCGCACCCGGAAATACAGCAGGGACCCCCCGCCCGAAGGATGGGACGGGGTCGAAGTGATGACCCACAAATGACGATACTCTGACAGGGAGAATCAGGAATGCTAGGACTCCTGGACAAGGCGCGCAAGCTCAGGGACACCCTCGGTCTCGGTACTGACGGGCGGGAGGAGTTTGCATTCGACCCCGACTCCGGCATCTCGCGGGAGGAGCAGAAGGAGATCCGGCAGGAGATCGAGAAGGTCGCCACGAGCAGCAGGATGAAGGTGACTCCCGAGATGTTCGTGGTGAAGGCGGCCAAGCAGGGCGTTCTTTTTCCGATCCTGGTCAATGTCACGGCCATCGTCGCCCTGGCCGCGGGACTGGCGGTGCTGTACTTTCTCTTTCAGCGCGGCGAGTCTCAGGCCGCGCGGCAGGATACCACCGGCATCACGGCGGAAGGCAAGCTGCTGGCGGAAGTGAAGAAGGAGTCGGAGGCACGGCTCCAGGAGAAAAACCAGCAGATCGGCCAGATCCAGGGACGGCTCGCGGAGATCGACAAGCAGAGACAGGACCTGCAGGCAAACATGGACGCGAAAGTGCAGGCCCGGGAAAGCCAGCTTCGCGCGTCCATGGCAGCGGAGCTGGATGCGGAAAGGACGCGCCTGCAGAAGCAGGGGCTCTCCGACCAGGACATTCAGAAGAAGCTTGCCGACCTGGAGGCGCAGAAGAACTCCGCGTTCAATGCACAGCTTGCGGCGTTCAGGACCCAGGCGGACGCCGACCGGAAGAAATCGGAATCGGCGCTGCAGGACTTGCGGACACAGTTCAATTCGGACCTCGCAAAAGCGAACGCGGATAGGCAGCAGGTTCTCTCGGATTCGCGGCAGCGGGAGGCGGACCTGCAGGCGCAGCTTGCCCAGAAGACAAAGGAGCTGCAGAGCGCCCAGGCGCAGACCCAGCAGCAGCTCGCCGCGCTCACGTCTCAGAAGCAGCAGGAAGATCTCGTCTCCCAGCAGCTGGTCGGCCTGTACTCGGTGGCGCAGACCGACATCGCGGCGAAGAACTATCCCAAGGCCCTCACGAGCCTGCAGGCCATCAGCAGCTACGTGAACTCCTCCGACGTGGCGGTGCTGCCCGGCATCGCTCGGCGGCGGCCCGTAGACCTCTTCATCGTGGATTCGCTCACCAGCCTGGTGCAGGGAGAGCTCGACAAGGGAAAGGTGGACACCGCCTCCCTCGTCGATGCCGCGAACAGGATCACCAGTGTCCGCACCCTTGTGGCCAGCGCCGACGGTCTCCTCCGCGCCGGCAAGGTCGCGGATGCGGAAACTGCCTACGGTCAGGCTCTTGCGGCGATTCCCGAGATATCGAAGAGCTATGCGTACTTCACCAGCAGGGCTCGGGACGCTGAAACGGCGCGGCAGGGTGCTCTACGCGCGGGTCTTGTACGGGCGGAAAGCGCGTTCGCCGCGGGGCGCTACCCCGAAATGATCGCCGCCTACCGGGACGCCCTGGGCTATCTGCCGGAAAGCCCGGCACGACTGTCGGCAACCTTTTCCAACATCGGCGCGGGGGCAGTGGCCCTTTCCGCGCAGAAGGCACAGGCGGATCAGACACAGTCAGCCGCTCCCGCGATTGTCCAGGCCAACGCCCTGCTTCAGCAGCACAGGTATGCGGATGCCGCGGCGCAGTTCCTCACGGTCCTCCAGAGCTACCCTCAGAGCGCCCAGGCTGGTCCGTCAGTGAAGGGACTCAACGACAGCATCGCCGGTCTCAGCGCCCAGTCATCTTCTGATCTCAAGAGCCAGTCCGGCCAGGTAGCGGCTCTCAACGCCCAACTCGCCTCCGTACAGAAGGAACTGTCCGGCCGAGCCAATGAGATCACGGGAATCAAGAAGAGCCTCATGGAGCTTGTCGGGATGGGCGGAGATCCCGCGGGTACGACTACTGACCTCGTCATGAATGCCGTGAACAAGAGGTTCGGCGATCTTGCCGGGGCCGGCGGCTCTTCGAGCGAGGTTGCGGCCCGGCTGCAGCAGGCGCAAATCAACGCGCGGGCGCTGCAAAAACAGATTGACACCCTGAGTGCGGAGAACGAACGGCTGAAGGAATCTCCGCAGAACGCCGCGGGAAGTCCGCCCGCCGCATCCGGATCCGTGAGCAACCTCGACTCCCTGGTGACGAACTACAGGAATTACATCGATCAGGAAGATTCCATCATCCGAAGTCAGGGCGAAGAGAAGGGCAGGATGAGGACTATTGGCCTCAGGGACCAGTTCCTCGGCTCGCTTGACGGCGTCTTCCGCGGGATCCTGGACCGGATCCATCACTATGACAATCGGTTCATCACGGACAGCCTTTCCCAGGGAAAGGACGAAGGCAGGCAGGATGCTCTCCAGGAGGCCATGAGCATCGTTCTTCAGCTGAGCAGGCAGACCTCTGCTGACCAGAAGAAGAGCTTCATCGACGCCCGGCTGAAGAGCGCGGACAAGGATCCGGCAATGAAAGCGTTTCTCAAGAATCTGCAGGTATTGACTTCAGCTTTGAAGTAGGACGCCGCTACTGACCCAGTGTCTTCACTTTCGATGTCGGGAGAGAATACACGTTGAAGGTTACCTGCTGGTTGAACCAGAGCGCCTGAGAAAAAAGCATGGTTGGAACTCCGCCAATGTAGACTTCCCCGATGAATCTCAGGTCACCAAGCACAAACTCTGCTTCCAGTGATCCCGTCGATGTCGTGGGGTCGTACACTCGCGCTGTGTTGTCTTCCGTGGAAAAGAGCTCTCCCGTGGTGAGCAGGGCGTCGATGCGGTGATTGATTCCCGGCATCGGCTGCCACAGCGGGACGGTGGGAGGGGACTCGGTCCACTTCACGCAGGTCCAATGTGACCCCGTGTTCCACATAGCGAATGCATTCGTCGAGGCGGAATCATAATAATAGAGAACCCTCTGGATTCCGGCAGGAATGACTCCGTAGCCGACTAGATCAAGCTCGGTGGTCCGAAAAATACTGGACGGGTTTGTCAGGCCTGGTGCGGCCTGCGAAACGTGATATCTTGCCTCACGATACATACCGTTGCCTGTGTCAGCAAGCAGCATGTAGGCCCTGTCAAATCCAGGATTGTTGGTCGGAATTATACTGATGCCAATTGCCGAGTAAGGGCCCGGCGGGAAATTTCCGGTCGTCTGAGCTGTGAGCCCAATCCAGGCTGGAGGAGTGAAGGTATGTCCGATCGTGTCTCCGATCATGAGTCCGAACCTGTTGCTGGCCGGCGTGACGTCGTCGATTTGAAACGCGATGACGTTGTGCAGGCTTTTCACCGACTGCACGAGGACATTGGCATACGCGTCCGTTGAGAGCGGGCCCAGCCACTGCGACCCGCCTTCATAAATATATTTGCCCTGGCCCGCGTCATATGCGACGAAGCTTGCCTGATTGCCGTTCAGAGGATCCTGGGAATACAGAAAACCTGCCTGCAGCGTGATCCCACCCGCGCCGTCTTTTTCCGGGATGAACACGACATCTTCGTTTCCCTGGTTGCCGGACATCGAGCTGATCGGTCCGATCTGGCCGACGTACGAGAGCTGCTTTGCCGTTTTTGCTGCCTCACTGATCGAAAGGTTGAACGGCGGTGGCGAGCAGGTGAGGAGGACGATCGGGAGTGAGAGGATGAAGAAGAGAAAAATTCTTTTCATAGTGCCCACCGATACCCTGCGCGAAAGCAGAGGAAATTGAACGCGCTCCTGGAAGAGAATGACCAGCCGACCGGAGGATCACCGCTTCCGAAAGAAGCCTGGAAAGATTCCGGCACGCTCGTTGTGTACAACATCGGCTGGTATTCGAAGAAGAACCTGCCGCGCGGGGACCTGCCGATTTCCGTGCCGATCGAAAGCTGAAGCCCGCCCGCCGACACCGGATCTATCCCGACGAGCACGCCGGGCTCGTGCACGATCCTCAGGAACGCACCGAGGTTCACATAGGGACGGAAAAGCACATCCTCGGGGCGCAGGTAGATTCCGGTCTGGAGCACGAGATTCGTCAATGGATTGTTGGTGAAAACCTGCGTGTCCGTGAAGGCGAGCCCCAACACGTAGGTGGTGATCCCGAGTTTCACGTAGAAAGAGTTCGGAATGATGAACCGCGTGACGTCGAAGCTCGGATACGCCAATTCCAGCAGCGATGCATCGATGGCCCACCATGAAGCCTTTTGCTGGTCGAGGACGACTTCTTTGCTGCCCGTCAGAAAGAAACGGCTGGTCTCCGGGTAGTACCCTGCAAGCGTCGCGCGCAGGGAATATTCGCCGGTGGATGGAAGGCGCAGTTGTGCGAAGCCGTCCCTTCCTGCCATGGTTTTCTTCTCGCCAGGGCCGGCGATCAGCGTACCCGGCAGTGCACGAACCGTCAGGGTGACTTCCTGCGGGACCGTCAAATCCGGTCCCTCATTCGATCCGGGCGGCAGTAAGGATGTCACCAGAGAGACGATATCATCCCATTTTTCGAACGGCAAATCCATTGGCGAGAGCTCATTATCCCTCGACACGGTCGTATCGAATTTCGCTTCATGGGCGAGCACGTCGAAACCACGCGCCCTCACCTGGGCTTTCCCCGCGTTTATGGATACCTGGGCCCAGAGCCAGAAATCCGCCCCTGCATTCCGCGCAAGCAGGGAAAGATCGGGTGGGGAGCCCTTCCGCGCAGAGTCGATGGCCTCGGATATCGCGAGCCCGTTCACGCTCGAATGCAGTGTCATCTGCAGCGAACGTGACACCATGAGCAGCTGGTTCTCGGTGNNCTGGCGACTGGTCGACGTAGAGGAGAAGCTTTCGTTGCGAACCAGCCGGTGAGCCGGTCTCCTGCCCGAACACGCCGGCAGGCAGAACCAGGAGGAGAAGCAGGATTGATGGAAGTATCAGTCGGGGACTCACCACCAGTTGGCCACCTTTGTGAGGCTTCGCGCATCCTCATCGTACACAACTGAGTATCCGCCCGTCATCTTGTACGCATATTGGAGGCGACTGTTGTTCTTCGCTACACTGACACTGCCGGCCTCTTTGAACGGAGGCGTGAGCGAATAGCGCTTCAACGAATTGGAATCGTAGGAGTACGCGACCAGGGAGTCGCCTGCGNNGCGAAGCCGATGCTCGAGGAGTCGATGTTCTTCAGTGTCGTATAGGGATAGTTGCTGAAAAGCGGCGGAACCACGGAATTATTCAAGATATTGAAGAGCGGAATTGCGACGAAATAGAAGGAATTGCTGGAATCGCTCAGGACAAGCACGACCTCACCTGCCGTGGGCGTATCATCCACGTTGAACACTGCGTTGAGATAGTAGTTGCCTCCGGCGACATTCACCGTAAATGGCCCGCGCCCGGCAGGAAGGCCCCACGAAGAATCATACTGAGTATAAGTGAGATTGTTCCCCGCGATCTGAAAGTTTGCCTCATTTATCAGCGCAGCCGGGGAACTGAAGCTTGCGCCGAACAGGGGGGTATTGGTTGGTCCCGAGGGAGGCGCATTGACAGTCGAAAGCCAGAATGCCGTGAACCAGTGATCCCGCAACGCGACATTTCTCGCGGCGTCCGTGAACACGTTCTGGCCGTTTACGATTCCCCATCCGTTGAGCTGCGCTGTCGTATACGTTTGAATAAGCTTGAGATTGGAGTCCATGATCACGGCGGCCGGATCCGTCCCAAAGCTCCGATTCATGAGTATCACGAACTCTCCCCCGGTCGGCGTCACGACAGACACGTTGTACTGCGGACCCGAACCGGCCGGGATCGTTGCCGACAGGTCGGCCACGGCCAGCACCTGCGAGAGGGTCGAGGGAAACACGCTCATCACGAGGATGCACGACGCGAGCGGGAGGACAAGGACGAGAGTTGCGATGAGGCGTGGAATAGTTCTTACCATCTGAACATGACTCCGAGGGTCATCGGCGGGATGGTGCCGGCCACCATCATCCACTGCTTGCCCAAAATGCTCGAGCCGCCGCCCGTTGTGAACTTCCATTCCTGTCGGAGGAAGATGATCGGCCCCAGTATCCTTGTTTCCACCCACCAGTTGAATACGTCCAGGTAGACTTCGGCATAAGATGCGTTGGAGGGTCCGGTGAGAATGGATACGACTGATCCCGCGCCGGTCGAAACGCCGAAGCGGACGGGGGAATCCGGAGGGAGAAACACGTATGCGCCGACGCCCAGGCTCGTGTCGTAGTGGATGACGAGGTTGCCCGCGGCGTTCAACGCCGGCTGCAGGAAGAAATAGTTGCCGATGAACAAGAACGTTTCGTCAGGGCGAGTGTACACTCGCAACGTCGCGCCGGCTCCCAGAAGTTGTCCCAGGGTCCAGTCCACCTCCAGTGCCCTTTTCTCCTCACGTACCATCCCCGAGAGACGTATTTCCTTTGCTGCGCGCACCGTTTGCCGTGAGGTGTGGAAACCTTGCTTGCGCTTTTCCACGTTGAATGCCGACCCCAGGACGATCCCACCGGAATTCCAGACCAGTTTCCCATTGGATATCGCGCCAATCCGCTCATCATTGACAAGGAACAATTCCATCCCTTCGTCCGGAGACACGAAAGTGAGCTCAGACACGGACGGTTGCGCTTTGCCCGGGGCGGCGCCCGAGGCAGTCTGAGCGGTACTCTGCATCAATCGGATCTGCGGCAGCATGTCCGCCACCCTGTCATGAAGCGAGCTGTAGAAGGCGATGTTGAACCGTGCCGTCTGCTGCAAGCCCGCGGCAAGCACTCCCGCGCCCACGTCCCAGCACTGCAGGGAGATGTAGATTCGATCCTCTTCGACCGTGAAGTATCCCGTGACGGCGAGGTCGGCGCCGACGGCCTGGCCCACTGACAGTGCCGGAGCCTCCGAGAGAAGCGCACGCGGGCTCAGGCCGCGCCGCTGAACCTCGCCGCCCCACTTTTCCGGGGAGATGATGCCATACCCTCCCACTTCGAAGGCGGCACTGACGCTCGCCGTGATGGGCCGTTCGTAGTCCTTGTTCGCGGACCCCGTGGAAAAATCCTGGATCGTGAAGATTGCGCACTGCGGTTTCTGTTCGGCGTCCCGTTGTTGCCCGAATGCCGGGAGCACGAGCAGGATAAAAAGAGATGCATACGCTGCTGTTCGCGTTCGGAATGGGCACACCGGCGTGACTCTGCATCAAGTGTAGTCATCGCCCTGACCCTTTTCAAGGAAAACGCGTATTCGGATGCTTTCGCGTCCTTGAATGCGGCGCCCCGATGCACTACACTCGCATCCCGACATGCACGCGAAGGACCTTCTTTCACTCTTACGCGCCTTTGCCCTGAAGACCCGCAGCCCCAACATCGATCTCCGCCAGTTTCTCGTGTCCCTCTCGAAAGGCGATGTGCAGCCGGGCGAGGTGGAGGCGGCGATAAAGGAACTGCCGGCGGAGTCCGTCATCGTGGTGTCGAAGGAAGGGGAGAGGCCGCGCATCCTCGCGCTGCCGGATTTTCATGTCATCGCCCTGATCGAAGAGTACCGGAGGCTCGGGGATGAACCGACCCGGCCATTCCCGCGGGAAGAGACCGTCTCTGCACAGGTACCCCCGAACGCGATCATTGCCGCGGACGTAAAGGCCCAGCTTGGTGCGCTGCTGGAGACCAGCGGGCCGGGCATGAAGGGAATCGTGAGGCTGCAGTTCCCCGAAGGGGTGGACTCGCTCATCGTGCCCCAGGAGAGCGTCGGTTCTCACCTCGTGGATGCCGCGGTGGCGAAGATCAGCCACTACCTCCAGGACGGGAAGAACGCGGCCTACGCGGAAACCAAGCTCCTCGGCGCCCTTCGCGGAAGCGAGGTCGCCGTCCGCCAGTACATGGAAGACGTGGCCCTGCGGCCGAAGAAAGCCGGAGCCACGGTCATGGCGCCCACGGACTTCAGTTTCCGGTTCTGGACTCACCTCTCCAATCTCGTCCTTCAGGATTTCCGGGCCAAGGCGGAGAAGACCGACCAGGACACGGCCGTGGTCCAGTCCGCGTACATCATCGGCTACGCGGTCTTCCACAAGAAAGGAGCCGTGCAGCGGGAAAAGGAGTGGGCTGACGACCGAAAGAATCTGGAGACGCAGGTGCGCAAAGCGCCTTTCGTCTTCGGATTCCAGGACCTGTACAGCCTGAAGGACGAGAAGGGCGCGACCTTCGTCGCCAAGCACAGCAGGGACTTCATCCATTCCTTTTTAAAGGAGAAGACCAGGCGGGCGGGGGAGGAGACGATCCCGTACCTCGTTCGTGTCCACGCCGCGGCACAGAAGAAGGACTACTTCATCCACAAGGACTTCGCGGTGCCTGTGTTTCTCAAGAAGCTCGCCGAATGCGCCGAGGAGCTGCGGCGCCAGTATCTCGATGAATGGACCGCTGCCCTGAAAGAGGACCGCACGCCTGACCAGGCAAAAAACGATGCCACGTTCCGCAGGGACGTGGAGCAGAGGGTCACCCGCGGGTTCCCCCTGCTCACCGCGCTGGCAAACGGCGGGCTCCTGTACCTCCTTGGCGAGGAAGCACGCATCGGAGATGACGCAAAGGCGGAGCTGAAGAAATGCTTTGCCGTGGAGAACATCCTGCGGCCGTTCGATGAGCTGCTCGGGCTGTCCAGGGTCCCGCTGCTGAAGAACGCGCGAATGTACCTTCCGTTCTGGATGACGGTGCCGATCCTCGGTGCGATCTTCAGAATGTTCAGGCGGATGTTCGGCGCACGGCGGGACGTCCGTAATGAAGAGGGGGAATCCGGAACGGAGCCGCAGGTCCGGGCGGAGGCAAAGATCGTCGCGCACGAAGCAACGGAAGAGGAGGCGCCGAAAGCGCAGAACAGGGAAAACCTCCTCCGCTACAGGCGCAGCATCCAGTCCCTCATCTCGCAGTACGTTCCCCGGGGGAGCACGATTGACGCCACCCTCATGGAGCTTGCGGAGAAGTGGAACCCGCTGTATGCCAGCGCGGAGAAGAGGAACCTCATCGAGGACGTGAACGCCCTCGTGCGGGATTTCCTGAGACCGATCCGCAGAAGTTTCGTCGTGCGCCCGCCGGACCTGAAGAGGATCCATGCCCTTGCCGAGCAGCTGTCCACCAGCAAGAGCCTTGCCCAGATCAAGAAGCGGGACATCCTGATGCGGTACATAGAGTTGTACATGGTCCGCTGCCTCCAGGTGAAGCAGTTGTAGCAAAACGGACGTCGGTTCGCAGCTCGTTGTCCGAAATGCGCGTGAAAGCCTAATTCATTGGCCTGATGCGCACCTCGATGCCTTTCGCCGAAGCAAGAAGCGACTGGATCCTCGATGTATCGGTGTCTCCGAAGTGGTACGGGTAGAGGATCTTCGGCCGGAACGCCATCACCGCGTCGAAGACCATTTCCGGGGTCATCGTGTAGGGAAGATTCATCGGCAGAAACGCGATGTCGATCCCCTTCAAGGCCTTCATTTCGCGCGTGTTCTCCGTGTCTCCCGCCACATACACCCGCCGTTCACCCAGCGTCAGTATATACCCGTTGCCGCTGCCCCTGGGGTGATACGGAGAGCCGGGGGCGCGCAGGTGCACCACGTTGTAGGCCGGCACGGCCTCGATTCGGATTCCGTTCACGGACTTCGATTCATCGTTGTGGAGGACCACGGCCCCCGGCACTTTCCCCGCGCATTTCGAGGCGACGATCACGGACGTCGTCGCCTTGCTCGCCGCGGTGATGGCATCAGGGTCAAGGTGATCGGAATGTTCATGCGTGACGAGGATGATGTCCGCCCGGGGAAGCGTGGAATAGTCGGCGTACTGACTCAGGGGATCGACGTGGATCACCGTGTTGCCGTAGGTCAGCCAGAGGGTTGCATGCGCGACGAACGTGATCGTCAGGTCCAGGGGCGCGGGCGGAAAAGTGTCTGCGGGGAACATGAGCCACCTCCCGTTGAAGAATATACCGCCGTCCTGCCTCCATTGACAGTCATCTTGCGCGCGCGCCTAGTATGAGAATGGCGTATGACTTCGACACTGCTGTGGACCGGCACGGAACCAGCTCCGTCAAGTGGGACTACGAGGAGAAGTACACCGGGATGACCGGCCTGCTGCCCCTCTGGGTGGCGGACATGGATTTCCCCGCCCCGCCGGAAATCATGGATGCCATCCGGCGCCGGGTGGAGCACGGGATCTTCGGCTATGTCCGGGAACCGGACTCATACTTCCAGGCCGCCGCGGCGTGGCTCGAACGCCGCCACGCATGGCCCGTGCACCGGGAATGGATGGTCGCTTCCCCCGGAGTGCTTCCCGGCCTCGCGGCCGCAATCCTCGCATTCACACAGCCCGGCGAGGGGATCGTCATTCAGCCCCCCGTCTATCACCCCTTCGCGATGCGGGTGAGGTCCAATGGCCGCCGGGTGGTAGAGAACCCGCTGGTCATTCGCGATGGCACCTGGCAGATGGACCTTGACGGACTGGAGAAGGTCATCGACCAGGGCACGCGGATGCTTGTCCTGTGCAGCCCGCACAATCCGGTGGCCAGGGTGTGGGACCGCGCCACGCTTTCGCGGCTGGAGAAGATCTGCCGCACGCGCGGCGTTCTCATCGTGAGTGACGAAATCCACAACGACCTGGTGATGCCCGGCTTCCGACACCTGCCGATCGCTGCGCTCTCCGAGGAGTCCGCCTTGAACACGGTCACCCTTGTCGCTGCCACGAAGACCTTCAACATTGCGGGCCTGGGCGGGTCCCTCACGGTCATCCCGGACAGTGATCTCCGTGCGCGGTTCGAAGCGGTCCAGCACGCACTCTTCTCGGGCGCGCCCAATGCGGTGGCGGTGAGCGCTTCCGAGGCGGCATGGCGGCTTGGGGAACCGTGGCTGGAGGAGTTGCTGGTCTACATCAAAGGCAACTACGACCTGCTGAAGCGCTTTCTTGCGGAACGGCTCCCGTCGGTTCGGGTGTTCCCTCTTCAGGGCACGTACCTCGCCCTGCTCGACATGAGCGGCATCGGACTGGCCGATGCCCCGCTGAGGGACCGGCTGCTGCGGGACGCGCGTGTGTGGATGGACGAAGGCCCAAAGTTCGGTCGGGGCGGCGAGGGCATGCAGCGCCTCAATCTTGCGTGCCCTCGCTCCGTACTTGCGGAAGCCCTGGGACGGATGGAACGGGCGCTTGGGCGGATTACGGCCTGACCGGACGCTTCCGGGTTTTCACCGCGGGGAGCGGCTTTCCCTTTGGAACGCTCTTTCGATTCTTTCGATGCGGCGGAGCCTCATCCTCCGGGCCCTGGGTGAGAAGCATCGGCGGCACGAGCGTCCACACGGCAAGCAGCACGGCGCCGTGCCAGGGTTCATAGTATGGCGGATGGACGAACCGCAGAGGCCCCGTTCCCATTGCATAGATCCACACGATCAATGACAGGGTGGAAAGGATGAGCTGCGTCCTTGACTTCACTCCCCCGGCCAGGGAGAGATACAGGGGCGTCAGGCCGACGAGCAGGAGGGCCATCATGAAATGGGGCCAGAACTGACCGGGCATCACTCCCTGGATGAACACGAAGACCGCGATCACCTCGCTGGGAATCAGCTTCAGCAATACCTGGAGGAAGGAGTTCTCCTGCTCGATGGCTCTGCCCATACTTTTTCCTCTTTAATATGAATGCGGACATTCTCTTCCAACGCCCGCGCGATGTCAACGTTTTTCGATCAACGCAAAGGAGATGTCGTTCACGTTCGTTCCCGTGGGACCGGTGACGATGAGCTCCCCCGCGGCGGCCAGAAACGCATGCGAGTCGTTTCGTGCAAGGCACGAGCGCGCATCGAAGCCCGCGCGCTCCCCCGCCGCAGCCGTTGCATTCGAGGCGTACGCGCCAGCCGCCTCCGAGTTGCCTTCCTTCCCATCGGTTGCGAATGAGGTGAGAAGAATTCCCGGCTCATTTCGAAGCCGGAGCGCAGCGGACAACGCGATCTCCTGGTTGCGTCCGCCCATGCCTCCGCCTCTCACGGTGACCGTGGTCTCTCCCGCGGCCAGAATGCACGCGGGGGTGGGCACGGGTCTGCCGTGGTGGCGCGACTCAAGAGCCGCGGCCGCCATGAACGTTCCGGCTTCCCGGGCCTCGCCCGTCATCGCAGAGGTGAGCACGAGCGGGGCAAAACCGCAGGCGCGCGCTTCCGCGGCCGCGGCGTCCACGGCCAGGGCGCTTGAGGCGACGATGACCGCGGAGTGACGATTCGGCAGCGACTTGGGCGTTTCCTCTATCAGCCCTGCCTTGCCTTTCTCCAGCGCCTTCCTGATCACCGCAGACACGCGCGCGGAGAGGTCGTATCGCGCAAGCACGCCCAGCGCATCTGAAAATGTGGACTGGTCGGGCACGGTAGGCCCCGAGCCCACAACGGAGAGGTCATCGCCCACCACGTCAGAGATTGCCAGCGTCACCACGGTTCCCCTGCACGCCCCTGCAAGCCGTCCTCCCGCGATGCCGCTGAGGTGCTTGCGCACGGCGTTCAGCTCCCGGATTTCCGCGCCGCACTTCAGCAGGAGGGATGTTGTTTCGACCAGGTCCTGAAGACTTACCCCCGGCAGGGGATCCGGGAGCAGGCTCGAGCTGCCGCCGGAAATCAGGAACAGGCAGACATCCCGCTCATTCATGCCTTCAACGATTGCCGCGACCTGCCGCGCCGCCTCCTGCCCCTGCTCGTCGGGCACGGGATGGCCTGCCTGGAGGATCCGTATCCCCGAGCCGCGCAGAGCATCATGCGGGTAACCGTGGGGAAGGACGACAAGACCTTCCGATACAACGGGTCCGAGCACGTCCAGCGCCGCGGCGGCCATGGCCAGGGAAGCCTTTCCAACGGCGATGACGACAAGCCTGCCCTCCGTCACGAGCTCATGTCCTTGAACGGTGAATCCCCGAGCGGTGCGTTCCAGGACGCGCTTCACTGACTTTGACGGATCCACGGCCGTGAGAACGGCCTGCTGGATCCTCCGCGAGACCCGCTTCAGCTCGGCGATGCCCATCAGCTTCCGCCTCTCAGCGCGCCGCGACCAGCCTGCCGGGCTTTCCCTCCAGCTTGTACAGCCGGCAGGCGGCCAGGGAGGAGATCTCCTCGGGATAGTGAGTCACGATGAGAACAGGGACCGGATGCAGGGAGTGCAGGCGAAGGAACATTTCCCACAGCAGGGAGCGTGCCCGGGCGTGCAGGCCCGAGAACGGCTCGTCCATGAGAATTGCGTCAGGCAGCCGGGCAAAGCACCGGGCAAGCGCGGCGCGTTTTTTCATTCCGCCGGAAAGCTCGTCCGGCTTTTTCTCTTCTTCTCCCGAGAGCCCTGCTTCAGACAGGAGGTAATACGCAAAGCAGAGTGCATTCTTCCGCGGAAACCCCTGGTAGACAAGCGGGAGGGCGGTGTTCTCAGACACGGTGCGCCAGGGCAGAAGCCTGTCGTCCTGGAATACGTAGCCGATCCGGGCGGGGGCAATGACTTTCCCCGCTGAAGGTCTCAGCAGCGATGCGGCGAGCTTCAGCATCGTGGTCTTGCCGATGCCCGACTCTCCCGTCACGACCGCAATCTCCCCGGGCTTCACGGTGAGGTTCAGCTTTGTCATCAACGCCGCCCGGTGACGGTAGGAAAAACTGAGCCCCTTCAGAACGATGCCTCGAGAGCCCCCGCGCGGCGAGGCGACACGCGAGGTGAAGAGCCGCTTCAGCTCCTTCACGTCCTCCACGCCGCAGATCACCGGCGCCCTCCCGCGAATCAGGCCCCGAATGCGCGGGACTCCCCGGCGGATCCGGGGCAACAGGTGGTTGAAGAGGAGAATGACGAGAATGAGCACGGCCGCCCAGGAAAAGAGGCTCCTGATCCGCAGGCTCATGTAGGCGGCCTGGATCTGGAAGCCGATGCCGTCGTTTGCCCCGAAATACTCGGCGGTGACGGATGCTTTCACGGCGAGCACCAGGCCCGCGTTCATGGCGGCGCCCAGGAAGGGTGCGAGGTGGGGAATGACAAGCTCGCGGGTGCGGGCGGCGAATCCGGGCGCGAAAACCGAGAGCATTTCCCCCAGCTCTCGCGGCAGGGTCGTCATTCCCTCCCCGACGGTGACGGCGACGAGCGGGAAGGTGATGAGGGTGATGACGATGATCGTCGGGAAATGGCCGATGCCCATGAGGGCGACCAGGGGGATGGTCCAGAGGAGCGGAGGCATGCCCTGGAAGAAGAGCACGAGCGGCCTCAGGAGCGCCGCGATTTCCCGACGCGCCCCGATTGCGATCCCTGCCGCGATCCCCGCAGTAAGCCCCGCGAGGAATCCCACGCAGACGCGGAGAAGGGTGATGAAAATCTGGGTCCAGGTTCCAGCCCGGGAAAGGAGCAGCGCGGTGTCCGCGACCGTCGTCCACGGGGCCGGCACGAAGAACGAGCCGGCCGCAACGCTGGCGGCGCCCCAGGCTGCAAGGAGAATCACGACCCCCGCGGCGCCGAGGAACCGGAGTCGAAGCGTCTGCATCGATCAGGGCACGAAGAAAAACCGCTCGTCCAGCGGCCGGGGGCCGGCAGGGAAATACTTCGAGACGGCCTGGTAGTAGGCGAGCACGCGCGCCTTGTTCTCCGCCGGCGAGGGAACTGACAACAGGGTGTTGCGCGCGGCCTCTTCCAGGATCGGGGGGTCGACGATGAGCGCCGCGGCGAACTGCGCTGCCGCCTGGGCGGGCGCCGCGGTAACCCGCCTGCTCGCCGCGTCCCACGCCGAGATCACCAAGGCAATGAGCGCCGCGTGATCCCGCGCGTAACCCTGCGTCGCGAAAAGGCTCACCTGCGGTGACTGGCCGTCGCCGCCGGTGAGCCGCGCCCACGCCTGGGAGTACTGGACCAGCCGCAGAAGGCCGTTCTTTCTCACGACCATTGTGGCAAGCGGCTCGGGCAGGGCCGCCGCGTCCAGCTGCCCGGCGAGCAGTCTCTGCACGCTCTGCGCGAAGGGACCGAAGCTGATGGTGACGTCCCTGTCCGGATCCAGCTTCTCGAAGGAAAGCAGGGCGCGGCTCTGGAAGTCCAGGGGAGACCCGGGGAAGGGGATCGCGATCCGTTTGCCCTTCAGGTCGGCGAAGCCCTTGATTGACGGGTCTCTGCCCACGAGCGATGAAATGCCCCACACCCCCGTGTCAAGCATAACGATCGGACTGCCGTCCAGGTGGTTTTCCCAGCCCTGGCTGGTTCCGCTGAGGAGCAGGTCGGTCTCTCCGCGAAGGAGCAGGGCAAGCGCCTGCGCGTGATTGGCGAAGAAATCGACCTTGAGATCGATGCCGGGGAGGGCGCTCTCTCGTGCCATCAGGAGAAAGGGCAGCGCGGATGTCGTCTGCGACACGAGCACACGGACCTGCTGCGGCTTTGCATCATCGGCAAAGATCCGGATAGGCGCCAGGAGGAGCGCGATCGAAAGCAGAAGCGGGTATACGGCGCGGAAGCGGCATTCGTTCATGGTGATCCCAAAATATTGGTTTTGCGGGCGGGGGACAAGACGGGCCGCGTTTTCGGCGCTATAGTAGGGGCCGGAGGATCCCCCTGAAGGCGGTAATCATCGGCACGAGCGGGCACATCGACCTGGCACTCGAGGTGCGCGACCGCCTGCCGCAATTGAGCTTCGTCGGCGTGGCGCCGGGCTCCGCGGACGAGGATGCGCGCGAGTTCTTCGTGGACCAGATGGAGGCGTCGCTCATCCCGTTCTACGAGGACTATCGCCGGATGCTGGACCGGGAGAAGCCCGACCTCGCCGTGGTGGCGCCCTTCTTCTTCCTGCAGTCGCGGATTGCCTGCGAGTGCCTGGAGCGGGGAATCCATGTATTCGTTGAAAAGCCGATGGCCGTCTCTTTCGAGCAGCTGGAGCGGCTGCGGCGGGCGCATGCGCAGGGCAGGGCGATCCTCTGCCCCATGCTCGCCTCGCGCTATGTCCCGAGCTTCTCCGCCGCCTGGCGCGCGCTGAAGGACGGACAGGTGGGAGAGCCCCTGCTCATCACCGCGCTGAAGTCCTACAAGCTGGGAAGCCGGCATCCCATGTACACGCACCGCGCCACCTACGGGGGCACCATCCCCTGGGTGGCGATCCACGGGATCGACTGGATCCATTGGTTCACCGGCGGGGCAATCTCCGAGGTCTCGGGATGCCACACGACACTGGGCAACGGCGGGCATGGGGAGATGGAGAGCTCGGGGGTGTGCATGTTCCGCCTGGCCAACTCCGGGTGCGCCTCCCTTGCGTTCGACTACTTCAGACCGGGCCCGGCCTCGACGCACGGCGAAGACAGGGTCCGAATTGCGGGAGACAAGGGCGTGCTGGAGATTGCCGGGGGCGAGGCGATCCTCTTTCCCCGGGACACGGCCCCTCGCAGGCTGGAGAAGGAAGAGCCGCTCTCATTGTTCCAGGAGCTCATCCGGCATCTCGACGAGGGCACGCCTCTTCGCATCACCGCCGCGGATGCCTTTGCGATCAGCGAGCTGGCGCTTCGTTGCCGGGAGGCGGCGGACACCAAGTCGGCGGTGGCGGCAAGGAGCACGACATGACCACACGGCGTCTGGGCAATAATGGACCACTGTTCACCCGCATCGGCATGGGGACCTGGGCGATTGGCGGTTCGGATTGGAAATACGGCTGGGGCAGCCAGGATGACGGGGATTCCGTGGCTGTCATTCACGAAGCCCTCGACCTCGGCATCAACTGGATCGACACCGCGGCGGCGTACGGCCTCGGGCACTCGGAAGAGGTCGTCGGAAGGGCAGTGGCGGGCCGACGGGACAAGATCTTTCTTGCCACGAAGTGCGGCCGAAAGTGGACTCCGGATGGCTCGATCGTCAGCGTGCTGGATGCGGCGAGCGTGCGCTCCGAGCTGGAGGCAAGCCTGCGGCGCCTGAAGACGGAATGGATCGACCTGTACCAGGTGCATTGGCCCGATCCCGATCCCCAAATCGAGGAGGCCTGGGAGGAGATCGCGAAGGCGGTGAAAGAGGGGAAAGTCCGCTGGGCCGGGGTTTCGAATTTCAGCTCGGCGCAGATGAAGCGCATCCAGGCTCTTCATCCCATTACGTCCCTTCAGCCTCCGTACAGCATGCTGCGCCGGGACGTCGAGAAGGAAATCCTCCCTTTCTGCGGTGAGAACGGGATCGGGGTGATCTGCTACAGCCCCCTGCAGATGGGGATCCTTTCGGGCGCATTCAGCCCTGAGCGCGCCGCCTCCCTTGCGGGTGACGACCTGCGCAGCCGCAACCCGTACTTCGCTGAGCCCGGCCTGAGCCGGAACCTCGCACTGGTGGAAAAGCTCCGCCCGATCGCGCGGCGCAACGGCCGTAGCGTGGGAGAGCTGGCCCTGGCGTGGGTGCTGCGCCGGCCCGAGGTGACGGCGGCGATCGTGGGCGGCCGGAGGCCCGGTCAGGCGAAGGACCTCGCGGGTGCCGCTGACTGGCACCTTTCGCGGGAAGACGCCGCGGAAATCGAGAAAGCCCTGGCCGAGAGGGAAGCAGCGGCCTGAGCCGCCGCGATTCTCATGTCATCGCCAATGACCAGGTTCCTGGTCTGCTCACTCCTGTGCCTCCTCGGGCCCCTCCCTGGGCTCTCCTCCCAAAGTGTTTCTTCCCCGTGGACGGGATCCCCGGTCGTGCAGACGCGTTTCGGGGCGGTGCAGGGACTCGAGGATGCGGACGGCACCTGGGCGTGGAAGGCGATTCCTTTTGCACGCCCGCCAGTCGGAGCGCTGCGCTGGTGCGCTCCCCAGGATCCTGTCCCCTGGGCCGGCGTGCGCCGCGAAACTTCGTTTGGCGCCGAGTGCACACAGTTCAGTGAAATCCTCCCCGGGCAGATCCATGGCTCTGAAGACTGCCTGTACCTGAACGTCTGGAGACCGCGTGACGGAGAGACCGGCCTTCCCGTGTACGTGTGGATCCATGGAGGCGGCAACTCCGTGGGATCTTCGACGCACATCTCCACGTATTACGGCAACAGGATCGCGGCGCGCTCCCGCGTCGTGTTCGTTTCCGTGAACTACCGGTTGGGGCCTTTCGGCTGGTTCACCCTGCCCGCCCTGCGGGCAGGTGCGTCGGCGGAGAACGCCTCAGGCAACTTCGGCACGCTGGACATCATCCAGTCGCTGAAATGGATCCGGGAGAACATCGAGGCCTTCGGCGGAGATCCGAACCTGGTGACAATCACGGGGCAGTCAGCCGGCGGAATCAACGTGCTCTCCCTCCTGATTTCGCCGCCCGCCCGCGGGCTCTTCCAGCGCGCCATGTCGGAGAGCGGCGCGGCGCTCACGCGCGGCATGGAAGAGGCGGATGCGAAAGCGCAGGATGTCCTGGAACGGTTCCTGCTGGGGGACGGAAAAGCCCGGACCCGGGAGGGGGCCGCGGTACTGGCGGCAGGAATGAGCCCGGAAGAAGTCTGCTCGTTCCTGAGGAAGAAGAGCGACAGGCAGATCCTGTCCCTCTACCGGGTGTTCGGCCTGGGCATGATCGATAACCCCTCGATCCTCAGAGACGGCGCGGTGATCCCCCTCCAGGGCTACGACGCATTGAAGACCGGCGAATACCCCAACAAGGTACCCTTGATACTCGGAAGCAATGCCGATGAGCTCACGATCTTTCTTCGATTCGGCTCGAATATCTCATGGCAAAGCGATCTCTATCGGGCCGCGTCGAAGTACGGCAGCGCGCGCTGGAAGGTCTCGGGCGTTGACGAGGTGGCCCGGAGGCTCGTGGCGTGCGCCGCCCAGCCCCCGGTCTATGCATACCAGTTCCGATGGGGCACCCTGGATTCGGAAGGCAAGAGCCCCCTGCCGAACATGTGGGGCAGCGAGCTCGGGTCCTTCCACTCCCTGGACATTCCCTTCTTTCTGGGCAACGACTCGGTGATGGGCGTCTTCCAGGCCTTCCTGTTCAGCTGGCAGAATGAGCCGGGGCGGAAAGCGCTTTCCGCCGCGATGATGGGATACCTTGCTCGGTTCGCGCGCACGGGGGACCCCAATCCGCCGGCAGGGGGGCCGGCGGCGGATTCTCCCGCCTGGGAGCCATGGTCGCCGGCTCCCGGTGGGCCGAAGTACATCGTCTTTGACGCGCGGGGCGATGAACCCGCCATTGCCATGTCGAACGAGGAGCTTACCGATGAGCAGGTGATGGCCGCGGCGAGCGCGGACCTGCGCGAGCCCCTTCGTACACGGACGCTCCAGTACCTGGCGACATCGCCTCTGCCCTCAGGGGTCCGATGAGGGAGTACGCGCCCTTCACCGCTCGGGCCGTGCATATTATCCGCTCTATCCCCCGGGGAAAGGTGGCAACCTACGGGCTTGTCGCGGCTGTCGCGGGGAGCCCACTGGCGGCGCGGCAGGTGGTGAGGGTGCTGCACGCCCTGTCAAGAAAAGAACGTCTGCCCTGGCACAGGGTGATCAACAGCCGCGGATCCATTTCCCTGCCGCGCGGAGCCGGCTTCGAGCGCCAGAGAACCCTGCTCAGGTCCGAAGGGGTGGCCGTGACCGCTACGGGAAGCGTGGACATGAGACGGCATCTCTGGGTGCCGCGGATCAAGGTTTCGCTGTGAGCCTGCGCGCCGCCGCGCGAGCTCAGGTCCGCTTCCGCCGGCCCTTTGCCCGCGCGCCGGAGCCTGCGCGGGGCGGCGTGGGCCGTGCCCGATAGCCGCCTTCGCCGCCCCCGTCCTCCTTGGCCACACGCATGCGCGGAAGGCCGCCCGAGCCGCGCGATTCGCGGATGATGCGCTCCGCGGCATCGAACGGGACCGTCACCAGGGAGAAGGCGTCGAACACCTTGATGCCGTCAATGAGGCGGTCGGGCAGGCCGGAGACGCGGCGGATCATCGCGGCCAGGCCCTTGCGGTCGATCCCGCTGCTCCGCCCGGCGGATACGAACAGGCGTGTCTGACCGGTCTGGTCGACCAGGCGTCCGGGGCGTTCGTCCCGCTCCACCTCGGCGATCTGCGCGTAGCGTTCAGGGTCCAGGGTCCCCGCGAATGCAATGGAGAGGCAGGAGGCAAGGGCGACGCGCGCTTCGGTGACGGCCAGTATCTCGTCAGCCAGCGTGATCCAGGAAGAGTCGTCCGCCCCGACATTCTCCGCGACGGTGTTCACCCGGGCAATGGCGCGGGCGCGCCGGGCATCGATCACGTCGCTTACTTTCGGCACGGAGCCCTTCCTGATGCTCGTCCCCGCTCCTTCCCGCATCCGGGTGAGCTTGCGGTATTCGTAGGGCGTGACGAATGTGATCGCCGTGCCTTCGTTTCCCGCCCGTCCCGTGCGGCCGATGCGGTGCATATAGGCCTGCGAGTCCTGGGGCAGGGACCAGTTCACGACGTGCGTCAGGCCTTCCACGTCAATGCCGCGCGCCGCGACATCGGTGGCCACAAGGATCCGCGCCTTGCCGGATCGGAATCTTGCCATGACCCGATCACGGTGATCCTGGGCAAAGTCTCCGTGCAGGGTCTCGACGGGGTAGCCGCGCTCTTCCAGGGATTGGCCGATGCGGTCGGCGTCCACGCGGGTGCGCGCAAAGACCAGGCCGTAGAAGTCCTCCTCCATGTCCACGATCCGGGTGAAGGCTTCCATCTTGTCCTGTTCGCGCACCTCGAGCCAGATCTGTTCGGTGAGCTCCGTCGGCGCGGTCCGGGCGTGATCCTCTATGGTGGTGAAGTCGCGCAAACGCCTGCGCGCGACGCGCATGACGGCTTCCGGCATGGTCGCGGAGAACATGAGGACGCGGCGTTCGGGGTTGACCGCGTCGAAGATGGCATTGATTTCTTCCGCGAACCCCATGTCGAGCATCTCGTCGGCCTCGTCGAGCACGAGGAACTCGATGCGGGAGAGGTCGAGCTTCTGGCGCTGGATCATGTCGATGACTCGTCCGGGGGTCCCCACCACCACGTCGACTCCCCGCTCCAGCGATCTGATCTGCAGGCTGATGGCCTGGCCGCCATACACGGCCACGGTCCTCGGATGGGCGCCATGGCGCAGTGACACGATTTCCGCATGCACCTGGATGGCCAGTTCCCGCGTGGGAACCAGGACCAGGGCGCGCACGAAAGCCGCCGGCTCGCAAAGCCTCTCCACCAGTGGAAGGCCGAATGCCGCGGTCTTTCCGGTGCCGGTACGGGCGCGCGCAACCAGGTCGCGTTCGCCGCTCAGGAGGAGGGGAATCGCCAGGGCCTGGATCGGCGTGGGCTCCTCGAATCCCCTCTTTTTCAGAAGCGCGAGCGTCTTTTCGCTGAGCCCAAGGGACTCGAAACCGGGCGTCGCCATTGATTTGAATCTACTTCGCACGAGGTATGGGCGCAAGACAGGCCGGGGTGGACCTTGACGGGCGGACCATGGACTTGTTACAATGGTCTTATGGTGCGTCGTGAAAAGCTGC
>PMZS01000337.1 GCA_003170115.1 Spirochaetaceae bacterium
CACTACCCGATGTTCCACCAGATCGAGGGCCTCTACGTGGACGAAGGCGTCACGATGAGCGACCTGAAGACCTGCCTCGACCAGTTCGCCAAGGCGTACTTCGGCCCGGAGATTTCCGCGCGGCTGATCCCCAGTTACTTCCCCTTCACCGAGCCCTCCGTCGAGGTGCACATCAAGCACCCCGTCCTCGGCTGGTTCGAGCTGGGCGGCTCGGGGATATTCCGGCCCGAGGTCACCGAGCCGCTGGGCATCAAGGTCCCCGTGCTCGCGTGGGGCCTGGGCATTGACCGGATGGCGCTCACCTCGATGGGGCTGCACGACATCCGCGAGCTGTTCACCAATTCGATAGAGGACGTGCGCTCCCGGAGGATCAGCTAGATGCCGAAAATCGACGTCAACGAGGAGCTCTTCTTCAAGGCGCTGGGCCGCCGGTATGAGGCCTCCGAGCTCACCCCGCTGCTCACCACCGCCAAGGCGGAGCTGGACGACTGGCCGAAGAGCGACGGAATCCTGCGCATCGAGCTGAACGACACGAACAGGCCCGACCTCTGGTCCACCCTGGGACTGGCCCGGCAGCTCTCGATTTTCCTCACCGGCAATGTCCCGTCCTATCCTTTCTTCTCCCGCGCGGGTGACGTGAAGAAGACCGGTGATCGGCGCGTTGTGGTGGACAAGGGTTTGAAGGATATCAGGCCCTTCATCGGCTCTTTCGTTGCGGAGGGCAAAGAGGTCACGGATGCGCTCCTCCGGGAGATCATCCAGTCGCAGGAAAAGCTCTGCGGCAACTTCGGAAGGAAGCGAAAGACCATCGCCATGGGCGTCTCCCGGGCGGACCTCGTCTCGTGGCCCGTGTCATATTCCGCGGCGGACCCTGATACGACCCGGTTCATTCCGCTGGATTTCGAGAAGCCCCTGTCGCTGAGGCAGATCCTCACCGAGCACCCCAAGGGAAGGGAGTACGGGCACATCGTCTCCGCTCACGCGCGGTTCCCCCTTCTGGCGGACGGGAAGGGAGAGGTGCTCACTTTCCCGCCGGTCATCAACTCCGCGCTCATCGGCGGGGTGAAGACGGGAGACACGCGGCTGTTCATCGACCTGACGGGCCCTGACCTGGACACGATCCTCACCGCCTGCGCCATCGCCGCCTGCGACTTCGCCGACATGGGGTTCCGCGTCCAGCCCGTGGCGGTGGAATACCCCTTCGATACGCCGTACGGCCGTACGATCGTCACTCCCTTCTACTTCCAGAAGGACACCGTGCTGGAAGTGGCCGAGGCGTCGAAAAGGCTCGGCGAGGAGTTCACCGCCGACCAGGCGGCGGCCTGGATCCGCAGGATGGGGAACACAGTGCGGGTGACGGGCAGCCGGATCATCGTTTCCCCGCCGGAGTACAGGAACGACTTCCTGCATCCGGTGGATGCGATAGAAGAGATAATGATCGGACGGGGAATGGACACCTTCTCCCCCGTGATGCCCCGGGACTTCACCGTCGGAAGGGTGTCAGAGGCGGAGGAGTACGGCCGCCGGGCCAGGGAGCTCATGATCGGCCTCGGCTACCAGGAGATGATCTACGGATATCTCGGCGCGCGGAAGGACATCGTCGAGCGCATGTGCGTCGACGGCGCGGATGCAATTGAGATCGCCAACCCGATGACTGAGAGCTTCGACACGGTGCGAAACTCCATCCTTCCCAATCTGCTTGCCTCTGAGGCGGAGTCCGCGCACGCCATGTACCCGCACCGAATCTTCGAGATCGGGAAAACAGTCCAAAGGGACGCGAAGGAGAACGAGGGGTCCCGCACGTATAACTCTCTCGGGTTCCTGCTTGCCGACAGGGAAGCGGGCTTCAACGAAGTGGATGCGCACGCCCTCGCGCTCTTCTACTACCTTTCCCTCGAGCCGAGCCTTTCCTCCATGGAGGACCCGCGCTTCATCCCGGGGCGCGCGGCGGCGATCAGCGTGGACGGACGGCGCGTGGGAATCATGGGAGAGGTGCACCCGCGGGTGCTTTCCAACTGGGGCATCGAGATGCCTTGCGCGGCCGTGGAGCTTCGGCTCGACCTCATGAGAGGAGAGTAGTCGTGGACACGACAATCAGCGTGGTCCCCCTGTTTTGGCAGGAGGGAGCGAACATCATCGTGGGCCAGTCCCATTTCATCAAGACGGTGGAGGACCTGGCGGAGATCGTGAGCTCCACGGTGCCCGGGGCGAAATACGGGCTTGCATTCTGCGAGGCCTCAGGTCCATGTCTCATTCGTACGGAGGGAAATGACCCGGCGCTTGTGGCGGATGCGGTACGCTGCGCACAGGCTGTTGCCGCGGGACACACGTTCTTCCTCGTCCTGAAAGACGCGTTCCCGATCAACGTTCTGACGCAGATCAAGGCCTGCGCCGAGGTGTGCCGCATTTTCTGCGCCACCGCCAACCCTGTCCAGGCACTCGTTGCCGGCACGGAGCAGGGGAAGGGCATCATGGGCGTCATTGACGGCTCATCCCCGAAAGGCGTCGAAGGCGATGCCGACAAGGCCGACCGCCGGGCGATGCTGAGGAGGTTCGGCTACAAGTTCTGATCCGGCCCGCGGTCCTCTTCCCCCTCAAGGCGATCCTTCGCGATCATGAGCTGCATGAAAAATCGTGTGCTGTTTCTCTGCGCGGCGGCCTGCCTCATCACTGCATGTTCGCACACGCCGTCTCCCCCGTCGGCAGACCCCGCATGGGCACAGGCTCCGCTGCCGGAGTACTGGCCGACGAACGGCTGGCGGACCTCGGTGCCCTCCGCCCAGGGGGTGAATGGCGCGGAACTGGACACAGCCATCGAGGCGGCGCTGAAGGAGAAGCTCCCTCTCCACGGCCTGCTGATGATCCGGCACGGGTACATCGTGAAGGAGAGGTATTTCGACATCTATGACGTGAGCACGGCACACGATTTGTATTCGTGCACGAAGAGCTTCGTCTCCGCCCTCGCGGGTATTGCCTTCCAGAAGGGATATCTCACGGACCTGGCGGCGCCGGTGCTCGGCTTCTTCCCCGACAGGGAGTTCACACAGCGTGATGCCCGCAAGGAGGCGATCAAGCTCGAAGACCTCCTCACGATGAGCTCGGGTCTCGCCTGGGTGGAAGGCCAGTCCGTGTACAACGAGATTTACAGATCCCGTGACTGGGCGAAGTTCGTCCTGGACCTCCCCATGCTGGCCGATCCGGGCATGCAGTTCCGCTACAACTCGGGGAATTCGATCGTGCTGGCCGCGATCATTCAGCAGGTCAGCGGGAAGGACACCTGCGAGTTCGCGCGGGAAAACCTGTTCGGGCCGCTGGGCATCCGAGACCCCTGGTGGGAACGGGATCCTTCCGGCCTTCGCATCGGCGCCTGGGGGCTCAAGCTCCCGCCCCGCGAGATGGCGAAGCTCGGCTACCTGTATCTGCATGACGGCGCGTGGGAAGGAAAGCAGGTTGTGCCCGCCTCATGGGTCTGTGCGTCGACCGCGCCTCGCTTCAAGGCAGGCGGCCCCTGGAGCTATGGCTCCCAATGGTGGATCGACCCGTCGATCCCCATGTATGCGGCGCTCGGCTCGTTCGGCCAGAACATAATGGTCGTGCCGGGCCGGGATCTGGTGGTGGTTTTCACCGGGGCGATCGGCCCCTCGGGCAATGAGGCTTCCGAGCTGCTCTTCAGGAGGATCGTGGCGGCCTGCACGTCGGGCGCCTGAGCGGTCTGCTGCCCGGTCCTCTTCCCGAGTATTCCTACAAGTTCTGATCGGGCGTGCCGTTCGCCTTCCACAGATCGGTGGCGCGGGCGAACTGCTGCCTCAGGAGCTCCACGGCGCGCGGCCGATCGCTTTCCAGGCAGTCGACGATCTCCGCGTGCATCGCCGCCCACTCCTCCTCCAGGGCGTGGTAGGTCTTTTCGTGCATCAGAGTCATGTTCACGTGCAGGCTGAGCTGCCGGAAAAAACCATCGAGGAGCTCGTTTCCCGCCAGCCCGATGATCTCGGTGTGAAACTGGCGATCCAGCTCGATCGCCCCCCGCTCGCGCGTTTCCGCGGACGTCTCGGTGGAAAGAAGCCTCATCTTCTCGACGATCACGCGCAACCGTCCGATGGCCGTGGGATCCCGCCGGCCCCTGCCATGCATCACGGCGTATCCTTCCAGCGCTTCCCGGACCTCGTACACTTCCAGGATCATCCGGCGGGAAGGGACGCGCACGCGGCAGGCGCTTCGCGGCTTGATCGTCACGACACCCTCGAACTCCAGTCTCTTTACCGCTTCCCGGACGGGCATGCTGCTTACGGACAGCTCGGCGGCCACCTTCTTGATGCTGATCGCGTCCCCATAGCGGATGGCGCCGCCGATGATTCTTTCCAGGAGGTAGGTGTAGACACGCTCGACGAGGCTGGGAGATTCGGCGGTTTCTTCGGTGCTCGATTTCAATCTTTCACTCATGGAAACAAACGATGGTAGCATGAAAACACGGCTCTCAGAAAGCCTGCCCCGATGCCAGATTCTGAGTGTTGCGGCGTACAGTGGGGCAGGCATAGAGACCAAAATAGAATGGAAATCTGATATATCAGTATATCAACAGCGATGGTTTGTCAAGCCCCTTCGAAAGCGGCCCCTTGGGAAGGAGGACGCTCGAGTATTTCGCGGACCTTGTGCAGCAGGTCGCCCGCGGTAAATGGCTTCTGGATCAACCGAAAATCGGAATCCCGCGGCCCCGGCAGGCCTGCCGCCACCTCCGCGTATCCCGACATGTAGATGAGACGGATGCCGGGCCAGCGGCGGGTGACTTCCTGGGCGAGGACCCTTCCATCCATTCCGGGCATGACCACATCGGNNGTCCTCCACGAGGAGGATCCTCTCGGTTCCCCGCTGAGATTTCGCGGGCCGCAGCTCGACTCCCTCCCGCTCAGCCGCCTCCTGAGAGGCCCGGGGAAGGTAGATCGTGAAGGTTGTTCCGCTGCCCACATGGCTGCTGCATGTAATGTGCCCGCTGCTCTGCCGTACGATGCCGTACACCGTGGCGAGCCCCAGGCCGGTGCCTTTCCCCATTTCCTTGGTCGTGAAGAAAGGCTCGAAGAGCCTGCCGAGCGTGGCAGCGTCCATTCCCTGGCCGGTGTCACTTACGGAGAGCAGGACAAACTCGACCTCGCTCAGCTCGGGATGCCCCGCGGTTTCCTCCTGGGGCAGCCGTCCCGAGGCGGTGGCAATGGTAAGCAGGCCGCCTCCGGGCATGGCGTCCCGCGAATTGACCGAGAGGTTCATGATCACCTGCTCGATTCTGCCCGGGTCGGCATGGACGTACAGGGAGCCGCCGGTGCGGAAAGCGCGGAGGCGGATGTCCTCTCCCAGGAGCCGCCGCAGCATTCCTTCCATCCCCTCGACCAGCTCCCCCAGGTCGAAGACACGCGGCTGCAGGATCTGGCGCCTGCTGAACGCAAGGAGCTGGGAGATGAGAGCCGAGGCCCTCCGCGCGGCGCGCTTGATCTCCTCCACATTGCTCTCCAGCGCGTGATTTCCCCCGGATTCTTCGATGGCGAGCTCGCAGTAGCCCGTGATCACCGTGAGGATGTTGTTGAAATCGTGGGCGATCCCCCCGGCGAGCTGACCCACCGCCTCCATTTTCTGCGCCTGCTGCAGCTGCTCCTGGAGCCTCGCCCGGTCTTCCTCCGCGCGGGTGAGGTCCGTGATGTCGCGGCTGATGCCGACCAGCCCGGTCACCGCGCCGGCCGCATCGTATATGGGCACCTTGGTCGTCAGGACCTTCCTCGGGCCGCTCCTGCCGGCCTCCGAGGGCTCCTCGATGTTCACGACACCGATCCCCGACTCCATGATTTTCTCGTCATCCGCCCGATAACGGTCCGCGAGCTCTTTCTGGACGAAATCGTGATCGGTTCTCCCGACGAGCTCTCGTGGATCGCTCACCCCGACGAGAGCGGCCTGGGCCCTGTTCGTGAAAATGAAGCGGCAGTTCCGGTCCTTGAGGTAGACATAATCCGGCAGGCTGTCGATGAGGGTAAGCAGGAGGGATCGTTCCTGTTCCAGGCTCCGCTGGAGGCGGCGCAGCTCGGTCACGTCACGGAAGACTCCGAGGGTACCGGTGACCTCTCCATCCTCGCCGTGGCGCGGCGTGGCGATCAACTCGATCTGACGTCTTTCCCCGTCAGGGCGGCGGACATCGATCTCGTAGGTGCTGCGGAGTCCCCGCACCCGCTTGCGGGTCTCGGCCTTGCTGAGCGCGAGCTCCGCCGGCCCGAGAAAATCCGCGAGGCTCCTGCCGACCAGTCCGCCCGGTGGCACTCCGAATACGGACTCGGCGGCGGGATTGGCGAAGACGAATTGCTCGGTGAGATCCACGATCGCAACTCCCTCCCCGAGGGTCGCCACGAGGACCCGGTACCGCTCTTCGTTTTCGCGTGCCTCCGCGTAGAGGCGCGCCTTGGAGAAGGCGATGCTCACGTGTTCCCCCAGCACGGTCATGAGGCGCAGGTCCGCATCCCCCATCGCCACGCCGCTTGTGCTCTCCACGTTGAAAGCCCCCACCGGCCTGCCCTGGTCGAAGAGAGGGATGCACACCTCCGAGACCACCCCTTCGATCGCGCCGAGGTATTCCGGGTCAGCGCCGACGTTCTCCAGCAGGACCGGCCGTCCCGAGCGGAAAACGCGGCCAAGGATCCCCTGCGTGACGGGGATCCGCTCAATGACCTTCGAATACCCCACCTGGTGCTGCAGCACGAGGTCCTGCTCCTGCACCGTGTACAAGCTCACCTGGGTGTAACCGAAGGTCCGCGCGACACCCTCAACGACCGTGCGGAAAATGACGGGAAGGTCCATTTCCATCGCCAGGGATGTGCGCACCTGGTCCAGGAGCTCCAGCTCCTTGGCCTGTCGCTGGGCAGAGGAAAGCAGCGCCCGAAGGTTCCGCTCTCCTTCCTCCGTGGCCGCTTCGGCGCGCCGCCGCTTGGTGATGTTCCGCAGGAAGACCATCCTGCCCACCAGCTCGCCCTGCGGCCCCCGCAAGGCCGCCACCGTGAGCTCGAAGACGAGGGATCCGCGGCGCACGACTTCAACGCCGCTGTCGCGCACCGGAAAGAGGGCCGCGGCAAGATCGGGCCACTCATCCAGGGCCCGCTCGAGGAAGGAGCCGATGACGGAGGAGTCCCTGCGAAGGAGTGAAAGGGCGATCGGGTTGGCATCGACCACGCGCCCCTGTACGTCCTCCACGATCAGGCCATCCGGCATCGCCTCCACGAGCATGTCCCGGGCAATCGGGCGAAGGGCCAGCATCCTCCCGCGCGTGAGTACCCACAGGAGCATGGAACCCGCGACCGAAAATGAAAGCGCCGGCAGGTCCAGCCCGGGAAAAGGATTGCCCGGGGCGATATATGCGGCGAATCCCGCCCAGACGGCGACGACCGCGGCAAAGACCACGGCGCTCTGCCGGGCGAAGAGCCGCGGCGCGCCGAGCGCCGCCTTGCCGACCCAGGCGCTGGCCACCAGGACAAGCGCAAAGTCGTACACCGACATGATCCACCACCCTGGACCGTGTTCGTAGACGGCGAGGTTGCCGGAGGCCGGCTCGGCGAGCTTCACCGAGATCCAGACAAGCCTGTGCCACTCGTTGGTGGCGGCCAGCCCGAGGGCCGCAGCGGGTATGACCCACAGGAGCGCGACGGGCAGGCGGATCTGGCGATCGCCGTGACCGTATTTCCATGCGAACAGGAGAAAGAAGGGCGCGGCGTTCACCGCGCCGAGATATGAGATTTTCGAGAGGAGAATTTTCGCGGGGATGCCGACGGAGGCTTCCTCCAGAGAGACCGCGGCGGTCCAGATGAACACGGAGGTCATCATCAGGGCGAGCACCGTCCCTCCCGGGGCATCTCTTCGCCTCCAGGCAATGACGGCCGCGAAAACTGAGATCAGGGCGCTGGCCGACTGGGCGAGCGCGTATGACGTGAACACGAAGCTCATCTGCGTCTCGCGGGGATTGTACCATGCCGTTCGTTTCTGGACATGTGCCCGGAATTCTGGGATACTCGACTTGGAGACCCCATGACATCTCTGGCGTTCCTGATCGCGCTGCCGCTGGTGATCGCCATGCTCCTGCTCGTGTTCCGCCCGCGGGTGGTCAGGAGTGTCATCGTGATCGCCGCCGCGGTCGTGATTGCCGTGGGTTCACTCAGCCTCCTCCTGCCGCAGCCGGGCTTCTTGTCCGCGCCTTTCCAGGTGCCCGCCGAATACCTTGACTGGATCGTGCTCGGGGTGGAGCTCGCCCTGGCGGCGTTCATTTTCTTCCTCGGCATCCGCCACGTCCGCCACCTGGTCTCGCTTCTCGCACTCCTCCAGGCGGGGCTCGCCGTGGCAACCGAGGTCCTCTTCGGGAGCCGCATCGAGGTTGCCACTCTCATCGCCGCGGACAGGTTCTCGCTCATCATGGCGGGCATCGTCGGCATTGTCGGCAGCCTCATCGCCGTGTACAGCCTGGGATACATGAAGGCCTACCACGAGCATCACCGCGAATACCGCGACCGGCAGCCGCTTTTCTTCTTCCTTCAGTTCGTCTTTCTCGGGTCCATGTTCGGCGTGTTCTTCGCCAACAGTCTCCCCCTCCTGCTTCTCTTCTGGGAGATCACGACACTCTGCTCCTTCCTTCTCATCGGGTACAATGGAACCGCGGAGTCGCGCGGCCGGGCTTTTCTCGCGCTCACGCTCAACCTCCTCGGCGGCCTCGCGTTTGCCGGCGCCATCCTGTTTCTCGCCTCTACCGCGGGCACCGTGGAGCTGGACAAGCTCATCTCCATGGAGAAAGGAGCCGCCCTCATCCCCGCGGCGCTCCTGGCTTTTGCCGGCATGACGAAGTCCGCCCAGATGCCTTTCTCCTCCTGGCTCCTGGGCGCCATGGTGGCCCCCACGCCGGTGTCCGCGCTCCTGCACTCGAGCACCATGGTAAAGGCGGGGGTGTACCTCGTCCTGCGCCTGGCCCCGCTGCTGCGCGGCACGATTCCCGGGACCATGGTGGCACTCGTCGGCGGAATGACGTTCCTGGCCGCCTCCCTGATCGCCATCTCGCAGAGCGATGCGAAACGCGTCCTCGCCTGGTCGACCATCGCCAACCTCGGCCTCATCGTGCTGTGCGGGGGCATCGGCACCTACGAGGCGCTCTGGGCAGGCATTCTCCTGATCCTCTTCCACGCCGTCACCAAGGCGCTGCTGTTTCTGTGCGTCGGCACCTTCGAGCAGAAGACAAACACGCGCGACATCGAGAGCATGTCGGGGCTGATCATGGCAATGCCGAAGCTCTCGATCATGATCCAGATCGGGATCGCGGGCATGTTCCTCGCTCCCTTCGGCATGCTGGTGAGCAAGTGGGCGGTGCTCAAGGCCCTCGTTGACTCCAACCCGCTCCTCGTCATTTTCGTCGTGTTCGGCAGCTCGGCGACCCTTTTCTTCTGGGTGAAATGGATGGGAAAGCTCCTGGAGGTGACAAAGGTCCGGCAGGCCGACGAGTCGGGGATCGCGGGCCGCCAGTGGGTTGCCCTGGGCGCCCTCTCCGCCATTTCGATCGGCCTCGTCGGATTCTACCCCCTGATCTCGGCGCAGCTCATCGAGCCGTACGTCCGCGGCATCTACGGGCAGGTGGCCATGATCAGCCAGGGCAACTTCATCATCATGTCGATCATGCTGGGAATGGTGGCCCTGTTCCCGATCACCTTCTTTGTCTACCAGAAAAACGTGAGGGTCGTGGACGCCTACCTCGGGGGCGGCAACGTGGACTCCAGCGTCCTCTTCCAGGGAGCGGGAGGCCAGGTGAAGAGCATGGAAATGAGGAATTACTACCTCACCCGGCTCTTCGGCGAGCGGCGGCTGTCCCTGGCCGGCGGAATTGCCTGCGCGGCCTTCATCTTCGTGATGTTCGGGGTGGCGTTGTGAGCCCGCTGGACACGGCCCTCCTGGCCATTGTCGTGGTGGTGGCTGCTCCCATTGCCGGTGGGCTGCTTGCCGGCATCGACCGCAAGCTCTCGGCCCGCATGCAGTCGCGCTGGGGCCCTCCCCTCCTGCAGCCCTTCTACGACGTACGGAAGCTCTTCCGAAAGGAGACCATCGTCGTCCGCCGGTCGCAGAACTTCTACGTCTATTTCTTCTTCGTCTTCATGGTCTTCACGGCCGCGCTGTTCTTCACCGGCGGGGACATCCTCCTCACGATCTTCGCCCTTACGCTGGCGAGCATCTTCCTGGTCCTGGCCGCCTACAAGGCCAGCTCCCCGTACAGTTTCATCGGCGCGGAGCGGGAGCTCATTCTCATGATGGCCTACGAGCCGATGGTCCTGCTGGCGGCGGTGGGAATGTACCTGGTGACGCGCAGCTTCATCGTCGTGGACATTGCCCGTTCGCCGCAACTTCTCGCCCTTCGCCTGCCCGGACTCTTCATCGGGTTCGTCGTGGTACTGGTCGTCAAGATGCGCAAGAGCCCCTTTGACCTCGCCGCCTCCCACCACGCGCACCAGGAGATCGTGCGGGGGATCACGACCGAGTTCTCGGGCCGCACCCTCGCGCTCATCGAGATCGCGCACTGGTACGAGACGACCGTGGTGCTGGGCATGGCGGCCCTGTTTTTCGCCGCCCTTCCCTGGCTGGCCGCGGTGGCCGCCGGGTGCGTCTTCTTCCTCATCCTCCTCGTGGACAACGTCTTTGCACGGGTGAAGTGGCAGGTTGCCCTCGCAACCGCATGGATCACCGCCGCCGCCCTGGGCGTCGGAAACATCCTCGTCGTGTTCTTTCTTCGGTAGAGGGGGAGGGAATGAAGGCCTTCGCAAAATCGCCCTGGGTGCTGCACTACGACGCCTCCAGCTGCAACGGCTGCGACATCGAGGTGGTGGCAAGCCTCACCCCGCTCTACGACGTGGAGCGGCTCGGGGTGATCAACACGGGCAATCCGAAGCACGCCGACATCTTCCTCGTCACCGGCTCGGTGAATGCGCAGAACCTGATGGTGCTGCGGAACCTCTATGAGCAGATGCCCGAGCCGCGGGTCGTGGCCGCGGTGGGAATCTGCGCGACCTCGGGATGCGTGTTCCGCGAGTGCTACAACGTGATGGGGGGGGTGGACACGGTGCTGCCGGTGGATGTCTACGTTCCCGGCTGCGCCGCCCGGCCCGAATCGATCATCGACGGGATCCTCCAGGCCGTGGAGATACTGGAAAAAAAGCACGCCTACATGAAGTCCATGCACGGGCGGATGAAGGAGATGACCATCGGCAGGGCCACGGCGGTGGATGCGCCCGAGATCCTCGCCCTCCAGAAGATCGTCTACCAGAACGAGGCGGAGATGTATGACGACTGGAGCCTCGCCCCGTTGCGGCAGACCCTGGACGACTTGCGCCGTGACTTCGAAACGCGTGTCTTCATCAAGGCAGTTGTCGGCGGGAAGATCATCGGGTCGGTGAAGGGGATCATGGACGGCGACACGGCGCATCTCTCGCGTCTCGTCGTGCACCCCTATTTCTGGAAACAGGGAATAGGCACGCGCCTCGTCCAGGAAGTCGAGGCCTCCTTCCCGAAGGCGAAGAGGTTCGAGACTTTCACGGGGCAGAAGAGCAGGCACACCATGGAGCCCTATCAGCGACTGGGCTATCTCCCCATCAGGCAGGAAAAGGTCTCCGAGCATCGCGACAGGGTGTACTTCGGCCGGGACCGGGAGGGGGCATGAATCCCAGAGAACACCAGACCATCGAAGAGATCCCCGCTGCCGCGCTCCTGGAGCGTGTGCAGAAGATGCGCTCCGAGGGCTGGCGCCTGGTGCACGCGGCCTGCACCCGGCTGGTTGCCGACCAGGAGGTGAACTACTGCTTCGACCGGGACGGCCAGTCCCTCGATTCACCCGACTCCGCCACTCTGCGCGGGATGCACACGCTGCGCGTCCGGCTGCCCATGATTGACCCCGAGCTGCCCAGCATCTCCTCGTTTTACTGGCCGGCGTTCCTCTACGAGAACGAAATGCACGACCTGTTCGGCATCACCGTGAAAGGCATGGCGGTGGATTTCCACGGGCACCTGTACACCACGATGGTGCCCACACCGTACGTGACGAAGGAGCCCGACCATGGGGACTAGGACCGTCATCCCCTTCGGTCCCCAGCACCCGGTTCTCCCCGAGCCCATCCACCTCGACCTCGTGCTGGAAGACGAGAAGGTGGTGGAGGCCATCCCGAAGATCGGGTACGTGCACAGGGGTTTCGAGAAGCTCGTGGAAAAGATGGATTTCAACGAGCTGGTCTACGTGGCGGACCGCATCTGCGGCATCTGTGCGTTCATCCACAGCATGGCCTACTGCCAGGGGGTGGAGGCGGTCATGTCCGTCGAGGTGCCGCCCCGGGCGGAGTTCCTGCGCACGATCTGGTCGGAGCTTGCACGGCTGTCCAGCCACCTCCTGTGGCTCGGCCTCATGGCGGATGCATTCGGGTTCGAGAGCCTTTTCATGCAGAGCTTCCGGATCCGGGAAAAAATCGTCGACATGCTGGAGGAGATGACCGGGGGCAGGATCATCCTCGGGGTCTGCAGGGTCGGCGGAGTCCGGCGCGACGTGCCGAACGACGCTCTTGCCGACATCGTGCGGCGCGTAAAAGATCTGGGTGTCGAGATGCACCGGCTCGCCGACGTTTTTCTGCAGGATGACTCGGTGAAGCACCGGCTTGTCGGTGTCGGAGTGCTCATCCGGGACCAGGCAGCCGAGCTGGGCTGCGTGGGGCCGATGCTGCGCGCAAGCGGAGTTTCGCGGGATACCCGGACCCTCGGCTACGCCGCATACGGGTCCGTGGACTTCGCGCCGATCGTGGAAAAGGATGGAGACTCGTACGCGCGCTGTGCCGTGCGCATCAGGGAGCTCTTCCAGTCCGTCGACCTCGTTGCCCAGGCGGCATCGAAGATTCCCGGCGGGGAAGTGGGCGTGAAGGTCTCGGGGTATCCCGAGGGAGAGTATCACTCGCGCTGCGAGCAGCCGCGCGGCGAGGTGATCCACTACGTGAAGGGGGACGGCACCCGCTACCTGCAGCGCTACCGGGTGAGGACACCGACCTTTGCCAACATCCCCGCCCTGCTGAGAATGTTGCAGGGCTGCGAGCTTGCGGATGTGCCGGTGCTCGTGCTCACGATCGATCCCTGCATCAGCTGCACGGAGAGGTAGGAATGTCGGTCTTCGGGATGTCACGCACCATCATGCGAAACCTCTTCTCCGGTCCGGCAACCCGGCTGTATCCCACGCGGGAGAAGGAGCCGCACAGGGCGGCTCGGAGCCGCGGCCGCATAGAGATCGACATCGAGGCATGCATCTTCTGCAGCGCCTGCGCGAAGCGCTGCCCCACGGACGCCATCATCGTGTCCAAGACCGATAAGGAATGGAACATCGACCGCCTCAGGTGCTGCACGTGCAACGCGTGCGTGGAGGTGTGCCCGAAAAAGTGTCTGGCCATGGGCAACCGGTACACCCCTCCCACGGTCACGAAGGACAAGGACATCTTCCGTCAGCCGCCTAGACCTCCGAAGGAGCCCGAGACCATCCCCGGCGCCTGACGATACTCACCGCACCGCGCGCGCTTTTGCATTCTTTTTACGATTCATTTGCTCCCGCATGGCAACCGGCATCTCCCGCCAGGATAGCCTTGTTCGTGAGAGGAGCAGGAATATGAAAAGACCGATACCTGGGACGAAATTGATCATCGCGGCTTTGGCGCTGCTTGTTGCCGCCGGCGGCATGGCGTTCGCGGAGGAACGGATCCAGATGGCCATCCTGCTGGACACCAGCAATTCGATGGACGGGCTCATCGGGCAGGCAAAGGGACAACTGTGGAAAGTGGTGAACGAGCTGGCGCGGTCGAAACGGCACGGCGTGCATCCCGTGCTCGAGGTGGCTCTTTTCGAGTACGGCAACGACCAGTTGAGCGATTCCGACGGCTACATCCGCATGGTGTCCAACCTCACCACGGACCTGGACAAGATCTCGGAAGACCTTTTCAAGCTCACGACTGACGGCGGAAGCGAGTACTGCGGGATGGTGATCGACCGTGCGGTCGACCGCCTCTCATGGAGCCGCGCGGGCGATGTCCTGAAGGTCATCTACATTGCCGGCAACGAGCCCTTCACGCAGGGGCCGGTCGCCTACGCGGCCTCGGCCGCAAAGGCGATCAGGAAGGGAATCATCGTGAATACCGTGTTCTGCGGTTCGTTCGACGAAGGGGTCTCCACGCTTTGGAAGGACGGGGCCGACCGGGCCGACGGCCGGTACATGAGCATCGACCAGGACGAGGCCGTGGTGAACATCACGACGCCGTTCGACAAGGACATCGTGACCCTGGGGGATCAGTTGAACGCTACCTACCTGGGCTATGGCAGCAGGGGTGAGGCGCTGAAAGAGAGGCAGGCCGCGCAGGATTCGAACGCCGCCTCGATGGGCGCGGAGGCCACCGTACAGCGCTCCGTGGCAAAAGCCCAGGGGGCGTACTCCAATTCGGGCTGGGACCTGGCGGATGCGATCACGCACAAGACCGTCACCCTGGGCTCGCTGAAGGACGAGGACCTGCCCGTGGAGATGAGGAAGATGACTCTTCCTCAGAAAGAGAAATACGTCCAGGGCATGGTGTCCCGCAGGACGGCGCTGCAGGAAAAAATCAATGCCGCAAATGAAAAACGCCGCCTCTACGTGGCGGAGCAGATGAAGAACAGTGCGGGCGCGAACAGCCTGGACCGGGCGATTCTCACTTCGGTCAAGGCCGAAGCGGCGAAAAAGGGTTTCACGATCGAGTAGAAGGTGATCTGCCGGGCGCGGTCCAGTACGCCAGGACCGGGCCCGGCTTTCCTTTTCTAGCGGTGAACAAGAAATGAGAACACCGCAAGCACGATCCCGACCATCCCCCCGACCACGGCGCCGTTTACCCGGATGTACTGAAGATCGTTCCACACCGCATCTTCGATCCGGCCGACAAACTCGCGCTCATCGATGTTCTTGAGAAGGCCCGCAAGATAGCCCGTCACGCCCTCGATGAGCCTGCTCTTCGCGATAAGGCTCGAAACGAGGCCTGCCAATCCACGGTTGAAGCTGCCGCGGAACTCGACGTTCGCCTTCAGTTGAAAAATGAATACCTCTTCCACTCGCTGGACGCCCTGCACGAAGCCCGTGTTCTCCGCCTGGACAGCCCCCCGAAGACGGTCGAATATCGTGGCCAGGAATCCCGCGGCCCGTGTGGCAGTGGCGGGATCTTCGACGGTCTTTTGGAACCAGGCGCGGAGGCGTTCCCGGACCAGATCGGGATCAGGTGTCTCACCCGAGAGCCGGGAGGACAGGTCCCGGAGCCTGCGCGCCATCAACAGGCGCAGATCATGAGCGGGATCGTCCCTCACGCGTTCGAGTTCTTCCTGCGCCCCGCGGAGCAGCCGTTCGATGGTCCCACGGCCGACGAAAATACCCTGCCACCCGGCGTTTCTTTTCACCAGGGGCGTGAGCGTATCAACAAGGGTTTCGACATTCCCCGTGATCCCCGCACGCAGGGCTTCCGCGCCGCCCTCGATGATGCGCTCGTCAACACCTTCTCTCTGGCCCCACCGAAGGAGCGCGCCGGCGGCGGATGCCGGGTCGACTCTGTTCCCGGCGTACGCGATGATCTCCCTCACGACGGCCGTGAATCCGTCGGAAAGCTCGCCGCCGGACCGCACGACGTTTGCGAGGAGGGAGGCCAGGCGCGCACGCAGGAAATCGTTGATTCCGTCCCGTGCATCCCCCCGTTCCAGGAGCTTCTCGACCTTTCCGGCAAAGTCGACGACCCCGAGCTCGGATGCGATCCTCTCCTCGCTTACGAAGCTTGTCAGAAACCGCGGCACCGCCTCGGCAATCGCGTTCTTGTTCCGCGCAATGATGTCGGTGTGCGGCAGCCTGACACCGAGAGGGCTTTTGAAGAGGGCGGTCACCGCGAACCAGTCCGCCAACGCCCCGACGAGCGAGGCGTCGAAAAACGCGGAGAGGAGGGTCCGGAGGCTGAGACCGCCGAAGAGCAATATACGTTCCAGCCCGAGCCAGGGCTGGAAGGTGACGAAGAGGAAGCCGACAAAGGCTGCCCCCAGGGAGAGAATACCTATGCGGTTGCGGCCCTTTGTCATTCGGGCCGTTCAGATGAGCACAAGTATTCCCGCAACGACAAACACCGCGAGGGGATAGAAGCACGCCCGGTTGAAGAAAAGCATCGCGGATTTCGTCTGCTGGTCGCTGAGCCAGCGGACGCCAGGGATGACAAGCAGGATGATTCCCGCGGCAAGTGCGCCCGCCTGGAACACCGGAGCGAATCGCATGGGGATGGCGAATGGAAACAGCAGGCTCGATGCGATGGTCACGCAGGCAAAAGCAAAGGAGAGGCGTGAAGTGGCAGGCCTGCCGAAGCGCACCGGCATCGTCTTGATCCGCAGCGCCGTGTCCTCCTCCAGATCGCTCCAATCGTTGGGAATGTTCCTGCAGCCCATTTCCCACGTGAAGGCCCAGAGCGCGAACACAACAACCATGGCCGCCGGTGGGGCACTGGTCACGGCGAAGACACCGGCCATCCCTCCCACCGCGACCATGAGACCCGAGAGGATCGTCTTCCAGTGCGTTACGCGAAGCAAGCGGCAGTATCCCGCCTCCAGGCCAGCGGCCGCCGCCATGAGAAGGCTGCAGATCGGGTTCAGCAGGAACGCGAAGCCCAGGGCGAGCACGCCCCAGAAGAGGACCCAGCCCAGCGCCGCGCGGTAGGCGATACCCCCTTGCGCGAGCGGGTGGCGAAGACCCACCGAATCCAGGTCGAAGCACTCCCGTTTGCCGCTGTACCCCCCGAGCTTCTCGCAGTCGACCTTGCAGTCCAACAGGTCGTTGAGGGCGAAGACCGCGGTGTAACCCGAGAATGCGGCGAGAAGCCCGATGACGATGGTAAAGGGACGTGGGGTGCCGCCGAAGACCAGGATCGCCCCAAGGGCGGGATGCGCGATGTCCAGCACGGAATGGGTCATCCGCGAGAGTCCGAAAAACTCCTTCAGCTTCATGCTCAGCTCAGAGCGCACGGTCTCCATGGCCGCCTCCTACCTCTTCTGAAGCTCCGATTCTATCATACGCAGGACATTCTCCCCAACGTCGTCCCCCCCACGGGCAAAAGACGTGGCGCATGCGCGCCCGATGAGCGAACCCAGGGGAGGAGGATTGTAGATCAGGCGCAGGACGTCCCAGGGCATCACGGAGAGAGGATTGTACCCCTGCCGAAGGCGGCGATCCGCGAGGGCACGGGTCTCCAGCCCCGTGTGGGGCTGGATCGCAAGGAAAAATACGACCGGGACGACGCGCGAGTTCCCGAAGATTTCTTTGATGCGCCGAACAGTGGATATAGTCTGCAGGAGAGTCTCCCGCGTCTCCCCGGGTGCGTTCAGGGAAAGGTTCACCAGTACCCTGCCGGTGTAGCCGGCGTTTTTCAGAACCTCAAATCCCCTGATCACCTGTTCCACGGTGAACCCAAGTTTCAGCTCGTCGATCACGGGCTGCGCACCTGAGTTGAGAGAAACCTCCAGATCGTGAAGTCCCGAGCGCACCATGAGCGACGCGAGGGCGGGCTGGATCTCGTGGATCCTCATGTACCCCGACCACTGCAGGTCCAGACCCTGAGTCATGATGCCGTCCAGTATCGCGCCGAGGTGATCATGATCCCGGCGATCGCTGAGCAATTGTGCATCCGCGAACCAGAACCTTTTCGAACCCCAGCGACGCGCAAAGCCGGCGATCTCCCGCAGGACTCGGGCGGGATCGCGCCGTCGCACCGCCCTGCCCTCAAGGAACCCGTACAGGCAATAGAGGCATTTGTGGGGGCAGCCCAGCTTGGTCTGCACACCCACCACCTCGCCGCGGTAGGACTGCCACTGCGGGAAGGCTTCCTCCACGTCCTCGAGGCTCACATCTGGCTCTATGAGGTCCGCGGGCGGCATGATGCCGAGGTACTGGAAGAATGTCTCCAATCCGCCTTCCGGGAATACACGCACTCGTTTCGGCAGCCGCGCGCGGACCCTGTCGCCGAAAATCCTGATGCTGGGCCCGCCCAGGGCAATCTGCGTCGAGGGAGACAGGGCCGCCGTTCGCCTGACGATGCCGATATTGCGGGCGATCGCTGACTTGTAGATCATGATATCCGCGACCCCGTGAAATGCCGCGCCCGCCTTGTGGAGCAGGGAGGGGTCGTGAAAGAAGACAAAGGCATCCCTCATCGCCCCATCCAGGTCTTGCGGAGAGAATATTTGCATGTCCCGCCATGAGAACGCGATCGCGTCCGGTTGGAACTCCAGCGCGCCCTCCCTGACCAGGCGCATCCGGGCTGCAGGTTCGCAGAGGGCCAGGTCGAGCATATGAAGACGGGGCCGCGGCGTGCCGCGATTGAGGGCGGACAGAAGGTACAGCGGTCCCGTGGGGAACACCTTGTGGCAGGGCAGCCTGATGATCAGGACCCGGGATGCAGCCATTCCAGGTCAGCATACAACGAGAACCAGCTTGTGGAAACCTGGTCAGCGGCATCTCCCCGCCATGCATTCGCCTCCAACACTATAATGCAACCCCTTGAGAAACCTGCCATAGGGTTGAGCGGGCGTCCCGCCGCATCATCCCATGGCCCCTTATTTTGAAGCAGGCCCAGTCGATTCGAATCAAAGCAGGAGCTCAAGGCGACAACTGCAGCGATTTGTTGGGCTGAGCCTGATCAACTCATATACCATCCGCCATTGACGTTTACGGTCTGTCCTGTAATGTATCCGTTTCTGACAAGCATAATGACTACATCTGCCACCTCTTCGATGGTACCAAATCGGCCAATTGGAATCAGGTCGGGTCTCGCCTTCTTGTTCTGGGCCATCATTTCCGTGGCGATTAACGCAGGCGCGACAGCATTTACAGTGATCCCTTCCTTTGCCAACAGCGCTGCGTATGAATGAGTCAAGCCTATCATCCCAGCTTTGGATGCAGCATAATGCGGTCCAATAACACCTCCAGTCTGAGCTGCAACAGAAGACATCATAATAATCCGGCCCCAGTGGTTTGATCTCATTTGAGAAAGCACAGCCTGCGAAACAAGAAATGCAGACTTCAGGTTTGTGTCAATGATTTCATCCCAATCATTTTCGAGTATCTCATCCAGGGGTTGTAGTTTGGAAATTCCAGCATTGTTAATTAGAATCTGCACAGTACCAAGTTCCCTTTCAACTGTAGCTATCATTCTTTCCACTTCCGGACCTTTTGATACATCTGCTTGCACTGCAATGCACCGAACTCCGCATTTTTCAACTTCTGACTGAATGCTCTTCGCTTCACTTTCGGTCCTGTTGTAGTTCAGTGCTACGTTTACGCCTTGCCGTGCAAGAGCGAGCGCAACTTGCCGTCCGATTCCCCGGCTTCCGCCGGTCACCAATGTGTTTTTCCCCTTCAGTTCATCATTCTCATTCATCGGTATTCCTCACTATACGCGATCTTGGCGCAGCCCAACATAGAGTTGAGTTGGCGCCCCGCCCGAAGACATGTATTCACAGTTTTCGGGTACCCGCTGACCGTTCCGAGAAGCCCCCAGGCGAACAACTCCAACGATTTGTTATGACCATGGTAGATTGATTTCCGTGATTTCTATTCTCTAATTTCTTGGCAATTACACTATTGATCTTATCCATTCTTCTGCCACTCTTGCTATAGCTTCCCACCCAGGTTCTGCTAGCAGCCAGTGGGCGTGGTTGTCCAGTTCCCTATACGAGCAAATTGCCTGGTACTTTTTTGCGATTCTTCTGGCAATGGCTATAGGGACAATTCGATCTTCTTTGCCTGCAAGGATAAGTGCTGGGCATGTAACCTTTTCCTCATCCACCGCAGATGCTTTTTGTGGGTCAAGGTACCAAAACGCCGTCTCAAAGGTGGCTCTTCCGGATTCATACACGCATATTTCATACAACTCTTTTTTCAACTCCTCTGGGCAAAGATTCAGCAGCCCGTACGCTGCTTCAGCATATTTCAATCGTACTGGTTTCTTCCAAAATCCGATCTTTGTTATTTCACTAAGGAGCTGACACAAAATAAA